>DASUJK010000302.1:0-28967 GCA_036279295.1 Pseudonocardiaceae bacterium | reverse complement strand
GAGCGCGATGTCGTTCTCCCGGCTCGTCACGCACGGAGTGTAACCAGGAGGCCACGTTGCGACATGTGTCAGTGGTGGGCGGCGGCATCATCGGGCTCGCGGTGGCCCGGGAACTGACCCGGCGCGGCGACCGGGTCACGGTGTTCGAGAAGGAGGACCACTGGGCCGCGCACCAGACGGGGCACAACAGCAACGTCGTGCACGCCGGTCTGTACTACCGGCCCGGTTCGCTGAAGGCCCGGATGTCGGTGGCCGGCAACCTGTCGATGGTCGCGTACGCCAAGGAGCACGGCACACCGGTCGACGTGTGCGGCAAGCTGATCGTGGCCACGAGTGAGGACGAGGTGCCCCGGCTGGCCGCGCTGGCCGAACGCGCGCGTGCCAACGGCGTGCCAGTGACGCGGCTCACCCCCGCGCAGGCCAGGGAGCACGAGCCCGAGGTGGCCTGCGTGGCCGCGCTGTGGGTGGACACCACGGCGGTCATCGACTTCCCGGCCGTGTGCAGCGCGATGGTCGCCGAACTCACCGAAACCGGTGCCGACCTGCGGCTGAACACCCCGGTGCTGGGCATCCGGCCCGGCCGGACCGGCGGTGTCGAGGTGGCCACGCCGAACGAGGTGCTGCGCTGCGACGCACTGGTCAACTGCGCCGGGCTACAGGCCGACCGGGTGGCCCGGCTGGCCGGGCTACGGCCGGCCGCGACCGTCGTGCCGTTCCGCGGCGAGTACTACGAGCTGCGCCCGCGCGCCAGGGGCCTGGTGCGCGGCCTGATCTACCCGGTGCCCAACCCGGCGCTGCCGTTCCTCGGTGTGCACCTGACCCGGATGCTGGACGGCAGCGTGCACGCCGGACCGAACGCGGTGCTGGCGCTGAGCCGGGAGGGCTACCGCTGGTCGGACGTGTCCATCCGGGACATCAGCGAAGTGGCGCGGTTCCCCGGGATGTGGCGGATGGGCAGGAAATTCGTCCGGACCGGGGTGGACGAGGTGGCGCGTTCACTGTCCCGCCGCCGGTTCGCCGCCGGCCTGGCCCGGCTGGTGCCCGCGCTCACCCCCGCTGACCTGGTACGCGCCGAATCCGGGGTGCGTGCCCAGGCGGTGCTGCCAGACGGGTCCCTGGTGGACGATTTCCTGATTGAAACGGCGCCCCATCAGGTACATGTGCTCAACGCGCCGTCGCCTGCCGCCACCAGCGCGCTGGAGATCGCCGACCACATCGCCGACCAGTTGGCCACAATGCCGGCCTGACAGGCGTCTTGCTACGGTGAACACCCACCCGTCCAGCGCGCGGAGTTCATCCGGTGACCTTCGACATCATGCTCCCGTACTACGGGGATATATCCCTGATGCAGGAGACGGTGCGCAGTGTCCTCGCGCAGGACGACGGTGACTGGCGACTCACCGTCGTGGACGACTGCTACCCGGACGACCGGGTGCCCGACTGGTTCCACGGCCTGTCCGACAGCCGAATCCGCTACCAGCGCAACGCACGCAACCTCGGTATCAACCGGAACTTCCAGAAGTGCGTCGAGCTGGCCGAGTTCGACAACGTCGTGATCATCGGCTCGGACGACGTGATGCTGCCCAACTATCTGCGTACCGTGCGGTCGGTGGTGAAGGACTGCCCGGACGCGGCCATCGTGCAGCCCGGCGTGGAGATCGTGAACGCGCAGGGCAGGCCCTACCGCGGCCTGGTGGACAACACCAAGCAGCGCTTCTACCGGCCCCGCTTCACCGGGCGCACGGTGCTGCGCGGCGAACAACTGGCGGTCAGCCTGCTGCGTGGCAACTGGATGTACTTCCCCGCGCTGTGCTGGCGCCGCGAGGCGATCCAGTCGGTCGGGTTCCGCGAGGGCCTGACCATCGTGCAGGACCTGGCGCTGGTCATCGACCTGGTGCAGCGTGGTTACTCGCTGGCCGTGGACGACACGGTGTGCTTCCAGTACCGCCGGCACGACGCCAGTGTGTCCGCCCGTGGGGCATTGGCCGCCAGCCGGTTCGTCGAGGAACGCAACTACTTCCTGGACGTGGCCGAGCGGATGCGCCAGCAGGGCTGGGACAGGGCCGCCAGGGTGGCCCACCACCACGTGTCGTCCCGGCTGCACGCGCTGACCCTGCTGCCCGCCGCGATGCTCGGTGGCCAGCGGAACGGCGCGCGGATGCTGGCCCGGCACGCGTTCGGGGCGAGCAGGCCGGTTTCGGACCGACAGGGAGCGTGAACGTGCGGATTCTGGTCACCGGTGGTGCCGGTTTCATCGGGTCGACGCTGGTCGACCTGTTGCTGGCGCGGGGCCACGATGTGCACGTCGTGGACGACCTGAGCCGCGGCTCCAACCTGGCCGAGGCGGGTGCGTCCACCCTGCACCGGCTGGACATCAACGACCCGGCGCTGGTCGACGTGTGCGCCGAGGTGGCGCCCGAGGTGATCTGTCACCTGGCCGCCCAGATCGACGTGCGGCACAGCGTCACCGACCCGGCCAACGACGCCAGGCAGAACGTGCTCGGCACGATCAACGTGGCGGAGGCGGCCCGCAAGGCAGGCACCCGCAAGATCGTGTTCGCGTCGTCGGGCGGCTCCATCTACGGCACCCCGGACAACCTGCCGGTCGGCGAGGACACCCCGGTCAACCCGCTGTCCCCGTACGCGGTGAGCAAGGTGTCCGGCGAGCTGTACCTCAACGCGTTCCGCCAGCTCTACGGCCTGGAGTGCACCATCCTGGCGCTGGCCAACGTGTACGGCCCCCGGCAGGACCCGCACGGCGAGGCAGGCGTGATCGCGATCTTCGCGCGGGCGCTGCTGGCCGGTGAGCCGACCCGGATCTTCGGCGACGGCGGCAACACCAGGGACTACGTGTACGTCGGCGACGTGGCCGCCGCGTTCCTGGCCGCGACCGGCCCGGCCGGCAACGGTCGGCGCTACAACATCGGCACCGGCGTGCAGACCTCCGACCGGGAACTGCACCGTCTGGTCGCGGCCGCCGCGGGCCGGCCGGACCAGCCGGAACCGGCACCGGGTCGGCTGGGTGACCTGCGGGCGTCCGCGCTGGACGCGAGCCGGGCAGCGGCCGAACTGGGCTGGACCGCGCAGGTACCGGTCGCCGAGGGTGTGCGGCGGACCGTGGACTACTTCCGGGCTCAGAGTTCCTGACACAACGGCGTTCGATCAGCGAGCGGTGGCCAGTTGTTGCGTTAGGAGCCTTAGGCCTGCGGGGGCTCCGCGTCGCGCAGCGCGACCGCCCTGGCCAGCCTGGCCTGACGCAGTTCCCACTCGCGGAACCGCAGGTAGGTGTTGATCATCGCGAAGGCGAAGGCCACGACCAGCCCGTAGAGCACCAGGTCGGTACCACGGCCGACGCCGACCGACTGGGCCAGCCTGGTGACTGTGTCCGGGTAGAGCACCGCGACCACGCCGAACGCCAGGAACAGCACGAAGCCGATCTTGACGCTGGCCCGCGCCCTGGACGTGCCGTGGTTGCGCAGGAAGAACACCAGCAGCAGCAGGACCGCCGCGATGAGCAGGAACTGGATCAGCATGACAGTGCCTCCTAGCGCCGCGGACCGGTCTTGAGGGCCGTGTCGAACAGGATGTTCACCCCGTTGATCAGCGACTGCCCCTTGGCCATCGAGTACTCGGTGTAGACGATCGTCACCGGCTCCTCGGCCACCCGCCACTGGTGCACGTCGATCATCTCGACGATCTCCGACGCGTGCCCCATGCCGGACAGCCGGATCTCCATATGCGTGGCGACCGTGCGGTTGAACGCCCGCAGCCCGTTGTGCGCGTCCGTCAGGTTCAGCCTGCGCAGCCGGGGCGACAGGGCGACCACCGTGCGCAGCACCAGCCGCTTGGCCAGCGGAATGTGCGAGGTGTCGCCGTGGAACCGGGTGCCCACGATGATGTCCAGCGGCTCGGTCCGCAGCCGCTCCACCATGCCAAGGGCGTCCTCGACCTGGTGCTGGCCGTCCGCGTCGAACGTCACGAAGTACTCGGCGCCGGGCTGCTCGCGGGCGTACTCGATGCCGGTCTGCAGCGCACCGCCCTGGCCCAGGTTGATCGGGTGTTGCACCAGGTGCGCACCGGACGTCCTGATCTGCCCGGCCGAGCCGTCCTTGCTGCCGTCGTCGACGCACACCACGTTCGGGAACGTCCGCAGCACACCACGCACGACATCACCGATCACGGTGGCCTCGTTGTAGACCGGAATGATCAGCCAGACATCAGCATTGTCAACCACGTGGCCTCCCGGCCGGATCATCAGGGCGTGGTCACAGGCTAACCGGTCACCGTCCGGCAGGAGTCAGCACCTCACGCCCACCCAGGTGGAGAGGCTCGGGGATCTACTGGAGTCCGAACATGGCGTTGTGGGGCACGAAAGTGACAAGCAGAGCTACCAGTGTGGCGAAGGGCAGCAGGATCGCATAAACCACGGTGCGCCACTCGCACCACACGCTACAGCGGCCGCTGTAGCGGGCGGGCCTGCCGGGCCGCTGCGGTTTGGAGTGCTTGCACAGTGGCCGGCCGTACGCGTTGACAACCATCTACATCGCCGCGCCGCAGAACGGCCGGCCGGTGGCGCTTCGTTCGTGGATTCCGCCAGGGGTGAAGGGGCACGGGGCGGGGGCGACAACGTGACGAACGAGCCTGGTCTGGCGACTGTCCGCCCACCGCCGTCGCGCGGGCGGTGGACGTCGGGAGCCTTGGCCCTGACGGCCGCCGGGCCCGCGGTGGCGATCGCGCGCCGCCGTGGTGGGGGTGGCTGGTAACTGCTTCACGTGTTCGAGTGTCGCACGGTGGGTAAGTGTGCGCCGGTCGTCTGATGGCCTGAGCTCGCCGCCCGAAGCGGGCTGACCGGTCACCGTCCGGCAGGAGTCAGCACCGCACGCCCACCCAGGTACGGCCGCAGTGCCTCAGGTACCCGGACCGACCCGTCGGCCTGCTGATGGTTCTCCAGAATGGCCACGATCCAGCGGGTGGTGGCCAGCGTGCCGTTCAGCGTGGCGGCGGTCCTCGGCTTGCCGTCGGCGTCCCGGAACCGGACGTTCAGCCTGCGCGCCTGGAACGTCGTGCAGTTCGACGTGGACGTGACCTCGCGGTAGGTGCGCTGGGTGGGCAGCCACGCCTCGCAGTCGTACTTGCGGGCCGCGCTGGACCCCAGATCACCGGCCGCCACGTCGATCACCCGATAGGGCAGCTCGACCTTGGCCAGCATCTCCTCTTCCCACGCCAGCAGCCGCAGGTGCTCGTCGTGCGCCTGCTCGGGCGGGCAGTAGGAGAACATCTCGACCTTGTCGAACTGGTGCACGCGGATGATGCCGCGGGTGTCCTTGCCGTACGAACCGGCTTCCCTGCGGTAGCAGGACGACCAGCCGGCATAGCGCACCGGGCCGGCGCTCAGGTCCAGGATCTCGTCGCTGTGGAAACCGGCCATCGGCACCTCGGACGTGCCGACCAGGAACAGGTCGTCGTCCCGCAGCCGGTAGACCTCGCTGGCGTGCGCACCGAGGAAACCGGTGCCCTCCATGATCTCCGGGCGCACCAGGGTCGGCGTGATCAACGGTGTGAACCCGGCCGCGATCGCCTGCTGCATGGCCATGTTCAGCAGACCGAGCTGCAACTGCGCGCCGACGCCGGCCAGGAAGTAGAACCGGGCGCCGGACACCTTCGCGCCGCGCTCCATCTCGATCGCGCGCAGGCCCTCGCCCAGCGCCAGGTGGTCGCGCGGCTCGAAGTCGAACTCCGGCACGTCACCGACGTGCTTGAGCACGACGTAGTCGTCCTCACCGCCCGGCGGGGTGCCGTCCTCGACCACGTTGGACACCCGCTTGTGCGCGGCCGTGAACAGCGCGTCGGCCTCGGCCTGCGCCGCCTCGGCCGCCTTGACCTCGGCGGCCAGTTCCTTGCCCTTGGCCAGCAGCGCGGCCCGCTCGTCCCCGGACGCGCGGCCGACCTGCTTGCCCAGCGCCTTCTGCTCGGCACGCAGCGAATCGGCCCGGCTGACGGCGGACCGACGGCGCTCGTCGGTGGACAGCAACCCGTCCACCAGCGTCTCGTCCTCGCCTCGGGCGCGCTGCGACGAGCGCACCGCCTCCGGGTTGTCGCGCACGGTCCGCAGCTCGATCACAGCACGTCAGCCTAGTCTCCGGGCCGCGCGCGCCTCGACCGGATTACCCCTCAATGCGATGCGGCACGAACGACGCCCCGTCATCGGTGATCAACCCGGCCGTCTCCCGGATGCCCAGGCCCGCCGACTCGTCACCGACCAGCCACGCACCCAGCGCAGGCCGGTACCCGTCGAACTCGGGCAGCGGGTCGAACAGCTGGTAGACGTAGCCCTCCTGGCCGTACACGCCACCGGTGGTCACCTCGCTGCCCGGGGCCACGATCTGGATGTTCGCGCCCTCCCGGCCCAACTTCGGCTTGCGCACGTACTCGGTCAGCATGCCCGGCTGGTCCAGGAACGCGGGCAGCAGATTCGGGTGGCCGGGATGCATCTCCCACAGGATCGCCAGCAGCGCCTTGTTGGACAGCAGCATCTTCCACAGCGGTTCGATCCACAGTGTCTTGGGCAGCGACTCCACCGCGTGCCGGCCGAACTCGTCGGCCACGATCCACTCCCACGGATACAGCTTCACCACGGTGCTCATCGGCGAGTCGGCCAGATCGACGAACCGGTTCAGCAGCGAGTCCCAGCCCAGGTCCTCGATCGCCAGGCCGACCGTGTTCATGCCGCCCTCGGCCGCCGTCTGCTGGAGGTAGGTGGTGGTGACGTGGTCCTCGCCGGTCGGCTCCGCGCTGGACCACGTGAAGTGCAGCTCGTTGGACGGCAGCGTGTCGCCGAGTTCGCGCCAGCGGTCCACCAGCTTCTCGTGGATCGAGTTCCACTGGTCGTCGTCGGGGAACACGGTGGTCTTCCAGAACCACTGCACCACAGCGGCTTCCAGCAGCGATGTCGGCGTGTCCGCGTTGTACTCCAACAGTTTCGCCGGCGCGCTGCCGTCGTAGCGCAGGTCGAACCGGCCGTACACGTGCGGATCGGACCGCCGCCACGACTCACCGATCGCCTGCCACGCCCACTCCGGGATACCGAAATCGCGGTAGCGCTCGGTCAGCACCACGTGCTCCACGGCGTCCAGGCACATCGAGTGCAGCAGCTCGACATCCGCCTCCAGCGCCAGCACCTCGTCCATCTCGAAGACGTAGTGCACCGACTCGTCCCAGTACGGCCGCGCCCGCCCGGCCGCGTCGCGTCCCGGTGTGTCGTAGACCAGGCCCTGGTCGTGGATCTCCTGCTGCCAGCCCAATCGTGGCGCCGACCGCTCCCTGCGCACTAGCTGCCCCCGCTTCCACCACTCTTGCCGCCGATGCCGAAGCCGCCGCGCTGGATGGTCTTGCCCGACTTCGTCTTCACGTTGGCGTTGTCCGGCGCGGTGAACGATCCACCGCTGACCCGCTGGCCCACCGGCACGTTGCCGCCGCCGTAGTAGTAGTGGTACTGGCCGAAACCGCCGCCGACCAGCGGCAGGAAGATGAAACCGTTGCTCACGTAGCCGCCGTGCGCGGCCGCGTAGTCCGGGTCGCAGTTCTGGTCGGCCACCACGGTGTCCGTGTTGGCGCCGGCGGCCGACGCGCACTGCGCGGTCACGTCCTTCGGCTTGGCCAACAGGTACGCGGCACCGATCACCGCGACCACACCGATGGTCACCCCGCCGCCGATCAGCACCCGCCTGCGGCGCCGGGCCGCGGCTTCCACCGCTGCCTGCGCGGCGACCGCCTGCTCCTGCTGCTCACGTTCGGCCTGCGCACGGGCCCGCTGCTCGGCCAGCGTCGGCGGCCGAGGCCTGGTCGTGTCGGAATCCTGGAACCGCATGGTGCCCTGCGGCTTGTTCTCCGTCGTCGGCTCGTCGGCTGGCTCACCGTCGCCGAACATCCCCATGTCCGGCTCCGGCAGGCGGTAGCGCTCGTCGTCACTCATCAGTTCTCCCCGGCAGGTGTGCCTCCCAGCTTGACATATCCGGCAGGGTCACCCGACCGAGAACACCCGACGGCATACCGGGCATCATGGAGGTGATGTCCGTCAACGCCGGCCGGCTGCACCCCGCGAGTCCAGTGGGTAGCACCCGGCTGTACATGCTCGGCGCCTTCGTCGGTGCCGTTGTGCTGCTCGGGTTGAGCGCGGTCACCGGCTGGCCGATCGCGCCCGGCCGGGCCGCCGAGGACCCCGCTGCCGTCGTCGCGAGCGCCACACCGGGCACGTGCCTCACGTGGACCCGGCCGGACGCGGCGAACCTGGCCGCCGTGGACTGCGGCCAACCCCATTTGTTCGAGGTCACCGGCTCGGCGGACATCTCCGGCCAGTACCCGCCCGGCTCGCCGTTCCCGGACGAGGCCGCGTGGCAGAAGGCCGCCCAGAGCAGCTGCACCACCGGTGCCACCAACTACCTCGGCAAACTCGACCCGGCCGGCAAGTACACCGTCGGCGCGCTCAAGCCGACCGCCGCCCAGTGGACCTCCGGCGACCGGACCCTGCGCTGCGGGCTGCAACGCTCCACGCCGTCGGGCCAACTGCTGTCCACCACCGGTTCGGCCCGGGGTGCCGACCAGTCCGACGTGTACGCGGCCGGCACCTGCCTCGCGCTGGTGAAGAAGGCGGCGGGCGGGCCGGTGTCGTGTGGCACCCAGCACGCCTACGAGATCGTCGGCACGGTCAGCCTGCGCGGCCAGTTCCCGGACGGCTATCCACCGGTCGGGCAGCAGCAGACCGCGCTGGGCAAGCTGTGCCAGCCGATCGCGGCCACCTACACCGGCGACGCCGATCTCAACGCCTACCAGCTGTCGGTCACCTGGGACACGATCACGCGGCAGAGCTGGGATGCCGGCTCGTACCAGGTGAACTGCAAGGTCGGCGCGCTGCTGCCGGACGGCAGCGGACTGGGCCCGGTGATCAACTCGATCAAGGGCATCGGCCACGGCGCCTCGGCGCCGACCAGCAAACCGGGCGGCTGAGCCATGGCCGTGGACATGACGCCGGAACGATTCGAAGAACTGGTCGCCGACGCGTTGGACACCATTCCACGGCGATTCATGGCCGAGATGAGCAACGTCGTGGTGCTCGTCGAGGACATCGATCCGGAAAATCACAACCTGCTTGGCCTATATCACGGTGTGGCACTGACCAAACGCACTTCGTACTATTCCGGGGTGCTGCCGGACCGGATCACCATCTTCCGGCTGCCGATTCTGCGGATCTGCGATTCCGAGGCGGACGTGGTCCGGCAGGTGGGCGTCACCGTGGTGCACGAGATCGGCCACCATTTCGGCATCGACGACGCGACATTGCACGAACTCGGCTGGGGTTAAGCCCGGTCTACTGCTGCCTGGCGCCGGTGTCGGGCCGCCATCCGTCTGCTGGTGCCCGAGCCGGCGAGTTGGACGACATAACCGAGGATCACCAGCCCCAACCCGGCGGCAGGCCACCACAGCGCGGCCAGGCAGCACGCCACGGCCGCCACGATGCCGAACATGCCCCATTTCGCGTCCGACGTGCGGACCAGCTTCCCGACCGCGGCCGGCACGAGTGACCGCAGGTAGGGCCGCTGCCGCGTCCACCACCAGCCGACCATGCCCACCCAACCGACCACGACCAGCCCGAAGACGATCAGCCGCGCCGTGGCGGTGTCCTGGGCCATGGCCGACACGAACCACGTGATCATGAGGTCGACCAGCGTCAGCCAGGTCCCCCCGCGGACCAGCACGAGCACCGCGAGGAGCGCCATGTTCCGGTGGATCGCGGACTGCTGCGGATCACTGGCCGCGGCCTCGCGCAATCCGGCCATCACCTCGTCGGTGCCCGCTCGGCCCAACGTCAACAGCGCCAGGTTCGACCTGGCCAGCGCGTGGGTCGGATCGATGGACAGGGCGGTCCGGTAGGCCAGCTCGGCGGCCGGCCGGTCCTCCAGTGCCCGGTGCACAACGCCCAACAGGTTGTGCGCGTTGGCGTCGTCCGGCGCGAGTTCGACGGCCCGCCGGGCATGCGACAGCGCTGCCTGTCGACGGCCCGGTCTGGCGCGCAGCACCCGTGCTGTCGTGTAGTGCGCGTGCCACTCGTCCGGCGCCAACCGCAGATACTCGACCGCCGCGACCTCGGCGTCGGCCATCCGGTCCAGTTCGATCAACGCGATGCAGCGCCGCTGCCACGCCGGCAGATACCCCGGTTCCAGCCCGATCGCCTGGTCCGCCGCGATCAGCGCGTCGGCCCACCGGCCGGCCCGCAGGTGAGCCAGCGACAACAGGCCCAGCGCTGGCACGTCGGTGGGCTGCCCGGCGAGGAAGCGACCGAGCACACCCACCGCGTCATCCGCCCGGCCGGCGTTGATCAGCCGGAGAGCGGCCTGGGCCGGTGTGCTGTCCGCCTGGCCGGCAGCGAGGTCCGACATCGGCTGGTCACGCCATCCGGCGACGCTTCAGGTAGCGGTGCAGATCGTCGTAGCTGCCGTCGGAGTTGCCGAACAGCGCGACATTGCGGGCCACCGACAGCCACGCCCCGGTGGACGGCCGCACCTCGGCCAGCGCCGCGTCGAAGTCCTGCCTGCCGATCTTGCGGGCCTTGCCGGTGCGCGCCGACTCCATCAGCGCGCGCTCGACGGCCGTCTCGCACAGGTGCGCCAGGTCGGCACCCGAGTAGTCCTCCGTGCGCTTGGCCAGATCCCGCAGGTTCACGCCGGACACCGGCCGGTCCCGCAGGTGGTAGCGCAGGATCGCCTCGCGGGCGGGCTGGTCGGGCGGCAGCACCAACAGCATCCGGTCCAGTCGGCCCGGCCTGCGCAGCGCGGCGTCCACATCCCACGGATGGTTCGTCGCGGCGAGCACGAAAACACCCTCGTTGGTCTGCTGCACGCCGTCCAGTTCGGAGAGCAGCTGGTTCACCGTGCCCCGCTGCGCGGCACTGGCCCGCAACTGGCTTCGCTTGTGCCCCAACGCGTCGATCTCGTCCAGGAACAGCACGCACGGCGCTGCCCGCCTCGCCTCGGCGAAGAGATCCCGCAGGTTGCGCTCGGACGAGCCGACCCACATGTCGAGCACGTCGGCCAGGGTCACCGAGAGGAACCGGGCCCCCAGCTCACCGGCGATCGCGCGGGCCAGGAACGTCTTGCCGCAGCCGGGCGGCCCGTAGAGCAGCAGGCCGCCGCGCAGGCTCTTGCCGTACAGCCTGCGCAGTTCCGGGTTGCGCATCGGACCGAGGAAGGCGGCGTTCAGCCGCTGCTTCACCTCGGTCATGCCGCCCACGTCGGACAACCGGACCTGCGCGGTCTCCACGTCGAACAGGATCGGGGCGCCCAGCGGCGCGGTGCCACTGTCCACGAACGGCTGCGGAACACCGGCGAACTGCCCTTCGGCGGCGATCCAGTTGAAGCTGTGCCGCTCGGTCGGCTCGTCACCGGCCTGCCGTCTCGGTGCTGCCGGCACGGGCCGCATGTTCCGGCCGGTCGGCTGCGTGTCGGGCTCGGAGTTGCTGTCCCGCTGCGCGATCGCCCGGCCCATCAGCGCCCGGCCCGCGGTCGAGTTCGGCACCCGGTGCAGGGCAGCCGCGACGTGCGTGATCGCCTCGTCCGGCAGGCCACGGTCGAGCAGCAACTCGGCCAGATGCAGCCGCAACGGCACGTCATCCGGATTGCCGGCCACGGCGGCCCGCAGGCTGCGCAGCAGCGGAGTGTCCTCGCTCATCGTGTCCTACGCCCGCTCATGTCGGTGCCCCCCGGAAGGGTTCGCCCGCTCATGCGTCCCTCCCGTTCGCTCGCTCTCCGGTCCCACCGCAAGACGCTAGGTTACGTTGCCCGCCGGGTCACGTCGCCGCACCCAGCCGGACACCGGCCCACTCGACACAATGCCAGCCGCCGGGGCTCGCCGAATCCTCTTCCAGCACGATTCGTGCTGTGTTCTGCAACATGGCCAACTCGCCGGTCACCGTGTGCAGGTTGTCCGCCAGATGCGGTGTGACCAGGCGCAGCATCGCGCCGTGGCTGACCACGACGACCACTCCGTGCTGGTGAGCGGCCTGGATGCAGTCCAGTGCCCGCCTGAACCGGTCGACGGCGTGCCGACCGGTCTCGCCGCCCGGCATCGGCCGGTCGAGGTCGCCGTCCATCGCCCAGGCGCGGAACACCTCGGCGAAGGCCCGCAGCGAGTCGTGGTCGGTGTTGCCCTCCAGGTCGCCGACACCGACCTCGTGCAGTCCCTCGACGATCTGGACCTTGAGGTCGTGGCGGTCAGCGATCGGCTGGGCGGTCTGCTGGGCGCGGATCGCCGTGCTCGCGTAGACAGCCACGATCGGCTCGCTGACCAGGGCGTCGGCGAGTTCTTCGGCCTGCCGTTGGCCCTGCTCGGTGAGCGGGCCACCCGGCGGCGCCGAATCGATCGACATCCGGACGTTCGCGTCGGTCTGGCCGTGACGGGCCAGGATCAGCCTGGTCATGCGCCGTGCCCCTGGCGGACCTGGGCGACCCAGTCGGCCGCCGCCTGGAAGTCGGCGTCGGTCGTGCCGGGAGCCGGGGTGGTGGGCAGCCCGTCGGCCTTCGGGTAGGAACCGAGGAAGCGGACCGACGTGCACCTGCGGCGCAGCGCGGCCACGGCGTCACCGAGCCGGGCCTCGGCGATGTGACCGTCCACGTCGAAGAAGAACCGGTACTCGCCCAGCCTGCCCTTCGTCGGGCGGGACTCGATCCGGGTCAGGTTGATGCCCCGCTCGGCCAGTTCGACCAGGAGGTCGGCCAGGGCACCGGTCCGGTCAGCCGTGATCGCGACGAGGGAGGTGCGGTCCGCGCCTGTCGGCACCGGTAACACGCCCGGCCTGCGCAGCAGCAGGAAGCGGGTGGCGGCGTCGGCCACATCGGCGACGTCGGTGGCGAGGGCGGCCAGCGGATAGTGGGTCAGCGCGACGGGGGCCGTGACGGCGGCGTCGAACTGGCCCTTTTCCACGGCGACGGCAGCGGCGGCCGTCGATGTCGATGCGACGACCTCGGCGTGCGGCAGGTTCTCGGTGAGCCAGACGCGGACCTGCGCGAGGGCGTGCGGGTGGCTGGCGACGGTGTGAATATCCTCGCTTTTCGTGCCGGGCCGGACCAGGACGCTGAACCGGACCGGCAGCACGAACTCGGCCATCACGATCAGCGGATCGCCGTCCACCAAGGCGTCCATGGTGGCGTTGACGGCGCCTTCGACGGAGTTCTCGACGGGCACGCAGGCGGCGTCCACGTCGCCCGCGCGGACGGCGGCCAGGGCGGCGGGGACGGTCTCGACGGGGACCAGCTCGTCGGCCACCGCGTCCACCAGGTGCAAGGCGGCCTGCTCGGTGAAAGTCCCCTGCGGGCCGAAATACGCGATGCGCGACACGGGGATCACCCTAACCGCGTGGGTTCGGGCGGAGTGGGCGGACGTGACCGGGTCGTCTGGTCGGGTTGCTGTGCTGGTGGGGTTCGGGTTGGGTGAGGCAGAGATCACCCATTCGGCGGGTAGGACACCTGGTTACGTCGGGAGCCGCCGGAATGCCATGCTGACGGGGTGACCGCGGACTCGGAGGTTGAGCCGACCGAACCGAACCGGGGACCACGCATCGTGTTGTGCGCGGTCAACGACGCCATGGCGGAGGCGTGGCGGCGGATAGCGGCCGACCGACCGGGGATCCAGGTGCACCACGGCTCGATCCTGGAGATCGGCACCGACGCGGTGGTCAGCCCGGCGAACTCGTTCGGACTGATGCGTGGCGGGATCGACGCGGTGTACTCGACCGCGTGGCCCACCATCGAGCAGCGGGTCCGCAGCGCGGTGCTGGCCTTCCACGGTGGCGAACTACCGGTCGGCGAGGCGGTGGTGGTGGCGACGGGCGCGGTCCGGCCGAGCTGGCTGATCAGCGCACCGACGATGCGGGAGCCGTCGACCACTTTGCCGGTCGACACGGTGCACCCGTACCTGGCCGCGCGAGCCGTGTTCCGCACGTGGCAGACCGGGCGCGTCGAGGACGGCAGGCCGGTCTCGAAGGTGATCCACAGCATCGCCATCCCCGGCCTGGGCACCGGCGTCGGCGGCGTGTCACCGAACACGTGCGCGAGGCAGGTGGCGGCCGCCTGGGACGAGCTGTTCGCCACAGCGGGCCACACAGCATCGGCGTAGCCCAGGCCTCACCCGACCAAGCCTCACCTGGTCAGCTCCCACCTGGCCAGCACTTGATCTGGCCAGCCGCGCCTGACCAGATCAAGCCGCCTCAACCCTCGCTCGACAGGCCTGCGCCGACCGGGCCTGCGCCTGACCGGACCTGGCCTCGGCCCTCGCCTGACTCGCTCGTGCCCTGGATGCCGGGTCGACGGCCTGCGCCAAGCCGCAGGGCAGGCAAGCCACGGGGCGGTGGCCTGGCCGGGCGCACATCCGCGGCGCTTGCCCCTGCACCATGAGCTGGCGAACGACCGGCCGAGCGAACCGGGTCCGGACATGCTTCGGGGACGGCCGACTTGGTCGGCCGCCCCCGGTGTTGCGTTGGTTACTGCGTTGGTTACTACTGATCAGATGGCCAGCTGGTCACTCGGCGTCGGCCTGGGTCCCGTCTGCCACGTCGGCTGCCGGCGTGGCCTCGGTCAGCTGGGCCGTGGCCTGGCTGCGGACCTTGATCTTGGCAGGCTGGGCCGGCTGCGGGACGACCTCACGCACGCGGACCTTGAGCAGACCCCTGTCGTAGTCGGCCTCGACGCGGTCGGCCGTGACGCCACGCGGGAGGCTGAACTGGCGGCGGAACTCGCCGGAGCGGATCTCGCGGACCAGCACGCCCGCCTTGTCGGACTCGGTCCGCTCGGCGCTGCGACCGGTGATCGTCAGCTTGCCCTCGGCGACCTCGATGTCGACGTCCTTGTCCACGTCCACGCCCGGGAGCGCCAGCGTGACCACGAGGTCGTTGCCGTCCTTGGTCACGTCTGCTGCCGGCACGTAGCCGCCGACCCGGCGGGTCTGGCCGAAGGAACGGCGGACCAGGGAGTCGAAGTCGGTGTCGAACTGCCGGACCACGGTGGTGAAGGGGTCCCACGCGGAACCCCGCACGGCGATTGCCATGTCGGACCCTCCTGATGTCTAGCCTTGAGCCATCGCGGCTCACCTTTCCTACGCTCTAACGAATCAGGAAGGCCTGGTGTTCCCCACCATCGGGTGATCCACTAGCGGGTGACGCCCGGGACGAACTAGAGTGGCCGACGACCCAGGAACCACGAGGTGAACGCCATGTTCGGGACCACTCGCCGGTAGCACCGGCTTCATCGGCGCGCCCCCGAGCGCGCGCGTCCCCAACGTTCACGTCTTCTTCCTGAAGGGTCTTCCACACAGATGGAACTGCGTGCCGTTCAAGCCTGCCTGCGGGCCGGCATCGAGGCCCGGGCCACCACCGTCGGTCCGTTCCTCGTCCTACTCAACACCACCACGGACAACCCATTCCTGAACTACGCCGTACCTGTGGATAACGCTGCTCCGACAGCGAACGACGTCGCCTCGCTGATCGACTTCTTCACCAGCCGGGACCGGATACCCCGGCTGGAGTACATCCGGCCGGTACCCGCCGTGGACGGGCCACTGCGGGACGCCGGGTTCGACGTGGCCCCCACGTTGACCCTGATGGCGATCGACAACCTGATCCCCGCACCGGCCAGCCCCGGCTACGACGTCCGGCTCATCGAGGACGAATCCGCGCTGCGGCAGGCCGTCGCCGTGCAGAACATCGCCTACGGCGAGTCCGACACCGAGGCCGATCCGATCGGAATCGTCGGCATCGTCAAGCGGGGTGGCTGCGTCGCGCTCGCCGTTGATCAGGCGACCGGACAAGCCGTCGGGGCCGGGGTGCGGCCTGCGCCACGCAACGAGCTGGTGGAGATCTTCGGGGTCGGCGTGCTGCCCGAACATCGCCGCCACGGCCTGGCCCGCCTGATCGTCGGAATGCTCACCGAGGAGGCCATGTGCCGCGGCCTCCAACCCTTCCTGCAGGTCGAGAAGGACGAGCCGGGCCGGATCTACGAACGGCTCGGCTATTTCACGATCGGCGAGATGGCGGACGCTCGGCACCAGAAGTAGTTGATCACCAGAGGGCCGGCGCCCCGGACGAGGTTTTACTGTGGCCGTATGCCGCTTTTCTCGTTCGAGGGCGCCAGCCCGAAGGTCCACCCGTCCGCCTGGATCGCGCCGACCGCCACGCTCGTCGGTGACGTGACCGTCGAGGCGGACGCCTCGGTCTGGTACGGCGTCGTGCTCCGCGCCGACTTCGGCCCCGTGCTCATCGGCGCCGGCGCCAACGTGCAGGACAACTCCGTGCTGCACGGCGGCGCCGAGGGCTGCACGGTGGGGCCCGGCGCGACCATCGGGCACCTGTGCGTCGTGCACGGCTGCACGATCGGCGCCGAGGCGGTGATCGGCAACAACGCCACCATCCAGGACGGCGTCGTGGTCGGCCCACGCACGCTGGTCGCCGCAGGCGCGACCGTCGCGCCGAACACCCACGTGGACGGCGAGGTGGTGCTACTCGGCACTGCCGCCAAGCGCCAGCTTCCGCTCACCGACGGCGCCCGGTTCTGGGTGGACAACAACCCGAAGGTCTATCAGGACCTCGCTCGCCGGCATCGGGACGGCAGTCTGCCCATCGAGTAATCACATCGCGTGTGACCCAACTCACGCAAAGCTGTCCACCGCTGTGGATAACCCTGGGGACAACTTGTGGGCAGTGGATCAATCGCTGTGTACGGCCGGGGGTCGTGGCAGGTTGATCAGATGCCGGGTGTGGACCGCGCCACAGAACGGCTTGGGGATGGCCACCTGAGCCATTTCACCCAATCGGCACTCACCCGGTGGACGACCGTACCGTGGACGAGTGGCGGTACGCGTGCTGCTCGTCGATGACCACGAGGTGGTCCGCAGGGGGTTGCGTGACCTGCTGGGCGACGAACGGGACATCGACGTCGTCGCCGAGGCCGGCACGGTCGCCGAAGCGCTCGTCGTCGCGGCGGCCGCGCGGCCGGACGTGGCCGTGGTGGACATGCGCCTGCCCGACGGCGACGGGGTCACGCTGTGCCGTCGGCTGCGCGAACAGGGCCACGACGGGCTACCGCGCTGTCTCGTGCTGACCGCATTCGACGACGAACAAGCCCTGATGGACGCCATCGAGGCCGGCGTGTCCGGCTATCTGCTCAAGCAGGTGCGCGGCCAGGACCTGGTCACGGCGGTGCGCGAGGTGGCGGCCGGGCGGTCGCTGCTGGACCCGGTGACCACGGCCAGGGTGCTGGACCGGATGCGGCGCGGCACCGAGCCCGACCAGTTGGACGCGCTGACCGAACGCGAGCGGCGCGTGCTGGAGCTGATCGGTGAGGGGCTGAGCAATCGCGAGATCGCGCAGCGGATGTTCCTGGCCGAGAAGACCGTGAAGAACTACGTCACGTCGGTGTTGTCGAAGCTGGGCATGCAGCGCCGCACCCAGGCGGTCGCGATGGTGGCGAGGCGGGGTCGGAAATAGCGGAGATCAGCCGTTGAGGTGGCCAGCCTTGATGTCGGCCACGAGCCGCCTGATGTCAGCCTGCAACACCGGACCGGTCGTGTTCTTGCTGTCCCGGAGCTGGTCGAGACCGTGCGCGATCTCGACACAGTTGGATGTGTTCTGACTGCGGCCGGCCTTGCGCCACCGGATCATGTCGTCCGCTCCATCCTGTCGGTCTCGGCGGCGATGAAGAGTGCCGACTCCGGCGCCTCCAACGCCACCCTGCCGATCATATCGACGGCGTCGCGGTAAATCTGAACATCGTCCCCCTCATGGAGGAACAGGCCCGATCGGCGATTTTCGATATGCACCAGGGCGTCCACTTCATCGGACTCGATGACCGCGAACGGGCCTTCCAGGGCGGGATGCCAGCCGACGTCGAGCGGAATGACCCGCAACTCGACGTTGGGCAGGCGAGACATCCGTTGCAGGTGCCGCAACTGCTCGACCATCACGGCTCGATCGCCGATGAGCTGGCGAACACCCGCCTCACCCACGAACGTCCGCAGCCGCACCGGGTCCCGGCGGAGCAAGGTGTCCCGGCGGTTGATGCGATTCGTGATGCGATCTTCGATCTGTTCCTCGGGGACGCCACCTGCCGTCATGATCGCCCGGATGTAGCTGGTCGACTGCAGCGGACCGGGAATCAACAGCGGCGACACGTCGATGAGCAGGCTGGCGGACCGCTCGAACTCCAACAGCGCTGTCATCATCCGATGCTGGTCGGGCAGCGTGATCGCGAGCCATCTCGGATCGCCGGTGGTGTAGCAGAAGTCGAGGATCTCGTCGTACCTCGCGCCGACTATGCCCAGCTTGGTGAGGATCTGGGCGACGTCGGTCGGCTTGGGCACGCGGTCGCCGGTTTCCCAGCGGGACAACAGCCCTGCGTCCCGACCGAGTTCCATGGCGAAGGAGCGCAGCCCGATGCCACGCCGCATCCGCGCCTCACGCAGCATGCCACCCAGTGCACGAGCCTTCGGGGTTCTGTTGTTGTTCGCCATACAAAAAGTCTATGGTGATCAACACACGATTTCACAATAGCTCGATCGGTCTATTGTGGAGCCGTCAAACCCGTGAATTGACAGCCTTGCAACACCTTTCAGCCGACCACGCGGAGCCAGAGATTGGTGGCCCGATGGGCCTGGCTCACACTGATCTGCTCCAGTTTCACGTTGGTGCCACCGGGATGGTCGAACAGCAAGACACCGTCACCGAGGAACACGGGAGCAATGCACACAAGCACTTCGTCCAGCACGCCGGCTTCGACGCATTGCCGGGCGATGTCGGCGCCGAGGATGTTGACGTACTTGTCCCCCGCCGCTGCCTTGGCGGCGTCGACCGCCGCAGTGAAGTCGTCCAGGAAGGTGATGCCCGGTACCGATTCGGTCGGCACGTGGTGGGTGAGCACGAACTGCGGGCCGTCCCAGCCGCCGCCGAACGGCTTGCCTTCCTTGTCGGCGTCGCCCTTGTGCGGGTCGTCGCCGTGGAACGTGCGGTTGCCGATGAGCAGCGAGCCGATCCGCGGGATCAGGTCGCGCACGGTGTCGTTCGGGCCGATGAACTCGGTCAGCCAGGACATGTCACCGCCCGCGCCCGCGATGAAACCGTCCACCGACATGGTCACGCCGTAGAGCATCTTCGCCATCGTCCACCTCCGTTTACCTACTGAGACGGTGCGAAGCCGGAAAACTCATCGGCAGATCGAACCTGGCGAACACGCTGGTGTCGTGGAAGGCCGTGGCCTCGGCGATGTGGTCGCCCTCGATGCGGAGCACGGAGATCGCGAAGGCGTGGCGGGTCTCGTCGTCGCGGCACACGTAGGCAGCCACGGCGGGCTGGCGGTTGGCGCTGGTGGCCAGTGGGTGGAACCGGCCGACGTACAGCGGCGACCTGGGATTCCACGTCGTGGTGAGCGCGTCGATGACCGCGGTGCGGCCCTGGAACCACTCCCGGTAGGGCGGCATGGTGGTGCGGACGTCCTCGGCCAGCAGGGTGGCCATCGCAGTCAGGTCGGCGCGTTCCATCGCGGTCATGTAGCGGCGGAGCACGGCTTTCTCGTGGTCGGTCGGCTCCGACGGCCGGGCCCAGTCCAGCCTGCGCTCGGGCAGGTGTTCGCGCATCGTCACCCTGGCGCGCCGCAACGCGCTGTGCACCGACGGCACGCTGTGGTCCAGCAGGTCAGCGGTCTCGGCGGCGCGCCAGCCGAGCACGTCCCGCAGGATCAGGACCGCACGTTGCCAGGGTGGCAAGTGTTGGATGGCGGCGAGAAATGCCAGCTCCAGGGTCTCCCGGTCGACCGCCGCCGTGTCCGGGCCGTCCGGAAACGGTTGCAGCCACAAAGGTTCGGCCGAGTCGTCCACGTCGTGCGGCAGCACGCGGCGGGCCTTGCCGTGCAGGGTGTCCAGACAGGCGTTGGTGGCGATCCGGTACAACCAGGCACGCAGTGTCGAGCGGCCGGCGAAGGTTTCGATGCCCTTCCAGGAGCGCAGAAATGTCTCCTGGACCAGGTCTTCCGCTTCGTCGTACGAGCCGAGCATCCGGTAGCAGTGCACCCGCAGCTCGCCCCGATGTGTCGCGAACAGCGCGGCGAACTCGTCGGCGTCCATCAGATGGGGACCCACCAGGTGACGAGCGTGCCGGTGCTGGGGGTGGAGTCGACTTCGCACGTGCCGCCGATGGCTGTGGCCCGGTCGGCGAGGTTGCGCAGGCCTCGGCGGGTCACGTCGGGTGGGATGCCGCATCCGTTGTCCCGCACGGAAAGACAGAGGCCGTCCTTGTCGCGCCCGAGCCGGACCACGACCTCGCTGGCGCCGGAGTGGCGGACCACGTTGGCCAGCGCCTCGCGCAGCGCCGCTCTCGCGTGGTCGGCCACCGCGACCGGCACGTCGGACGGGTTGCCGGTCAGTTCGAGTACCGGTGGAAAGCCGAGCAGCTCACCTGCCGTCTCGACCTCGGAGCGGACCGAGTCGACCAGGTCGGCGCCCTTGGCCGGCACGCCGGGGTCGGCGCTGCGCAACCGGCCGACCGTGGCTCGGACCTCGGAGATCGTCTCGTCCAGCTGGTCCACCGCGTCAGCAAGGCGGGCCGCGTCCTTGCGGGCCAGGCGACGGGACAGCCTGCGGCCCAACAGGTCCAGCTGGACACCGGCCGCGTACAGCCGCTGCACGATCACGTCGTGCAGGTCGCGGGCGATCCGTTCGCGCTCCTGGTAGATGGCCACCCGCTGCCGGGCCGTCGAGCCCTCGGCGAGCAGCACGACGAGGCCGGCCTGGTTGGCGAACGCCGTCAGCACGTCCACCGACACCTGCGTGAACGGCGCCGCGCCCTGCCGTCGGTACACCGTGAGCACGCCGAGCCGACGTTCCGCCGTGCCGAACGGGGCGGCGGCGAAGGGGCCGTAGCGGCGCAACGCCTTCGGCACGAACGGGGCGGTGCGCGGGTCGGTGGTGAAGTCGTCCACCACGACCGGCACACCGCTGCGCGCCACCCGCGCGGCCGAGCTGCGGGCGGACAGCACCAGGCCGACCGGGTCCTCGTCCTCCGGAGTGCGCCCGCCGTGCGCCGCCTCGATGGTGACCCTGCCGTCCTCGCCACGTGCCATCACCAGGCCGAGATCGGCCTCGACCAGTTCGGCCGCGCTGCGCACGACGAGTCGCAGCACCTCATCCGGGTCGTCGGCGGTCAGTGCCGCCTGAGCGATCTCGGTCGACGCGTGCAACGTCCTGGTGGCGAGTGTCAGGTCCATGAGCTCCATCAGGCTATGCCACGGCCGCACTGCCGACCTGACTGCCGACTTGAGTGCCGACTTGAGTGCCGACCTGCGTGCCGACCTGCGTCAGCACTCGCCCTCCGACCACCTGGACCACTATGGTTGCTGCTTCCGCATCGGACGGCCGATGCGTTACGTGAACAATGGTCCGATCCGAGAGCACTGCTCTCAAATTGGCCAGCACGCGGCGGGCCGTTGGCTCGTCCAGGTGGGCCGTTGGCTCGTCGAGCACGATCAGATCAGCACTCTTGGATCGGAGCACTGCTCTCGCAAGTGACAACCGCTGCGCCTCGCCGCCGGATGCGCCTGCTCCGGACTGGCCGAGGCGGGTGTCCAGGCGGTCGGTCCAGTCGTCCAGGGCGACCGTGCGCAGGGCAGCTCGCAGGGTGTCGTCGTCGGCCGTCGGGTCGCCGAGGCGCAGGTTTTCGCGGACCGTGGTGGCTGCCAGATAGGGCTCCGGCGGGCACCACGCCACGGTGGCCGGGGCCTGGACCGTACCGGTGTCGGGTGACAGGAAACCCAGTAGCAGAGCCAACAACGTGGACTTGCCGGCGCCGGAGGGGCCTATGACCGCTACCTCTACGCCGGGCGGGATTCGCAGGTTCACGTTGCGCAGGGCCGGGGTGGTGGCGCCTGGCCAGGTTGCCGATACATCGCGCAGGTCGATCGGGCCGTCCACAGTGGATGCCGGCTGGGCCGGTGCCCCGTCCGGTTCCGTTACTCGGGCGTACGCGGCGCGCAGTGGGTCCAGTTGGCGGAGGGCGGGACCCAGGCCGTCCACCGTTTCGGCCAGTGCCAGGGGTACCAGGGCGAGGACGGCCGCCAGTACCGGGTTGATGTGCCCGATGGCCAGCCACGTGCTGCCCAGTGCGGCGCCGCCCAGTGCTGCCGTGGCGATGCCCGTGGTCAGGCCGGCGCCCCATGCCTGGCGTCGGGCCGTGGCCGCAAGTGCCGCGTCCGCTGCCGCCAACTCCGCGCGCCGGATTCGGTGGGCTCCGGTCGCGATCAGGTCGGCTGCCGCGTCCAGCAGGGTGAACACCGCGCCCGCTACCTGCCGTCGACCGTCGGCCAATACCCTGGTCGCCCTGCGTTCGGCCAGTAGTCCGACGATCGGGCCGGCCAGGCCGGCCACCAGCAGCCCGACGCACAACACGAGGCCGGCCGCTGGCAGCAGCGCCGTCTGTAGCGCTACCGCGCCCGCTGACACCAGGATCGCGACCAGCGGCGGTGTCAGGACCCTGGGCACCAGGTCGCGGACCGTGTCGGTGTCGTCGACCAGCCTGCGGAGGCCGTCGGTGCGGCGTAGGTGTGCCGTGCGGGCCGGCCCGAGTCGGACCAGTGCCTGCCACAGTCCGACGCGCAGCCTGGTGGCCAGCCGGAACGCCGCGTCGTGCGACACCAACCGTTCCACGTAGCGCAGGGCACCCTTGGACAGCCCGAACGCCCGGACCGCGATCACCGCCACCGTCAGCACCACGATCGACGGATGGCCCGCCGCCCGCGCGATCAGCCACGCCGCCGTGGCCGTCAGTGCGATCGCCGAGCCCAGTGCCGGTGCGCCCAGGCCCACTCCGGCCAGCAGTCGCCCGTCCACCAACTCCCGCAACCGAACCCGCCGAGGCGGCGACATGCTGGCCACCGTGGTCACCGATGCCGGCGGCGCTACCGCCACCGGTTCGTGACTCAGGCCCGTGTGGGTGGCCAGCAGGACCGCCGCGCCGGCCGCTGCCGCACCTTCGATCGCGCTGGTGACAAGCGAAGCGGTGGCCCTGTCCAGGTGGGCCGTTGGCTCGTCGGCCAGCAGCAGCCAGGCGCCGTGCCGCAGCCGGAGCAGTGCTCTCGAAAGTGAGACCCGCTCTCGCTCGCCGGAGGACAGTTCAGCGATGGCGCGGTTCAGCAGCACGCCCGCCACCTCGACCAGCTCGGCTTCGGTGGCAGGCGTGCTGTCGGACACCGCCAACATCAGCTCGTCGCGCACTGTCTCGGCCGCGAACCTGGGCCGTTGGGGCACCCAGGCCACCTGCCGGAGCCAGGCTGACGAGTCCATTGTGGACAGATCGACGCCGTCCACCGTGACCGTGCCCGACGTCGGTGCCACGAAGCCGAGCAGCACGCCGAACGTGGTGGACTTGCCGGCGCCGCTCGGTGAGTCGAGCCTGGTGATCCGACCCGGTTCGACGCGGACGGTCAGGCCGTCCGGCGCCTCGCGGTCCCTGCGTCGGACCCGCAGTCCGACGATGTCGAGCTGGTGCCGAAGATCATCCGGTCGCACCCCTTCCGGGACCTGATGTCCTTCGGCACCAACGATTGTGGCCACCCTCGTCACGGCTTCCAGCCCGTCCTCGCTGGCGTGATAGGCAGCGCCGGCCGCGCGCAGCGGCAGGTAGCACTCCGGCGCGAGGATGAGCACGAGCAGCGCCGTCCCGATGCCCATGTCGGCGGCCAGCAGGCGCAGGCCGACGTCAACGGCGACCAGGGCGACGGACAGCGTGGCGATCAGGTCGAGCGCGAACGCGGACAGGAACGCGACCCGCAGGGTTGCCCGGGTGGCAACCCGGTGCCGCTCGGACTCCTCGCGCACCGCCGTTTCCTGGGCCGCGGCCCGGCCGAACGCGGTGAGCACCGGCAGCGCGCGCAGCAGTTCCATCAGGTGGCCGGCCAGGCGGGCGCCCGCGTCGGCCGCTGCCGCCACCCGGCCCTCGGTGAACCGGCCGATCAGCGCGGCGAACAACGGAATCAGCGGCACGGTGACCGCGATGAGCACCGCCGACCGCCAGTCCGCGATCAGGATCACCAGGCCGGCCAGCGGCACGGTCACCGCGGCACCCACCAACGCCGGCAGGAACCTGGTGAAGTAGTCGTCCAGCGCGTCCAGGCCGGTGGTGGCCAGTGCGGCCAGTTCAGCCGGATGCCGGTCGTCGATCCACTCCGGGCCACGGCGGAGTGCCGCATCCAGCAGGTGCGCCCGCAGTTCCTCCTTGGCGCCGACCGCCGCCCGCGCCGCCACCGTCTGGCTGGCCCAGCCGATCAGCGAGCGGGCCAGTACCGCCAGCGCGAACACCACGAGTCGGTCGCCGATCGGGGTGCCGTTCAGCAACGCGGCCAACGTGAACGCCAACGACCACGCGCTCGCCGCCAGCGCGACCGCGTTCAGCACCGCCAGCAGCACGCAGCCGATCAGTGCCCGACGGGCCGACCGGGACAGCGCAGGCAGCGCACCCAGTGGGCCCTTCATGGCGTGTGCACCGGCGGGATGTGCCGGGTGCCGATACGGCGGCGGAAGACCCAGTACGTCCAGCCCTGGTAGATCAGCACGGCCGGTGCGCCGAACCCGGCCACCCAGGTCATCAACGTCAACGTGTAGTCGGCGGACGCCGCGCCGTGCACGGTCAGCGAGTGTGCAATGTCCGATGTGGACGGCAGGACGTCCGGGTAGAGCGCGCCGAACAACGTGACCCCGAACGCGACCACCGCCAGGCCCAGCAGCGCGAACGCCTGGCCGTCGCGGTCGGCCCGCAGCCGCACGACGCTGCCCACCAGCGCGACAGCGCACACCGCCAGTGCCACCCACGTCCACGCCTGACCCTCACGCAACTGCACGACCAGCAGCAACGCCACCATCAGCACCACGGCGACCGGTGCGATGCGCAGGGCGAACCGGCGGGCCGCCGTGCGCATGCAGCCCTCGGTCTTCAACGTCAGGAACGCCGACCCGTGCAGCAGCGCGAACCCGGCCACCGCCACGCCACCGAGCAGCGTTTCCGGGTGGAACGCGGCGAACGGCGAGCGGACGACGTCACCGGCTGCGTCCAGCGGCAGCCCGAGGACCGTCGAGGCGATGACCGTGCCCACGGCCAGCGGGGCCACCCAGGACGCGACGGTGATCACCAGGTCCCACGCGCGCCGCCACCGGTCGTCGTGCACCTTGCCCCGGTACTCGAACGCCACTCCCCGGCCGATCAGCGCCACCAGCAGGATCAGCAACGGCAGGTAGGCACCGCTGAACAACCCCGCGTACCAGGCCGGGAACGCGGCGAACGTGGCCCCTGCGGCCACGATCAGCCATACCTCGTTGCCGTCCCACACCGGTCCGATCGTGTTGATCATGACGCGTCGGTCGGTCTCGGTGCGGCCCAGGATCGGCAGCAGCATGCCGACCCCGAAGTCGAACCCCTCCAGGAACAGGTAGCCCACCCAGAACAGCGCCACCACACTGAACCAGAACGTCGGCAGGTCCATGGAAACCAGCCCTCTCAGTACGCGAAGGTGAGCACGTCGTCGGACTTGTCGTCGGGCGAGGCGGGCGAGTCCGGCAGCACGGCCGCCACCCCGCCCCGGACGTACCGCACCATCAGGAAGATCTCGATCACGGCGAGCACGGCGTACACGCTGGTCAGCGTGATCACCGAGGTCAGCGCCTCACCTGCCGTCACGCCCGGCGACACGGCCTCGGCGGTGTACAGCCACACGCCGTCGATGCCGGTCGGATTCGGCGCCACGACGAACGGCTGCCGGCCCATCTCGGTGAAGATCCAGCCGAACGCGTTGGCCAGATAGGGCGTGGCGATGGCGAACACGGCGGCCAACGGGAACCATCGGCCCTTCGGGAACCGGCCACGCCTGGTCAGCCACAGCGCGCCGAGCGCGGCCAGCGCAGCCAGTGCGCCGAACCCGATCATCAGGCGGAAGCCCCAGTACGTGACCGGCAGGTCGGGCACGTAGTCCACCGGCTTGCCGGCCAGCGCGCCGAGTGCCGGGTCGTCCGGGTAGTTGGTGCCGTACTTGGCCTGGTACTGGGGAATCAGGTCCTGAACACCCTCGACCTTGCTGGAGAAATCGCCGGTGGCCAGGAACGACAGGATGTAGGGCACGTCGAGTGTCTTGACGTTCTCGCAGTTGGGCCTGGCCACGTCGCCGTACGCGAGGATCGAGAACCCGGCGGGCTGCTCGGTGTGGCACAGCGCCTCAGCCGCTGCCATCTTCATCGGCTGCTGCTCGAACATCAGCTTGCCCTGGGTGTCACCGGACAGCGCCAACCCTGCGAACGCGAGCACGCCGATCCAGCCGCCGATCTTCAGCGACGCCCGCCACATCGGGCCGTGGCCGTCGGCCTTGCGGCGACCGAGGTGCCAGGCCGCGATGCCGACCAGGAACGTGGCCGCGACCGCGAAACAGCCGGCCACGGTGTGCGGCAGGGCGGCCATCAGCGTCGGGTTGGTCAGCACCGCGCCGATCGACGTCAGCCGAGGCTTGCCGTCGACCAGTTGCACGCCGACCGGGTGCTGCATCCACGAGTTCGCGGCCAGGATGAAGTACGCCGACGCGATGCCGGCCAGCGCGAACGCCCACAGGCAGGCCAGGTGCACCCGGCGTGGCAGGCGATCCCAGCCGAAGATCCACAGGCCGAGGAACGTGGACTCGATGAAGAACGCGACCAGACCCTCCATGGCCAGCGGCGCGCCGAACACGTCACCGACGAACCGCGAGTAGGCGCTCCAGTTCATGCCGAACTGGAACTCCTGGACCAGGCCGGTGACCACACCCATGGCGAAGTTGATCAACAGCAGCTTGCCCCAGAACTTCGTCATGGCAAGGTATTTGCGGTCGTTCGTGCGCACCCACGCGGTCTGCATGCCGGCGACCACAATGGACAGTCCGATGGTCAGCGGGACCATCAGGAAGTGGTAGACAGTGGTGATCCCGAACTGCCACCTGGCGATGTCGAGTACGTCCACAAGCTGAATTGTCGGCCAGCGGCGCGTCCCCCACCACCGGAAACGGTCCCGTCCGACCCGGGACGAAGGTCCTGGGTCAGCCCAGTGCGGCGGTCAGTTCCGCTGCCGCCCGGACCAGCCGGGGACCGACCACGGCATCGTCCAACTTGGCCAGTGCCACCACACCGATACTGGCCCGCAGTTCCGGCACCCCGCGCACCGGCGCCGCCACACCGTACGCGCCTGCCTGCAACTCACCGGCCGAACCGATCCACGCCGGGCCCTTCAGCGGCAGGGTGATCGCCTTGCCCGCCGCGCCCTTGGCCAGCGGGTGGCGGACGCCGACCCGGTAGGCAACGTGGTAGGCCGTCCAGGACGGTTCGACCACGGCGATGGCCTGGGCATCGTCGGCGTCGGCAACGGTCAGATGCGCCGTGGCACCCAGTTCCTCGGCCAGCGACCGCAGTACCGGCGTGGCCAGCATCCGCAGCTGCGGCAGGACCCGGCCGGCCAGCCGCAGCATGCCGAGGCCGAGCCGCACGCGGGAGCCCTCCCGACGCACCAGGCCGCGTTCCACCAGCGGCACCAGCAGTCGGTAGACAGCCGCCCGGCTCGCGCCGACCGCGCCAGCGAGATCGCTGATCGTGGGGGCCTCGCCCTCCCACTCGGCGACGGCGTCCAGCAGCGCCAGGCCGCGTTCCAGGGTGAGCGAGCTCTCCTTGCCCGGATGGGATGCCGGCGAACTCGGGCGGGCCACCTGGCCGAGGCCGGTGGCGCCGACCGAGCGCGGCGTGACCACCGGTCAGCCTCTGCCCGGCGCGTCGGCGGGCAGCACGACGCCCGCCACCTCGGCCAGCCCGACACGGCTGCCGTCCGGTCCTGGTGCGCTGCCGGTGATCACCACGGTGTCCCCGTCCTCAAGGAAGGTCCGCTTCGACCCGTCGTCCAGCGTCAGCGGCTCGGTGCCGCCCCAGCTCAGTTCCAGGAAACTACCCCGCTGGTCGGGCCGGGAGCCGGTCACGGTGCCGGACGCGAACAGGTCACCGGGCCGCACGGTGGCGCCGTTCACCGTCATGTGCGCCAGCTGCTGGGCACACGACCAGTTCATCTCGGCGAACGGCGGCCGGGCTACCACGGTGTCGTTCCAGCGGAGCTCGATGTCGATGTCCAGGCCGTTCGGCTGGTCCTCGACCAGGTAGCGCTGCAGCGGGTGCGGTGGCGCCGGCACGGCGACGTGGGCGTGCTCGAACGCGGCCAGCGGCGTGATCCACGCCGACACCGACGTGGCGAAGGACTTGCCGAGGAACGGGCCCAGCGGCTGCGACTCCCAGCCCTGGATGTCCCTGGCCGACCAGTCGTTCACCAGCACGACGCCGAACACGTGCTCGGCGACGGCGGCCGTGGGCACCCGGCCGGCCACCGGGCCACCGCAGACGAAGCCGACCTCGGCCTCCACGTCCAGCTGCCGTGACGGGCCGAACACGACCGTGCCGGGCTCGTCGCCCCTGCGCTGCCCGTTGGGCCGCTCCACGTCGGTGCCGGACACCACGACGGTGCCGGCACGGCCGTGGTAGCCGATCGGCAGGTGCGTCCAGTTCGGCGACAGCGGCGAGTCGGAGTCCGGCCGGAAGATGCGGCCCGCGTTCTCGGCGTGCTGCCGGGACGAGAAGAAGTCCACGTAGTCGCCGACGGTGAACGGCAGCCGGGCGGTCAGCCGCGCCAGCGGCACGGCGTCGGCACCACGCGGCCGGGCGGACCGGCTGACCAGCTCGGTGATCCGGTCACGCAGCTCCGCCCAGGTCGACCGGGACGTGGCGAGCAGCGGATCGAGGGAGGACCGGGTGACCAGTTCGGCCAGCCGGGGACCGAGCGTGTCGGCCAGCGGGCGCAGCGGCAGTGCGTGGTCGCCGACGCGAACCGCGATGTGCGGGCCGTCGCC
>DASUJK010000301.1:0-15346 GCA_036279295.1 Pseudonocardiaceae bacterium | reverse complement strand
CCGGCCGAACATCCGCACGATCCACCACACTCGACACAACACGTGATCACATCAGGCCCGCCCACACCGATCACCCCGCCACGCCGCACACCTCGAAAACCCCAAGCCGACACCATGATCAAACTAGGCTACGTGGCATTGACCCGGACCCGCAGGCTGAACCGCTCGTAGTGGATCTCGTCGTAGTGGCCGATGGCGTTGTGCCACGGCTTGTTGTCGTACATCGGGTCGTCCCGGGTGCCCGCGCCGTCGCTGTGAAAACCGATCGCTCGTGGGTCCAGGAACCTGATGCCCACCGACTCCGACGTGATGGCCGCCAGTGCGGCGTCGATCTCCGGCCGCGGGGCGCGGGACGCGATCAGCCGTTGAGCGCGATGGAGTGGGCCGGGGTCGGTCAGCTTGATGTTCTCGGTGTTGGCGTCCCCCATGACCAGGGAGTGGAACTTCGGCTCCAGGACGTCGCGGTACTCTGGACGGTCCCGGAACCGTCTCAGCAAGGTCGACGAATTGAGATAGCTGACGCCGTTGATGACGATCCGCTCGCTGTCCAGCAGGTCGGGACCGAAGGTGCGGGGCCCCGTCTGCCGGCACAGGTCCAGACGGTCCTCGATCTTCCGGAAGGACGAGACTTCCAGCGTCTCGCCTGGCGCGGGGGCCCGATTGACTGAGTGCACCCGCCGATTCAGTACGCGGAAGACCTCCTCGTAGAGCCGGGCGATCACGGCGGGCGGCGGTGAATAGCGCTGGACGAACTGGCTGATCTCCACCCCCGGCACATAGCTCATCTCGTAGATGACTTCCCGGTTGGTGGTTCTGCCGTCCGTTCGCAGATGCGGAGGGATCGGGATGTCCCGCTCCACGACGTCGTACACCTCGGGGAAGTACGGCCGTACCGAATCGGGCAACGCCAGGAGGTACTCGGCCTGCTTCTTGGCCTTGGCGAAGGGCGGCAGCATGACACCTACGCCGTCCCGATTCCAGTGGGCCGTGGTCAGGGCCTCACTGAGGACCTTGCGGACGATGGTCCTCGGGTCACCCTCCCGCTTGAGGAAGATCGTCATGGACTCGCTGCCGCCCTTGCCGAATCCGGTGACCGTCTCCCCGATGTTGACGTAGGCGTTGACCATGCTGCTGAGTAATCGGCGGCCTCGGGCATGGCGCAGCACCTTGTCGTTCTCGTCGGTCAGCGCCAGGGTCGAGTGGTCCTCGAAGTCGTCCAGCTTCGGATTGACATGCTTCTTTCGAATGTCGGTCGGGGAGAGCACCGAGATGACACGGGTGCGATAGGGCCCAGCGTTCACCGTGGCGGGATCGAGCGCTGAGCCGAGTGAGAGGATCTGGCAGTTCCCGTTCAGCTGGATCATCCGGACCGGGGCGTTGGTGGGGACGTCAGACAAGAATGGCACGGGTGGCTGCCTCCAGTTCCTTCTTCGACTGCAACGGGATGCCGTCCACCGAGATGACCGGAGCCGCGGGCTGCTTGAGCGAGGCGACCAGGCTGTCCAGCGCGGCGTCCAGGCCATCTGCCTCGAGATAACTGCTGTACAGCCGCAGCACGGCCGGCAGCGACACCGCTTCCGACGCGACGAGAGCCGCCAGCCAGCCCAGCGCGCCACTACCGGCGAGGTAGTAGTCGTTCTGGGCGAACATGGCGGGCCGGTAGTGGCGGAGGATACGAAACAGCGCGTACTGGTACACGAGTTGGCTCATAGCCAGCCGTTCGGCCGTGGGCATGCTCGCACCGGCCAGGGTGAGGAATGCAGCGTCCTCGATGTCCAGGCTCTCCAGCGCGCGATCGTAGATCTCGCGGGCCAGCGGTTCGGTGTCCAGCAGCAGCTGTATCTCGGGCGCCAGATCGAGGTGATCGAGGTTCGTGGCCCTGTCGAAATGCAGGACCAACACTTCAGGTTGGGTCACGTTGATCAGGGATCGGTCAGCGGTGTTCCCCGCCACGTCGATCACTTCGAGTTCCGTGTACACCGAGCCGAGCTTCTCCTGCGGACCGACCAGGTTCCTCTTCGTCCGGGCCTTGAGCACCAGCTCGCCGTGAACGATGTCGATACTGTGGCGATGGTTGTAGGTGTGCTGAAATATCTCGAGAAACCTGTAGAACGCGGCCGAGCCCTCACGTTCCGGACGTAGCATCTCCGCGGTGATGACCCGGTCCATGGCCTGCGAGAAATAGGCTTCGTAGCACGAGTTCCCGGCGGCCAGCCGAAGAAGACAGCGAAGTCTTCTGTAGTGCCCGGGCGCCAGCAGGCTGCCCTTGCCGTACAACGTCTCCAGCTCGCCCAGCACGTCGTCGGCCAGCTTCATCGCCTTGACCAGCGACTCGGTCGCATCGGGGGTCCCCGGGTAGGCCAGGACCGGAGCGGTGATGTTGTTGTCGGTCAACAGGTCGACCGACTTGTTCCCCAGGCCCAGTTCGAGGACCATCCTGGGGTGGAGTTCGTCGATCAGTTCCGCGGTCGACTGGGACGCCATGATTTCGTCGGTGATGGCCAGGATGCCGTTGCGCACCTCAGCCGCCGTGGTCAGCAGGCCGGCGTCGTTGTTCGACACCACCGGGGTGTGCGGCTTGTGGAACGTCACGCCGTTGTCGTCCATGAAGCGGTCCAGGGCGTGGCGCACGACGCTCATCCGGTCGGCGTGGGCGAGAAAGGTCGTCGGTGGCTTCAGCTCGGTCACCCGCACCGCGGGGAACTTCCGCAGATGAACATCGAAGCTCGCTTTGGCCCCGGCCCGGACGTAGACGTTCTTCTGCCGCGGTGCGTAGAACTTGTGCACCTCGACATCCGTCTTGGAGTACGAATCGTCGATGCTCGCCAGGACCTCGGCGAGGTGGTCGGCGTCTGCCCGCAGGCCGATGACGTGGTAGGGCTCCGATACCAGCGGATTCCCTCGAAGCGTTTCCGGCAGGTAGGCGGCGATCCTCCGGCAGAACGGATCGTCGGCGGGCTCGCCGTCCGCAGCCATCAGCATCAGCGGCGTGAAAACCTGTGCGATCCGGACGCCGTCGCCGCACGAGATCGCGCCACTCGCCACCGCCGACGTGATGATCCCGAAGCTCTCGCCGGTGTAGGCCAGGAACGTGATGGCCACCCCGCTGCGCTCCGCGGCCACGCGGAGGTAGGTCTCCAGCGCCAGGCTGTGCACGAGGAACGCCGCCCCGATGAAGCCCTGCTGCGCCAGTCGCCCCGCGGGCATGTTCTCCGGGGTCAGCAGGAGCCGTTCCGGCTGGTCGGACAGGCCCAGCGCCTGTGCAGCCTCCCGATAGATGTCGACCACTTCGGGGATGCCCGAGTCGAGAAATGCTCGACCGAGGTTCTGGTAGAAGGAGCGGCTGCCCAGGCCGGGGAAGAAGCCGACCATGTGGTTCTTGGCCGTGATCGGTAGATAGTTCCCGCCCGACAGGTCCATCCGGCGACAACTCTCCCGGTCGAACAGGAACGCGTTCGGGCGGGCTAGGGCGTCGGTCACTTTCATCAGCTCGTCGAGGCTGTCCGGTGCGACGACGGGCGACACGGCGGCGTGCCTGTTCCGCAACAGGGCGCCGATCGTCCCGGCCCGCGGAGTCGGCGTCCTGTCGAGCAGGTAGATGTTGAGGAACTCGTACTCGCGCAGTTCGTCCACCAATGCCAGGAGTCCCCCGGCGTCCAACTGCTCGATGGCGTCGCTGGTGATCGCATGTGAGGGGGCCAGCCTGCGCTGCACGTAGGGATCCAGGAACGTCTGCCGGAGCGACTCGGTGTCGTTGACGCCCAGGCTCCGCAGAATCGCGGATCGGTCCAGCTTGCGTATGGCGAGGACCGGCTGAACGTCCCGGTGGAGCTGGACGAAGAACTGAGTGACCGTGTCCAGTGTCCGTTGCAGGACCGGATCCAGGTCATTGCGCCGCAGTTCCGAGGATGCCTCCCGGAGGCAGCGCACGAACTCCGACGCACCCGTGTACCGGCCAAGGCTCATCGCGCGCACGGCCGCCGCGACATGCGAGTGGCTCACCGCCACGTCGGGCCTGCCGAGCACGTGCTCCAGTAGTTCCCTGAGCTCCTGGGTGCCGGACAGGAGCGGATTGGCCGCGGACTGCCGCTGCCCCAGCACCAGCCAGTAGTGCGACCGCAAAACGTCCAGCACTCGATCCAGCAGTGCGGGCGGCAGCACGTCGGTGCCGTGGCCACTCAGCAGAAAGATCGTCTGACGATCCCGGTCGAGGCGTAAGTCAAACGCTTCTGCCCGTGGCGTGATGGTTGATATGTCGAAGCTGAGACTCGTTGTCGCGTCGTCGGCTGATCTGAGCCGTATGGTGTCGGCGTGGATCTCTATGTCCGCCACGTCATCGAGGGCGGCTCCGCTGGCCGTTTCGACGATGGCGTCGCGCAGCGTGAGATATTCGCGTGGATAAGCTTGCCGTATCGACTCGAAAGCGCTCTCCGAAATGTGGGACCCCTTGTCCATCAGAAGCTCAACCTTTGTGTTCGATGATTGCGTCGAACCGATATCAGGCGTGCCAGGATCCATCTCGAATGCGATACGTGGGGAGAGAATCAACTGTGCACGGACCGGAACGGCGCGGAAGGCGCTGTCAGCGGATCGCCCGCCCGGCCTGTGCCGAATGATGCCGACACAGGCCGGGCCAACAATTCAGTTCGTGACCTCGGCCTCGGTTCGAGCGACATCGCCGGGCTTGGCCGACGCCACCTGGCGACGCGGCCGGATGGAGCCGGCCGCCAACAGGATGAAGCCGGCGAGGGTGCCCCCGGCGCCGACCCACAGCGGCGAGACGAAGCCGAGTCCGGCGCCCAGTGCCAGGCCACCCGCCCAGGCGCCCAGCGCGTTGCCGATGTTGAAGGCCGCGATGTTCGTACCAGACGCCATCGTCGGCGCGTCCTGGGCGTGTTTGATGGTCCGCAGCTGCAACCCAGGGGCGATCGCCAGACCGACTCCGCCCATCAGCAGCAGCGAAATGATGGTCAGCGGCTTGCTCTGCGCGGTCAGCGCGAACGCGACGAGCACCGCGGTGAGCAGTGCCAGGATCACCAGTAGCGAGGTGTTCAGCGCCTTGTCTGCGAGCTTGCCGCCCACGAAGTTGCCGACGAAGGTGCCGACGCCGAACAGCACCAGTAGCCACGGCACGGTGTCGGTGGCGAACCCGCTGACCTTGGTCAGGGTGAACGCGATGTAGGTGAATCCGCCGAACATTCCGCCGTAGGCAAGCACCGTGACCAATGCGGAGATCCACACCTGCGGTCGGCGGAACGCACCGAGTTCGCTACGCAGGCTGGTGTCCCGGGGTGCCGGTGTCGAGGGCACCAGGGCACGGATGCCGACCAGCGCGAGGACACCGATGACGGTGATCGCCCAGAACGTCGAACGCCAGCCCAATTGCTGCCCCAGGAAGGTGCCCAGCGGAACACCCAGCACGTTGGCCACAGTCAGGCCGCCGAACATCAGCGCGATGGCGCCGGCACGCTTGTTCTCCGCGACCATGTCGGCCGCGACCACCGAACCGACGCTGAAGAACGCGCCATGGCACAACGCCGCGACGATCCGGCCGACCAGCAGTACGGCATAGGTCGGCGCGAGCGCGGAGATCAGGTTGCCCGCGATGAACAGCACCACCAGCGAGAGCAGCACTTTCTTGCGGTCGAACCGGGTGATGGCCCCGGTCAGGGCGATGGCACCGACCGCGACGCTGAGCGCATAGCCGGAAACCAGATATCCAGCGACCTGCTCCGTGACCCCGAAGTCTCCCGCCACCTGTGGCAAGAGACCGATGATCCCGAACTCGGTCAACCCGATTCCAAAGCCTCCCAGGGCCAACGCGAGAAGCCCGATTGGCATGTCAAAGCCCTCCGTCGATGTGCATACGCTTGTATGTGTCGTGTGCAATCATTGCGCACGCGGTATAACAGCGCAAGCTATGTCGGTCAGCTCACATCGAGGACAGGCTTGTCGCACTCCTACTCCACCCATAGAACAGGCAGGTCAACTGGACTGGATCGATACAGGAATGCGCGGCGACCGGCCGCCCAGGTGTTCAGCTGGTCAGGAGGTGGGGGCCGCGCTGAGTGTCTTGACCAGGACGGCCAGTTCCGGCACGACGGCCGCCTCGTCCAGAGCCAGCTGCAACGTCTGATCGTGGGTGGGACGGGCTTCGTCCAGGAGCTTCTTGCCCGCTTCGGTCAACTCGGTGTAGATGCCGCGCCGGTCATCGGGGCACAACACGCGCATGATCAGCTTGCGGTCCTCCAGCCGGTTCACCAGCCGGGTCGTCGCGCTGTTGCTCAGTGCTGTCGCCCTGGCGAGGTGCTGAATGCGCATATGCCAGCCGTTCTGCCTGCTCAGCACGTCCAGCACGGTGTACTCGACGACAGAGAGCTCGTGCTGCTGCTGCAGGGCGCGCTCCAGCGCGGCCTCGATCCTGCCGTGCAATGCCGCGAGTGTGCGCCACCCCTGCGCCCGGATGTCCACCGCGTCATCACCAGCGATGCTGCCCATGCCGGCCTCCCGTTCTCCATACAGAATACCGCACGCAAGCGCACATCACGCTTGTGCACCTACCTGGCGCCACAGCACCCCCTGGGACAACGTGCACAGGATGAAGAATACGGGGCAGGCGTCTCGATAGGTCCGTGCTGATGCCTGACCGCCCACCAGCCGCGAACAGTCACCCCATCTGGCGCCTTACAGGCTCGACGAAGGCTGACGCGTGCGGAAAGCAGCGTGCGACCGGCAGCTCATCTGATCGGGGCTGGAACGCGGACGGCCCGACCGCGACCCGGAGGCTGCTTCACGGCATGGCAGCACACTCCGTGCGAAGACCACATCGTGAGTGAGGGCGGATCGGGCTGGTGACGGCCCGGACAACGGAGCGTCACCATGTGTCCGGCACCTTGCTCGTCCATCAGGTACCGAGGTCCGCGTACAGCGACAGAAGTTCGCGCACCGCGGTCCCGCCACCCGCTGCGCGAAGATCCACCGCACCCACCCTGACCAGTGGGTCGCGCGCTGACCAAGCCGTTCAGCGCGCCGTGTCGGTGACGAACCCCGCGATGCCTCGGCGTGCGATCGCGGTCGCGATCTCGCTGGACCGGTGGGCCAGGGTGGTGTCGTCGGTGCCTTCAACGCTGATGTCCACCAGGCTGCCCGCCGCGCTGCCGAACACGTCGGCGGTGCGCTTGGTGCCGCCCGGCTTGCCGTTGGTCAGGATGCCCGTCCATCCGGTAGGCAGGCCGGTGATCGCCACCGGGGCGGGCGCGCCGTCCTCGGCGACCTCCTTGCGCAGCGCGATCCCGCCTGCCGTTGCGTCGTCCGGTGCGACGGCACCGATACCGACGACGTCCACGTTGGCATCGGTCGTGTCGCCGCTGGCCTGCGACGAGATCACCACGGACCAGGCCGGGCCTGGTTTCGTCGTGTCGGGTGCCCCGCCTTCCCGCAGCATGTCCTTCGTCACCGAGATGAGAGTGTCGGCATCCTCGTAGAACGCCTCCGTGTCGGTGCTCCACGATGTGCCCACGAGATAGGACAGGGTGATGTCCCTGGTGCTCGGCGGTGGCGGCGCGGTCGTCGTCCTGCCGATGGCGAGCACCACGCCGGTGACCAGCCCGGCCACCACGACGACGGAAATCCCCACGTGCAGTCTGCGCCTGCGCAGCAGTGCGACCGCCCCGGCGTCGGAGTCCTCGCGCAGCGGCGGCAGGCCCAGCGTGATGGAGCGGACCGGGTCGAACCGGACTACCGGCCGGGCACCCTCGGCGAGCCTGCGCACCGAGTACGCCAGCGGCACGTGCCCGCCTGCCGTGCGCAACCTGCGTTCCCGTCGGTAGGACACGGACATGCCCAGCACGATCAGCACGTCCGCCACGGCCGCGAGCAACAGCAATCCACCCATCAGCAGGTAATCGTGGCCACCGATCAGGTACGCCTGGGCGTTGCCGCTCCGGTTGGGCAGCACCTCCCACCGCTGCCCGTTCGCGGGCACGCGGTCCTCCGCGATCGTGGTGCCCTCCGGGGTGTCCAGGAAGTAGTCCCGGTGCCGGGTCGGCTGTCTGCCGCCGGTGAAGGTATCCCGGTAGCCGGTGATGGTCGCGTTCACGCCGATCGTGACGGTCGTGCCGCCGTGTCCCTGGTTGGCCCGGTACACGGGCACCAGGTTGATGCCCGCGATCACACCCACGGCGGTGAGCACCAGGAACAGCAGCATGAGCACCATCGAGACCAGCGGCTTCGGCCGCAACCTCGGCAGCAGGCCGCGCATCGCGTCCGCATCGTTCACCACTGTGGGCTCGGTGCCACGGGACGCCATCGGCACGAACGCGGCCGCGACCCGACCCGGCATGCCCGTCGCGAACCGCACCGCGACCATGCCGAGGATGCCGACGACGAACAGGATTCCGATCACCAGGAAACCCGGCCCCACCCAGGTGTCGGCCCAGTTCCAGGCAGCCGAGTCGTCCGGCGTGGACGCCTGCAGCCAGACAATCAGCCCGAACCAGATCGGGAGCGCCAGGATGGCCAGCCGCCACAACGACCGCAACTCCCGCAGCAACCGCACCAGGCGCAGCAACCGCAGGCCGTGCACGAACTGGTCGGTCTGCGGGAAAGTGATCGGCGTCGAGGTGTCCACTTGCGCAGACAAGCACATGGCACGGCCGCGCGAGGTGTGAATGCGGCAAGTGTGGCCGACCCAACCCGGCACCCGCCTCGGCTGTACTACGTCGCGGGACGGCGACAGTCGATGGCCCTGTACTCCACAGGGTGAGAACCCGTGTGTGTAACGAACCCAGCTCCAGGCACTGTCCATCCGAGACAGGCGACCACAAGTGATCATGATCGCTGCCTGACCGTCCTCCTGCGCGACCGCGATGGAAGGTGCCCCGCCCACGTCGATCGGGATCAGATTGCGGACTTCCGGCAATCTGCCGGGCATCCGACTACCGGTGGTCAGCAGACTATGTGGTTGTTTCCCAAAGTGGGGAACACAGGCTTCTTCGGCTCGTTCTTGCAGGTGAGACACTTCCTCTGGCATGAGTGGGAGTCACAGTGACCACGTTGATCGTGCTTATCGCCATCGTCGTCGTCATCGGACTGCTGGTGACCATGGTCGGCAAGAACCGGGCATCGGCGCGCGAGCGCGAACTCGCCGATGCCAAGGCGGAAGCCCGTCGCTGGACCGAACGGCTCGGCGGGCAGGTGATGAACCTCGTGGGCAGCAACCCCGCGGCCAAACAGGCCATGGCCGACGCCGCCGAGCGCTTCACCGCCGCGGGCTCTCAGATGGAGCAGGCCACCACAGTGGCCCAGGCCCACCTGACCACCCGCACCGCCCTGGAAGGGCTGTACTACGTGCGGGCGGCCCGCGTGGCGATGGACCTCGATCCAGGGCCGGACCTGCCCGAGAGCCCGGACCAGCGCGGCGCCGGCGCGGTGGCCGAGGACCGCTCGGTGAACGTCGACGGCCACGACTACCAGGCCTCGCCGAACCCGTCGGACCAGACGCCGCACTACTACCCAGGTGGCCGCGTGGCCGGCCGGCCGGTGCCACAGGGTTGGTACAGCGAGCCCTGGTGGCGCCCGGCACTGGCCGCAGGCGCCTGGGGGTTGGGCTCGGTGTTGCTGTTCAACGCGATGTTCACCGGCATGGTCGGCGTGCCATCCGCGATGGCCTGGGAGCAGGGCTACGACGCGGGCCAGGCCGACGGCGGCGGCAACGGCGGCGACGGTGACATGGGCGGCGACACCGGCGGTGGTGATTTCGGTGACTTCGGCGGTTTCGACTTCTGAACCGCACACTCGGATGGCATCGGCATCGGTGGTCAACCGGACGTGGTGCATCGCAGTTGCGGGGCCGCGTGGTGTGCGCCCGCCGCGCTGACGTCGGCGATGCCTGTGCCGGCCAGCGCCGGAATGGCCGCCAGGGTCGCCAGGGTCGTGCCGTCCGCGCTGATGCTGGTACCGCTGATGACACCATCTCCGGTCACCGAGATCGCGCCTCGGTCGACCGGCTGCGCTGAGCAATCTGCCTGCACCGCCTTGAGAAACGCGATCGCCCGGTCGGCTGCCGGGTGCCGGCCACCGGCCGCGAGGGCGACCGCGGCCGGACCGGTCACGCTGACCACGTCCGCCGGCAGGAAGAAGCTGCCGTCGGGCCGCTGCTGCGCCTGCAGCCAGTCCAGTGCCCGGCGTACCGCGGCGTGCCGGCCACCGACCGCGAGCAGTGCCTGGATGGCCCACGAAGTGGTCAGTGGATCGCTCCCGCAGGATCCGATCGGTGGGGCAGGCTCGGTTTCGAACGAGTCAGGAAATCCGCCATCCGGACACTGGCTCGCCGCCAGGAATTTCACCGCACGGGCCGGTGCGCCACCGGCCCGCTTCAGGGCGAGGATGGCCATCGACTGGTTGGTGACCTCGCTGGTCGGGGTAGCCGGACCGCTCATGAACTCACCCGAGGGCAGCCGCGAAGCACGCAACTCGGCCAGGACGTCGACGCCGCCGAAGCGCCTCGGGCTGATGCCCTGGGCCACGGCGACGAGGATGATCAGCGCATGCGCGGCGACGGCGGACAGGCCTTCCTGGCCGGCCAGGAATGACGGCAGCACAGTCGGTTCCGCCAGCCATGCCGTCGCCTTGCGGGCATATTGCTGAGCGACACCCGCAGCGTCGAAGTCCAGGACAGCCTCCGCCGTCAGGTCGGGAAAGTCACCTGGCAAGCTTTCGAAGAACAGCTCGATCCGTTGCTTGTCGGTCATTTCGCGGGCGAGCCAACCAGCGGCGGACTTGGCCGCGTTCGCGGTCTGCGGCATGGCCGCCGCCCCGGCCGGAGCTGGCACGCCGACCGCCGCGAGCGCGGTGGCGACAGCGACGATCGTGACGGATCTCTTCGCCAGCAACGTTCTTCGGATCAGCGAGCCAAGCATGTGACACCCTTCTCAACTCTGGCCGGCCACGGCGAGAGCTCCCGCCGGATCGGTCGACCGACTGGCCAGGATGCGGCCGGCGTCGCGTTGCCGACAGCGAAGGCGAGGGTGGCAGCGCTGGACAGGGGCCGGACACCATTCCGGCGTCGGACGTTAGCCCCGACCCGGATTGCCAGGCCAGGCAACGGGTACGGCCCTGCATGATGTGGCACCAAGGCTTTCGGATCTGGCAACCCCGGCGCCCAGCCGACCGGTCACCCGACCAACCAGGATCTTGAGCTGTTCTGCGTGGTCGGCAGTCCCAACCATCTGACCTCCACCGTCACGCCGGCACCATCGCGATCGGGGCCCTGACCGCGCCATCATGCTCACAATGTGACAAAACCAGGAGCCACTTTTCCGCATTGCCTACAGAATCCGCGCCGACACTGGTTTCGGCCCGGTAGCAGGTCATATCCTTTCACGTCGGAAAGGAACCTACTCGTATGCGCAGCCACCTCGTTCGCACATTGTTGAGCGGTGCCGCCGTGACCGCTATCGTCGCACTCACCGCCGGCCAGGCGTTCGCGGCGGCCGGTGTCATCACGATCACCGGCGCCGGCACGAAGTTCCAGGCGATGAGCCAAAGCGTCGTCCTGTCCGACGCGGCCACCGGCCTGAACGTCCACTGCGCCAACTCGGTCATCGGCGGCAGCCTGGCGAATGTCGCAAATGCCCCGCTGCCCTACACCACCACCCAGGCCGGCGGCGCCGCGCACTCGATCACCGGCCTGAGCCTGAGCGCGTGCGGTAACGCCATGATCACCGTCCCGGCCGGCTACCTGCCCGACGACTTCGTGTTCACCAACACCAGTTCCACCGCGCCCCAGGCGATCGGGGTGGTCGTGCCGGCCGGTGCCGTCCCTGCCCTGTTCCACGTCACCGAGGTCGGCTGCGGCTTCGACGCGACCGGCGCGACACGCATCACGTGGACCAACGGCACCGCCAACCAGCTCACGTTCGTCGGCGGCGCGCAACTGCACGTGGTCAACGCCGGCGGTTGTGCCGGCCTGGTCAACAACGGCGACCCACTGTCGCTGGTCGGCAACTACACCGTCGTGCCCACCACCATCACGATCGTGCCCTGAACAGGACGGTTTCCATGCGCAGACACGTCATTCGCACTGTACTGGTCGGCGCCGCCACGGTCGCCGCCGTCGCACTGAGCACCGGCCAGGCCCAGGCCGTCAGCACTATAACGATCACCGGTGCGGGTGGAGCCATCTCCGGGATCAGCACCAATGCGGTCTTCGATGACACGACCTCCGGGCAATCCTTCGCGTGCACCGGCTTGAGCTTTCAGGGCACCCTGGCCAACGTCACGAATGCCCCATTGCCCTATACCGCGAACAACGCCATCATGAGCTGGGCCGCTTCCGGCTGTTCGTCCGCGTTCGGCACCCTGACGGTGACCGTGCCCGCCTCGGCCCTGCCGGACAGTTTCGTGTTCACTGCCGCCGGTACCACCGCACCGCAGGGCAGCGGTTTCCTTCAGACGCCGGCCGGGGTCCTCTTCCACTTCGCGGTGTTGACATGCAGTTTCAACATCGGCCAGATCAACTTCACTTGGACCAATGGGAAGACCAGCCAGTTGAGGCTCAACGGCACATCCCTGCACCCGACCGGTGTCAGCGCCGGATGCTTCGGCCTGGTCTCCACCACGGACCTCATAATGTTGAACGCCACCTTCTCGGTCTCGCCGAACACGATCAAGATCACCTAGTCGACGATGATCACGTCCAGGGTTCTCGGGCCGTGGGCGCCTTCCAGCCGGTCGAACTCGATATCGCTGGTAACGGACGGGCAGGTGCAGGGACGCCGGCCCTACGTCCCTACTACAAGTCTGTCCCGGACGACGGGATCTTTGGCCGCGCCCACAACGGTGAACTGATCGACGAGATTGCGCTGATCGCACCGGCCCCGTCGCCGCACCGTCGCAATGCCAGCTGAGTCCTCCGGCACCGGTACGCCACCTTTGCGCCCTGGAGAACGAGGACAGCAACTCACAGTCACGGCACGTTTGTCCGTACGCACCCCTTGTTGCGGATCTCTCTGATGGAACACGGTGGGCTGGAGTCACACTCCCTGGCCACCGAACGCTGATCGGTCGTTGGTCAGAGCCCGGCGTGGTCCACGCCATAGACGGCCTCGGCGTGGGTGTAGCTGTCGCCGGCGTCGGATTCCAACTGCTCGATCAAGCCGCTGTGCGAGAAGGCCGAGATCTCCAGGTACTGCTTGGCTGCCTTGACCGCCTGCTCGTCGTAGTTGACATGCAAGCTGTCCACGGCATCGGTCGCTACTGCCATGGGGTAGCCGTCGCCAGCGGCTGAGGACAACTGCTTGATCAGGCCCTTTCGCGAGAAGGCAGAGATCGACAAGTATTGATTGGCTGCCTTGACGGCGTTCTGCTCCTCCGCCGACATCACAGGCACTGCCTTGGTGGTCTTGGGTGCGACTACCGGCTTGGGTGTCACCGTCGTGGGAGATACAACAGCCTTCACAGTAGTCGGAGCCGAGCTACTGGCGGTGGTGATCGCCTGGTGGGCAGTTGCTGTCGGTGTGGTGGCGCCACACGCGGCAAGCGCCCCTGTGATGGCCAGCGCAAGGACTGTTCCGGTGACGATCTGGTGGACTCTCATGATCTCCCCTTTGTGCTAGCCAGTGCCCACAGAATCGGACGCTGGCTCCATGCACGTTGCGATTTACCAAAAGCTGGTTCTGTCGACCCATTCAGGCGTGTTGCGCACTCATAGACGAAAGCAATCTATCCACTCATTGGCCATTGAGCTGCCTGAACTACCGCCGGAGTATTGCTGCCCTCGTTGCTGAAGAAATGACACCGCTCCGCGTACTACAGGACGGTGTACCGCGAAACCTACCGGGCCATTAGGCCGCACAGGTGTGGCGTGACCGCACGCTTGGCCGTCCGAACAGGACGGATGGCCGGCCGGACCGATCGGGGCGTTGCCCGTCGAACCGTCTTGCGCGCCAATCGCCGACCGAAACCCACCAGCACCACCTCGCCACACTTGCATCGTCAATACCCGTTTCGTTCGCTTGACCAACTTTGTTAACAACCCGAACGCCAACCGGCCGACAACAACCATATTGTCCAGGAAATGCCAACTTCCTGCGGCGTGGCCACCGGCCCGACCAGTCCGAAACCGGCCGTCAGCCACTGCCTGGCCACGGCTACGTCGCCTCGTTGCACCGACACCAGGGATGCGCATCATGAACGCGCACACGACCAGCTGGTCGTCGAGTTGGGTCACCACAAGGCCGCGATCATGTGACCCACGTCACGTCTCATGTCTGTCCCCCTGCGCCGACGGCACTCGTCACTCCGGTGACCGCACCACCGAGGAGGACATCATGCACAAGGTCATCGTCGCCCAGTTCGTGTCGCTCGACAGCATCACCGACGACCCCGACGGCTCGGCGGGTACACCGCACGGCGGTTGGGCGTTCCGCTACGGGCCGGGCCCCGTCTCCGGGGACAAGTTCAAGCTCGGCTCGGTGCTCGACACCGCGATAAAGGTGCTCGGCCGCACGACCTGGGAGCTGTTCGCCGGGCTGTTCGCGACTCGCACGGACGACTTCTCCCGCGCGCTCACCGCGATGGGCAAGATCGTCGCCTCCCGCTCGCTGTCCGACGTCGGCCGCTGGGTCAACTCGACCCTGCTCGACGGTGAACTCACCGATGTGGTGCGCGACCGGGTCCGTCACCAGGACGTGCTGGTCACCGGCAGCGGTAGTGTCGTCGAACAGTTGATCGCGCACGACCTCGTCGACGAGTTCCGGCTGCTCGTCTTCCCGATCGTGCTGGGCAAGGGCCGCCGGATCTTCGATGGCGCCACCGGCCCGCTCGACGTGGAGCTGGTGTCCAGCGAGGAGGCCGGCGCGGGTGTGCTGCGCCAGGTCTACGGACGCAAGCGCGACCAGGAGGTGGCACCGTGCGCTACGCACTGCTGATCCACGAGCGCCCCGGCGCCTACGACGGGTTCGACGACGCGCAACGGGCGGCCATCACCGCCGAGTACACCGCCCTGCGCGAAGACGAACGCGTGCGATCCGGGGAGCGGCTACGGCCCGGGGCCACGGCCACCACCCTGCGCGCCGGCAGCATGATCACCGACGGTCCGTTCGCCGACACCAAGGAGATCTTCGGCGGCTTCTACCTCGTCGAAGCCCCCGACCTGGACTCGGCGCTGGAACTGGCCGCCCGCATCCCCGCGATCCGATTCGGCGGATCCGTCGAGATCAGGCCGCTGGTCGAGTGACCGAGGCCGCCGACACGATCTCCACCGTCTTCCGCGGCGAGTGGGCGCGGGTCGTCTCGACGATCGTCGGGTTCTGCGGCGACCTGCACATCGCCGAGGACGCCGCGC
>DASUJK010000300.1:0-3198 GCA_036279295.1 Pseudonocardiaceae bacterium | reverse complement strand
GCTACCGCGGCCGGACGCGCAGATGAAGAACAACAGACTCGTCCATCGCTGTCAAGGGCCATGTTGGAGTCCCCACTGGTGGCCGTCGAATGTCCCCACCTGTGGTCATGGGTTGATGGCACCTCCTGGCGTTGGTGGGGTGGGCGTGGCGTGTGAGGTCTTCTCGGTCGGGCAGTCGATGACCCGGACGGCGGTTCTCGGATCGGGGCAAGGGGTTCGCGCAGCGACCGAGCGGAGCGAGGCTTGCCCCTTGCGGCGGTGCGAGGTTCGGGGTACGCGCCTTGGGTGGCTGGCCGGGAAGGACCGGGTCTTCGAGGGAGGGCTGGGGGGGTCTGGGGACGAAGTCCCCAGGTCATGAGTTCATGGCCGGGCTCCTTCTGGTTCGGGTTTTGGCCTCGCGCATGCGAAACGACTCGCCTTCGGTGACCACGACGCTGGCGTGGTGCAGCAGCCGGTCGAGCAGGCTGGTGGCGGTGACGTGTTCGGGCAGGAACCGGCCCCACTGTTCGAACGGCCAGTGACTGCCGATGCCCAGCGCCCGTCGTTCGTAGGCTGCGGCGACGAACCGGAACAGCAGTTGGGTGCCGGTGTCGTCCAGCGCCGCGAATCCGACCTCATCAACAATGACCAAATCGTTGCGCAGCAGGGTATCGATGACCCGACCGACCGAGTTGTCGGCCAGGCCGCGGTAGAGCTGCTCGACGAGCTCGGCGGCGGTGAGGTAGCGCACCTTGTGCCCGGCCGTGACGGCGGCGTGCCCGAGCGCGATGAGCAGGTGTGTCTTGCCCGTGCCCGCTGGACCGACCAGACAAAGATTCTCCGCCTTGGGTATCCACTGCAACGCGGCCAGGTAGTCGAACGTGGCCTGCGGCACGGAGGAGGCGGCCACCTTGAACTCGTCCAACGACTTGACGACCGGAAAGGTGGCGGTCTTGAGCCGGGTGGCCTGGTTGGACTCGTCGCGGGCGGCGACCTCGGCCTCGATGAGGGTGCGCAGCACCTCTTCGGGCGCCCACCGTTGCACCTTCGCCGTGGCCAACACCTCGGGTGCGAGACGACGCACGGTGGCCAGTTTCAACCGTTTGAGTGCCTCGGTCAGATCAGCGGCCAGCGCCGGCGGCGCCGTAGCTGGCGGCGTGGTGGTGGTGCGGGGTGGCATCAGGCGGCCCCCCGCAGTTCGTCGGTGCGGTAGGCATCCAGACCTCGGGTCGGCACGGCCGGCAGGTCACCGGCCAACACAGCACCGACATCGCGCACGGTCGGGGCGCTCGGACCCGCAGCCAGGATCGCCCGCACGTCATCGGCGGTGAACCGGCGAAACCGCACCGCCCGTGCCAGGGCCGCGTTCAGCGCTTCGCGGCCGTGCGCCGGCTCGAGGGCGGCGATGTCGGCGACATGCGCCGGCAGTCGCGTGGTACCGGCCGCGGCAGCCGCGCGCAGGAACGCCTCCGCCGCCTCGCCCAACGCCAGGAACGCCTTCTCCGCCGTACTACGGGCTCGCACCGCCCGCTGCGGCTTACGCGCCGGCTTGTCGTAGTGCTCGTCCACAACAGACGTGCCACCCGGCGGGACAAGCCGGTGCGACGCGATCTGTGTGCCTTGGTGCCACACCTCGATCCGGTCGTCCACAGTGGTCACATCCACCTGTTGCCCGACAAGCATATGCGGCACCGAGTAGCGGGCCGAACCGATCCGCACCGTGGACAGCTTGTCCACCTTACGGCTGACCCCGACCCGCATACTCGGGCGCAGCGAGGGCAGCTCACGCAGCAGCTTGCCTTCCTCGACCAGCCGCTCGTCGGGCACGGCCACGATCTCCGAGTGCACCCGGGCGTTGACCTCCCCGCACCACACCGCCGCCGCCGCGTTGGCCACCGCCAGGTCGCCGCCGAAGTCATCAGCCGGCACCACCAGATCCGACTTCGCCAGCCGGACCACCGCTTCCACGGCCCCCTTCGACTCGGGATCCTTCGCCTCACAGAAGTCTGGCCGGAAACGGTAGTGGGTCGCGAAGCGCACATACGCTGCGGTCGGCACCACAACGTTGGCCACTACACCACCCTTCAAACAGCCCATCCGGTCCGCGAGGACCTCAGCGGGCACCCCGCCGGCGGCTTCGAAACACTCCACCAGCAGCCGCAGCGTCGTCTCCAGGCTCTCATCGCGGGTGAACCGCACGAACCGCCACCGTGACCACGCCAACACCGCGGTGAACATCTTCAACCCCTTGTTCGGGCCCTCGGTCACCGTGCCGTAGTCGATGAGCAGATGCTGCCCAGGCTCAGGCATCCACGGCCGATACACGCGCCTCGCCCGCCTCCACAGGGTCTTCTGCTGCGCCACCGCTCGGCGAAACGTCCGTGCCGAACCCGTGTAACCAGCCGCCCTGGCCACCGGCAGCAACCGCTTCGCGGTGATCTTCCCGTCAGTGCCCTTGACCTTGGCGAAGATCAGATCAGCGAACCCGTCGGCCAACCCCGCCGCCGGAACCCGCCGTCCCGGCCGCTGCTCGCCCTCACGGCGGGCCAGCACCCTCTTCACCGTCTTGTGTGTCGTGCCACACAAAGCCGCCGCAGCACGCAGGCTGCCCGTCTCCTCAAAAGCGTTGATGATGTCCAACTCTTGCCTCGCAGTCTTCAATAGAGGTAGTCCTTCGGGGCCTTGTTGATCGGATGGGTCGCAACCCCGATCCCAGGCCCCGAAGGACCTCCGCGATCAACCGGCCCCCTGCGAGGTGGGGACCATCACTGGCCACAGGTGGGGACTTTTCCATGGCCACGGACAAGCGGCCAACCGGGCGCAGATCGAACGCCCGGCGCTATGTCTCCTTCTTTGATCTGGTAAGCGCCTCCGGCGTGCCGCAGCGCTCGTCATTTGCCCGGAGCTAAGCCTGGCGTGGATAGCCGTTGGGCGTCCACGGGGTGTCATAGCGCGGATCCGCGGCGCCGCCACCGTATGCGGCGGCGGAGGCCGGCGAGTTGGCGATCCTCCAGTCGATCTCCTTGACCGCTTCGAACCAGATGACGCCGATGATCTCCGGGTGCTCGGGCAGTTGGGTGAACATCTGCTGGATCCACGCGGCCTGCTGGCCGGCGGCGTTGGTGGCGCCGGTCTCGGCGACGATGATGGGCTTGCTTGCGAGCGTCCGCAGCTCGGCAAGGGTGTGGGTGAAGATGGCGTCGAAGGTGAGGTAGGACG
>DASUJK010000299.1:0-3477 GCA_036279295.1 Pseudonocardiaceae bacterium | reverse complement strand
CACCAGCACCGGCAGGCCGTCCACCGTCGACGGGGCGACCAGTCGGGTGAGCGCCTCGATGACGAAGAACAACCCGAGCCCGAGCAGCGCGCCACCATTGGCCAACGCGGACAGGATCTCTGCCCGTTTCAAGCCGTAGGTGTACGCCCCGCGGGCCGGCCTGCGTGCCAGACGCATGGCGAACAGGGTCAGGCCGATGGCTCCCGCGTCGGACACCATGTGGGCGGCGTCCGCGAGCAGGACCAACGAGCCGATCACCAGGCCGACCACGACCTCGGCGGCCATGAACGCCACGATCAGGCCGAATGCCGTCCACAGGTACCGCTGGTTCGCGTTCGCACTGATGGCATGGCTGTGGCCACCGTGACCACGGCCGCCATGGTCGCTGTGCGGAGCACGGTCGACATGGTGCTCGGCGGACTGCCGTTTCGCATGGTCGCCACGGGGGCCACCGCAGTCGTCGCCGCTGGGTGGTGCTGCCGGGGCGGTTGGGGGGACGGTCGCTTCGCGGGCGCCCAGGGCGTGCTCGTGCCTCGCGTTCGTGCCGTCCACCTCCTGTCGACTGCCAGCGCAACCAATGCACATATACGCATGTATCGACACCGAGGTTACCGCAAACGGGCAGGCTTGGCAGCAGAACTGCAACGGATCGCGCCGTCTTCGGTGACTGGTTGAGCACAGCTGACTGCTTGAGCATGGGGGAGCAGGTAGGCCGGAGGTGAGTGTTGATGTCCATACCCATCAGAACCCCAACCGGCCCGGATCGGTTGCACCTGGCGCCGAACCGATCGGGTACTCAGCCCAGGACCTCGTCCAACGCCTTGCGGATTCGCTTCTCCGACACCGGATACGCTGTCCGCAGCGTCTGCGCGAAGTAGCTGACCCGCAGCTCCTCGATCATCCACCTGAGCCGCCGCACCGGTTCCGTGTCGGCCAGCCCGGCCGGCAGTCCGGCGACCAGTTCGCGGTACTCCTCGGTGATCGCCGCGATCTCCTCGGTCCGCTGCACGTCCCGCTTCGGGTTCTCCGGCAGCTTCTCCAGGCGCCGGTCAACCGCCCGCAGATAGCGCACGACGTCCGCGAGGTGTGCCAGCCCTGTCTCGGCCACGAAACCCGAGTACACCAGCCGCCCCAGTTGCGCCCGCACGTCGGCCAACGACGCCGACGGGGTGAACGACGGCATGTCGGCCAGCCGCGACCCGACCTCCTGCTGGACCGTCAACACCTGGCGCACCAGGTCGATCACGTCGAACGTGGTCGCGCCCAGCCCGGCCCGCACCGCCGTGCGCAATGCGGTGAAGCCCCCGACGTCCCACGCAGGCCCGCCGTGTTCGGCCATCAAGTGGTCAGCTGCCGCGCTCACACAGTCGTCCAGCAGATCGCCGAGACTGGCGTACGGGTGTGTACCGAGTGCGAGTTTCGACCGGTTGTCCAACCCTCGGATCACCGACCTGACCGGCGACGGCACGGTGAGCAGCAGCAACCGCCTTGTGCCAAGCCACATGGCGTGCCGCTGCTCGGCCTCGGAGTCGAACACCTTGATGGCAACGCTGCTGCCCGCGTCGACGAGCGCCGGATAGCCGGTCACGTCGAACCCGGCGACGTGCTGGTGGTAGCTGCGCGGCAGCGGGCCGAACGTCCAGTCGGTGAGGCCGGTGCGGGTGATGTCCTTGGCCGCCTCGGCCAGCACGGTCTGCGTCTTGGGTCGCAGCGTCCGCTGCAACTCGGCCAGGTCCCGGCCCTGGGCGACGGTCTTGCGCTGCTCGTCGACCACTCGGAAATTGATCTTCAGGTGGTCCGGGATCTGGTCGGGCTGCCAGGCGTCCAGCGGTACGGTGACCCCGGTCAGCCTGCGCAACTCCCGGCTCAGCGCGACCAACAGCGGCTCGTCGCGCTCGGGCAGTTCGGCGAGCACGGCCTTGGCCACGTCCGGCGCCGGCACGAAATTGCGGCGCAACTGCTTGGGCAACGACTTGATCAACGCGGTGACGAGTTCCGCCCGCAGACCGGGTACATGCCAGCCGAACTGGTCGTCGCTGACCTGACTCAGCACCGGCAGTGGCAGGTCGACGGTCACCCCGTCGGTGCTGGTGCCCGGTTCGAACTGGTAGGTCAGCGGCAGCGGCGCGCCATCGGACCGCCACGCGTTCGGGTACTCCGTCTCGCTGACCTCGCCCGCCGACTCGTTGACGAGCATGTCCTTGTCGAACGTCAGCAGGTCCGGCTTGTCCCGCCGGACCTGTTTCCACCAGGCGTCGAAGTGCCGTGCGGACACCACGTCCGGTCCGATGCGCTGGTCGTAGAACGCGAACAGGGTCTCGTCGTCGACCAGGATGTCCCTGCGCCGCGCCCTGTTCTCCAGTTCCGCGACCTCGCCGAGCAGCGCCCTGTTGTGGTGGAAGAACTTGTGGTGCGTCTGCCAGTCGCCCTCGACCAACGCGTTGCGGATGAACAGGTCCCGGCACAGTTCCGGGTCCATCCGGCCGTAGTTCACCTGACGCCCGGTGACCAACGGAACGCCATAGAGGGTCACTCGTTCGGTGGCCATCACCGCACCACGGGACCGGGCCCAGTGCGGCTCGCTGTACGTGCGTTTCACCAGGTGCCCGGCCAGTCGCTCGACCCACTCCGGCTCGATCCGGGCCGCGATCCGGCCCCACAGCCGGGAAGTCTCGACCAGTTCCGCCGCCATCACCCAACTCGGCGGCTTGCGGAACAAGGCGGAACCGGGAAACACCGCGAACCGCGCGTTGCGGGCGCCCTGGTACTCGTTGCGGGAGCCGTCCTTCAAACCGATGTGGGACAGCATGCCGGCGAGCAGCGCCTGGTGCACCTGCGCCGGATCGGCCGGGTTGTCGCTCGGGGTCATGCCGAGGCCCCTGGTGATCTGGCGCAGTTGGCCGTGCAGGTCCAGCCATTCCCGGACCCGCAGGTAGTTCAGGAACTCGGATCGGCACAGTTTGCGGAACTGGTTGCTGGACAACGCTTTCCGCTGCTCACCGAGGTACTGCCACAGATTCAGGTAGCTGACGAAGTCGGAGTTGGGATCGGCGAACCTGGCGTGCTGCTGGGTCGCGGCGGCCTCGGAGTCCGTCGGCCGCTCCCGTGGGTCCTGAACGGACAGTGCGGCGGCGATGACGAGCACGTCGCGCAGACTGCCGTTCTTGTCCGCCTCCAACACCATTCTGGCGAGTCGGGGATCGATCGGCAGCCGGGCGAGCCGCTTGCCGACATCGGTCAGCCGCTTGTGTTCGTCCTGTTGCTCCGGATCCAGTGCGCCGAGTTCCTGGAGCAGTTGCACGCCGTCGTTGATGTTGCGGCGGTCCGGCGGATCGAGGAACGGGAACGCGGCGAGATCGCCGAGGCCCAGTGCGGTCATCTGGAGGATGACCGACGCCAGGTTGGTGCGCAGGATCTCCGGATCGGTGAACTCGGGCCGCGCGTCGTAGTCGTCTTCCGAGTACAGCCGGATGCACA
>DASUJK010000298.1:0-20664 GCA_036279295.1 Pseudonocardiaceae bacterium | reverse complement strand
GCCAGTGGTGCGTACTCCAGGTTGGTCAGCCCTGGACCCCACTCCGGGTGCGGGTGGAACAGGTTCCACAGGCCACGGCTGCGCGCCTCGACCTTCAGCTCCTCCAGGATCGCGGGCTGGTGGTGTGGGTCGCCCGCGTCACGCATCTGTTGCGTGTACACCGGTTCCGCCGGGTAGATGTGCGAATCCATGAACGCGAGCAGGTCGGTCTGGTACTGCTGGGCACGCTCGGACATCTCGAACAGTGACATCGCCGTTCCTCACGCTGGGCAGGTTCGCCTTCACGGGTTGTTGAGCAGCCGGTCCTGGTACCTGCGCATGCCGCGCAGCCAGCGGTCGTAGTCGGAGGCCTTCTGCCGGTACATCTCCAGCACCTGCTCGTGCGGCAGGATCAGGAACCGCTCGTCGTCCAGCGCCTCCAGCACGACGTCGGCCACCACGGCGGGCCGCAACACCTCACCGGCCGACGTGACCGCCCGGCTGGCCACCGACCGGGACGGGTCCTCGGATTCCCGGCCGGAGTTGAGCAGCTTCGTGTCCACACCCATCGGGCACAGGCAGCTCACCCGGACGCCCCGGTTGCCGTAGGTCACCGACAGCCACTCGGCGAACGCGACGGCAGCGTGTTTGGTCACCGCGTAGGCGGGCGCGCCGATCTGGGTCAGCAGGCCTGCCGCGGACGCCGTGCTGACGAAGTAGCCGGAGCCGCGGGCCACCCAGCCGGGCACCAGCAGCCGGGCGGCTCTGATGTGTGCCCGGATGTTCACGTCGAACACCTGGTCCCACACGTCCTCGGTGGTCTCCAGGCCGCGTGTCCCGGTGATGCCGGCGTTCGCGAAGTACATGTCGACCCGGCCGAACGTGGTCTCGGCCAACTCGATCAGCTGCCGGATGCACGCCTCGTCGGACACGTCGCCCGCCGCGCTGACGGCGGCGCCCGGACTGGTCCTGTTGATCTGGGCGGACACCTCCGCCGCTGTGTCGGCGTCGATGTCGGCGACGACGACCTTGGCTCCCTCGGCCGCCAGGCGGACAGCGATGGCACCACCGATGCCACCACCGCCACCGGTCACGATGGCCACCTGCTGTGCGACCTTCACCAGTTTTGTATAGTTGAACTTGACGTCAAGTTCAATACGGTCGTTCGGGCAGCCGGAGTGCGTTGGCCCACAGCCTGGTCACCGTGCCCACGATGTGGTCGATGTCGGCCCCGTCATCGGCGGCGAACACGCTGTACGCGACCCTGCTGACCATGCTGGACAGCGCCTGCGAGGCCAGCATCGGATCCAGCGCCGGATCGGCGATGCCCCGCTCCTGCAGGTCGGCGATGCCCTTGGCGTTACGGCGCACGAACACCTCGCTGCGCCGCCTGCGCAACTCGCGGAACGTCGGATCGATGCTGGCCACCTGCTCCAGCAGGGCCATCAGCTTCGCGTTGCGCCGAAACGCCTCCAGGTACGCCCGGTTGCTGGCCTCCAGCACCGCGTACGGGTCGCCGTCGTCGGGCACCCTGCCCATGCCGGGGTGCAGCATGTCCTCCTGCACGATCTCCAGCACCGCCGCGAAGATCTCCGCCTTGCTCCTGAAGTACGTGTAGAACGTGCCCGTCGAACACCGCGCCTCCTGGGTGATGTTCGTCAGGTGGGCGTCGAGGTAGCCGACCCGTTCGAACACCCTGCGCGCCGCGGCGACCAGGCTGGCCCGTGTCCGGGCGCCCCGCTCGGTGGCGGGCGGTTCCCGAAGCAACGCCGGGTCGGCCATCGACGGCAGCGGTGCGCCGTCCCAGTCCTCGGCCGGAGTTGAAGGCATTCGATACTTATACTTCAACGGGAGGACGGATGCCCATGCGTGTCGTCGTCGGTGCCGGTATCGCGGGCGCGAGCGTGGCCTACCACGCGAGTCGGCTCGGCGCGGACACGGTGTTGGTGGATCGCGACACACCCGGCCAGGCCACCTCGGCCGGTGCCGGGATCGTGTGTCCGTGGTCGTCCAAGGTCGCCGATCCGACCTGGCAGCGACTGGCCGACGCGGCCGCCGAGTACTACCCGACGCTGGTCGCCGACCTGGGCACCGACACCGGCTACCGGCAGGTCGGCGCGCTTCGGCTGGTCCGGTCCGATGCCGAACAGCAGGAAGTGCTCGACCGCTGTGCCGGCTCGCCGGGCGAGGTCTCGGTGCTGTCCGGCGAGTCGGCGCGCGACCTGTTCCCGCCGCTTCGGGGTGACCTGGCGGCCGTGCACATTTCCGGTGGCGCACGGGTGGACGGCAGGCGCCTGCGGGCCGCATTGCGGGAGGCGGCCGTCCGGCAGGGCGCCAAGGTGCTTTCGGGTACGGCCCGGTTGATCGCCGCCGGCAGCCGGATCACCGGTGTCGATGTGGACGGTTCGCGTATCGACGCGGACACTGTCGTCGTCGCGGCGGGCGCGTGGAGTCCTGCGGTGCTCGACCCGATCGGCGTGCGGATCGCGGTTGCACCCCAACGTGGCCAGATCGTCCACCTTGGCCTGTCCGGTGTGGACACTTCATGGTGGCCGGTCGTGCTGCCGCCGAGCAGCCACTACCTGCTCGCGTTCGACGACCAGCGGGTCGTCGTGGGAGCCACCAGGGAGACCGGCGCAGGCTTCGACCACCGGGTGACGGCGGCCGGGCAGGCCGAGGTCCTGCGGGAGGCGTTGTCGGTCGCTCCCGGGCTCGCCGATGCGACCGTGCTGGAGACCAGGATCGGCTTCCGCCCCGCAGGCCCGGACATTCTGCCGCTGCTCGGTGCCGTGCCCGGGTGGGACGGACTGGTGGTGGCCAACGGGTTGGGCGCGTCCGGGCTCACCCTCGGCCCGCATGTCGGCAGGCTGGCCGCCGCCGTCGCCCTGCATGAGGACCCGGGCGTCGACCTGTCGCCCTTCGACCCACTCCGGCACTGACGTGCGGCAGCGCACGTGCCGGTGGAGATCATGCCCGGTGTGCGGCGGACGTACTCCGTGGGGGCGCGTGACCGAGCCGCACTCACGTTGCGGGTGGTGGCGCACGAGCCCGGCGGGCCGGGCAACAAGATCACGCTCGATCCGGTCGCCCACCACCACGTGTTCGTCGGCGAGGAGGCCGGCGCGGTGCCGCTGCTCACCATTCAGCGCTGCTCGGCCAGGCGAACGCGCACGTACTTGGGCATGCCGTCGACGACCCGGTCGTAGGAGTGCTCAACCATGTCGCGCATCTCTTCCGTGGGTACCGAACCGTCCAGCAGCACGGTGTTCCAGTGCCGCTTGTTCGTGTGATACCCGGCGGTCACCGCGGGAAACTGCGCCCGCAGTTCCAACGCGAGGCTCGGATCGCACTTCAACGTCACCCTCGGCCTGGCGTCGTCCTCCGGGTGCAGAATCGCGAACACCTTGCCCGCCACCTTGTACACCAGCACCCCCGGGCCGAACGGCTCCTCCTCGCTCACCTCGGGCAGCGCCAGCGCGTGGTCGCTGAGTTCCTTCGGCTTCATGGCGGCCAACATAATGGCCTGATCCGACAGTCCGCCTACTGAGCGGTCAACCGGGCGAGCAGTGGAGCGAGGTCGGCGAACGTCGGTGTCGGCGTCGCCGGGTCGTTCGCCTGGTCGTCCCAGCGGCGCACGGCCACCGCGTCGGCGTGGGTGCGATGTCGACTCGAACCACCTGGTCAGCCAGTTGGCGCCGGACTCGTCGTGGTGGTTGTCGGTGCCGGCCGTCAGCTCGTTGCCGGATATCGGGCCGGTCAGGTGACCGACATCGGGCAGCAGCGCCGCGGCCACCAGATGATCCGGCGCACCGGCCGTGACCACCGGCTCGCCCGCCCGCAACATGTGCTCCGCGACGGTGACCGGCTCACCGAGGTGGTCGGCGGCCCGGAAGTCGTCCACCAGCGCCGAATCGCCGCCGTCGGCCGCGTTGCTCGGGCAGTGCGGCAGTAGCAGGGTGGGCACCGGGTTCGGCCGCTGTCCACGTGCGTCGGAGAACCGCACCCGCACGTCGGTCCCGCTGTCCCACTCCCGGCTGACCAGGGCATGGCCCACCGTTGAACAACGGAGGAACCAACGTGAGGAGTTCGAGATGTCGCCTCCCTCGGGGCCGCCCCCAATCCAAATCAGGCAGCTAGCCGTAGTCAGAGACAGGCCACTCGTGGCTTTACCGGGTCGATCGGGCACCCCATGCTTCAACACGCGAGTCCGAGTCCCACCGATTGAAGGGCCAAGCCACATGACGGGATCAGTCGTCTCCCCAGGTGTCCCACGGCTGGTGGACAGCCGCGCGCTCGGCGCGGCGGAAGCCTGGAACCGGCTGCTCCGCGTCCGCACGGCGACCGATGCCGACGGCGCGGGCCTGGTCCGGCAGGACAGAGGCTGGCGGTGGCGGCAGGACGCGTCACCGGAGGCGAACCAGCTCGCCGACCTGTACGCACCGCTGTGCCTGGCCACACCTTCTCGCAACTGGGGCAGAGCCTGGACGGCGGTATCGCGACCAGGACCGGGGACGCCGTGTTCGTCACCGGTGAGGAGGACCGGCTGCACCTGCACCGGCTGCGCGCGCTGGCCGACGCGGTCATCGTCGGCGTGGACACCGTCCGTACCGATGATCCGCGGCTGACCGTGCGGGCCTGTGCCGGCGACAACCCGGTGCGCGTGGTGCTGGACCACCGTGGGCGGGTGGACACCGATCGGCATGTGTTCACCGACGGGGCCGCGCCAACGCTGTGGGTACTCGGCTGTGCCGACGACGAGGTCGAGAAGCAGATGGCCGGCATTGACGGCGTCGACGTGGTCCGACTGCCCTGCGACGAGGACGGCATCCCGCCTCAGCTGCTGCTGGACACGCTCGCCGCGCGCGGGCTGGGCCGGGTCCTGGTGGAGGGCGGCGGTGTCACGGTGTCCCGCTTCCTGGCCGCCGGCGCCCTGGACCGGATGTACATCACCATCGCGCCGCTCATCCTCGGGGACGGCGTGCCTGGCCTGCGGTTTCCCGGCCAGGCCAGCATGGGCGACGCGTTACGTGCGCCCGTTCGCCGGTTCATGCTCGGCGACGACACTCTCTTCGAGCTCGACCTGCGGACGGCGAGCTGACCGGAGCTGGTGCACGTAGCGGACCAGCAGCACCACAGCGCCCGGCAGGCTGCCGAGGAACGTCAGCACGCCGTACACGACGGCCACGGTGAGGCCCTGTGTCGCACCCAGCCCGGCGGCCGCGAACGCCAGCACGGCGACGCTCTCCCGTGGCCCCCAGCCGCCGATGTTCAGCGGTATGCCGCTGGCCAGCAGCGCCAGCACGATCGGCGCCAGCAACTGGGCCATCGTGGCGTGCGACTCCGCGGTGCGCGCGGCCACCAGGAACAGTACGAGGTGACCGACCAGCACGGCAGCGGACAGCAGCACAACAGCGGGCCAGGTGTCCCTGGACAGCAGGCCGGCCCGGATGTCGGCAATGGTGGCGGTCACCCCACGACGCCACTTCGAGTCGCGCCGGCCCCATTTCATGGTGACCACGAACGCGATGACCAGCGCGCACACCAGCCCGAACAGGACGGCGGCCACCGGCGACGTGACGACGGCGTGCGCCACCGACGTGGCGGCGTCCGGCTGCCCGAGCAGCACGACAAGACCGAGACCGAACAGCACAACCTGGCCACCGGTCCGTTCCAGCACGACGGCCCGCACGCCCCGGCCGACGTCGCCGGAGTGCTGGCCGTGCCGGACGGCCCGCTGCACGTCACCGAGCACACCGGTGGGCAGCACGACGTTGAGGAACAGCGCCCGGTAGTAGTCGGCGATCGCCCTGCGCAGCGACAGTTTCAACCCGAGGTGGTGGGCCACGACCTGCCAGCGCAGCGCGCTGAGCACTGTGGTCAGCAGGCCGATGCCGAGCGCGACGAGCACCGACGGGAAGGTCACGTCACCGATGCCGTGCAGCACAGGGCCGGTGCCGACGCGCCACACCAGCACCGCGATCAGCAGGATCGGGATGGCGACGCGCAGCCACGGCCACACGCGTTTCACGGTGCCGCTCCGGGGATGGCCAGCAGGTCGGTGTGGTGCACGATGATCCGCAGCTCACCGGCAACGCACGCGGTCAGCCGCCGACTCAGATACTCGGCGGCCGCATCGGCCAGGTCCGGCCGCTGCTCCACGGCAGCGTCGACCCAGCCGCTCAGCCACTCGGCGGCCAGCGGTGCCTGATCGGCGCCGAGCAGCCACGGACTCGGGCTGGTGTAGACCGTCGCACCCCGGCTGCGGAACGCGGCAGCGGCGACAGCCGGAGCGTCCGGGCCGAGCAGCCCGCGGCCACCGGTGACCCGGCGCTGGTGGGCATCGAACGCGGCGGCGAGTTCGGTGTCCAGCGGGTCGGCGGGCGCGATGTTGACCTTGCCGAGCACGGAGATCGTGCACAGCGCCGGACATCCGGCGGCCACGCAGGCATCGGCAAGACCGTCCACCTCGTCCTGCGTGAACAGATCCAGCAGCGCCGACGCCGTGACCAGGGAAGTCCCGACCAGGTCGGCGGCGCGCAAGCCGGTGATGTCGGCGGCGAGCGCGGCCGCCGTGACCGCACTGCCGTCGGCGGCCGGCCCGATCCCCCGCGCGCCGATGATGTCCAACAGGTCCGGATCGCGGTCCTGCATCACCCAGTGCTGTGGGCCGGGCAGCAGACCGGCCAGCCAGCGGCCCATCGAGCCGGTGCCGCAGCCGAGATCGCGGATGACCAGCGGCGCGGGGCCGAGGTGGGCACGCAGCGGTGTGAGCAGTTCCGGCGCACGGGCGGCAGCGTCGGCGGGCTCCCGTAGCGCCAGCCAGTCGGGGGTGACCCTGATGATGTCGGTGATGCTCATGCCGACCGACCGCCCAGCCGGTCCAGCACACCGGCCAGCGTCCTGGACGTCGCCGCCCAGCCACCTATCGCGGCACGCCGGTGCAGGGCAGCGGATCGAAGCGTGTCCCGCAGGTCCTGGTCACCGAACCAGCGGCGCAGCGCGGCACTGAGCGCCGGCACGTCCCCAGGTGGCACCAGCAGCCCGGGCACCGTGCCGTCCGGAGCCCGCCCGAGGGTGTCCGGCAGCGCGCCGACCGCCGTGGTCAGGACGGGAATCCCGCGTGCCAGGGCTTCGGTCAGCACCATGCCGAACGTCTCGGTGCGCGAAGCCAGCACCAGCAGGTCAGCAGCCGCGTAAAGCGCGTTCAGCCGGTCACCGGCACTCGGTCCGACGAGCCGCACCCGGTCACCGAGCGAGTGCCGCTCGATCAGCTCCCGGACCTGGCCGACATAGTCCGGGTTGCGCCGCAGTGCGCCGACCAGCACGCAGCTCCACGGCAGGTCAGCGACCGCGGCCAACGCCTCGACCAGCATGTCCTGGCCCTTGCCCGGGGTCACCGCGGCGACACACAGCAGGTGGGAAGCGCCGTCGGTGCCCGGTGCCACCGGTGCCGGGTCGGTCCCCGGAGCGGCCGCGTACACCCGTTCCTCGGCCAGGCCGTGGTGGGCGACCAGGCGCCGGGCGGCCCACGGGCTGGTCGCCACGACAGCGGTCGCGGCATGCAGCGTGGCCCGCTCCCTGGCGTCGAAGTCGGCGGCCACGGCGGGCACCAGACCGGGCTCGTCGGCCAGCGGCATGTGCACCAGCACCACCAGCCGCAGCCTGCGTGCCTCCGGCACGACAACCTCGGGGACCCCGCACACCACGAGCCCGTCCATCAGCACGACAGCGCCGTCGGGCAGGGTGTCCAGCGACCTGGCCAGCGCGACCCGGGCGGCGGCGTCGGGCTGCGGCCACGAACCGGCAACCGGGATCTGGTTGACCGACCAGCCGATCCGGGCCAGTCCGGCACAGACCCGGCGGTCGTAGGTGTTGCCGCCGCTGGGCGCGGCTGTGTCGTCCACGTCGGCCGGGACGATGACGTGGACCGAGCGGACGGCCGTGCCGAGGGTGTGCACGGCTCTCACAGCGGACGCTCGTAACTCGCCCACGCGACGTGCGATTCGTGCAGCGTCACGGCGATCTCGGCCAGGCCCCGTGCGCCCTCGCCGAGCGCGCCGGCGTGCACCCGGTCAGCCAGCCGGTCGGCGATGGCCTTGGCCAGGAACTCGGTGGACGTGTTGACACCGGCGAACTCGGGCAGGTCGTCCAGATTGCGGTAGTTCAGGTCGGCGAGCACCGCGCCGAGTTCGGTGGTGGCCAGACCGATGTCCACGACGATGTTGTCGGCGTCCAGCTCGGCGCGCCGGAATGTCGCGTCCACCACGAAAGTAGCGCCGTGCAGCCGCTGCGCCGGGCCGAAGACCTCACCGCGGAAGCTGTGCGCCACCATCACGTGGTCGCGAACTGACACGCTGAACAACGGATCGACCTCCACGCGGCTCGGTCACCACCACAGTCCCGATCAGGGGCCGTAGTGGATACGGTGGCAGAGCGCAAAAAGCTCTCCGTTGGTCAATCCGGCAAGCACACCGGGCAGTTCGTCGAACTCGCTCTGACCCGTGATCAGCACGTCGAAAGCCGGGTTGGCCAGCAGCTCCAGCGCCAGCGAGAGCCGATCGGCGAACGTGCGCCGGACCCGTCGAGCCGGGGCGACGGCACCCACCTGGCTGGCCCGCACGGTCAGCCGACGGGAGTGGAACGCCTCACCGAGCGGCACACTGACCCGCCGGTCGCCGTACCAACTCAGTTCGATGACCTCGCCCTCGCGACCCACCAGTTCCAGCGACCTGGCCAGCCCGGCCTCGGTGGCACTGGCGTGGATCACCAGGTCACAGTCCCCAGCCGCCCGATCAGGAGTCGCGAACCCGACACCGAACGCGTCCGCGACCGAGGCCCGGCGCGGGTCGACGTCCACCAGCTGCACCCGCGCTCCTGGCAGTCCGGCCAGCACACCGGCGACACAACACCCGACCATACCGGCGCCGACAACGGCTATCCGATCGCCGATCAGCGGGGCCGCGTCCCACAACGCGTTCACGGCGGTTTCCACCGTGCCGGCCAGTACCGCACGGGGCGGTGGTACGGAATCGGGCACGAGGGTCACGGCATCTGCGGGCACCACGAACCGGGTCTGGTGCGGATACAGGCAGAACACCGTGCGGCCGACCAGATCCGCCCGGCCTTCTTCGACGATGCCCACATTGAGGTAACCGTACTTCACCGGACCGGGGAAATCGCCCTCCTGGAACGGCGCCCGCATCAGGTCGTACTGGCTGGCCGGGACACCGCCCCGGAAAACGAGAATCTCGGTTCCCCGGCTCACTCCCGAGTAGAGAGTGCGCACGATCACATCATTCGGTCCAGGCTCGGACAGGGTGGCCGGCCGTATCTCACCGTGTCCGGGAATTCGGATCCAGAAGGCGCGGTCGCCATGCTCCATCAGGAACTCCATGCGTTGGACGGGACGTTACGAGTCCCGCGATCAGGGTCGATCAGCGCCGGTAACGTACCGGAGGCCGGTCGCCCCGACGCGGCCAGTGGAGGCACCGTGACCACGCGGAACCTCTATGGCGGTGCCCTCCCCGCTGAGGAGTTGAGCGTGGCCACCGCGATCCAGCTGACCGTAGCGGCGGCTGTCCAGTTCGGCTTGCTCGTGTCACTGTCGGTGACAGTGGGTCTGCACCCGGCCGGGTGGCTGGTCGGTGTGGCATTCGGGATCGGGACGTGGCTGCTGTTGGTGTTCGGCATGCGCGGGGCGCGTTCGCTGGGCGCGGCGAACATCGTCACCCTGGCCAGGACGATCCTCATCGGCGGTGTCACAGCTCTCGTCACCGACTCGATCAACCACCACGTGCCGATGGTCGTCGTGATCGCGATCGCATCGGTAGCGCTCTCGCTGGACGCCGTCGACGGGTACGTCGCCAGAAGCACCGGCACCACGACCCGGCTCGGCGCGCGCTTCGACATGGAAGCCGACGCGTTCCTCATCCTGGTGCTCAGCGGCTATGTCGCGTTGACGCTCGGCCCCTGGGTGCTGGGGATCGGCCTGATGCGGTACGCGTTCGTCGCGGCAGGCTGGGTCCTGCCGTGGCTGCGGGTAGCGCTGCCGCCGACGTTCCCCCGCAAGGCGGTGGCCGCGATCCAGGGCATCGCACTGGCCGTGGTGGGCATCGGATTCCTGCCCACACCCATCGGCGTGCTGGTCGTCGCGATCGCGTTGGCACTGCTGGTGTGGTCTTTCGGGCGCGATATTTTCTGGCTGTGGCAACGGAGAACGGTACGGTCGTAAGGTACGGCGGTGGAAACCTGGGACGCGATCACGTCGCGACGGAATGTCCGGACCTTCGACGACCGCCCGATCTCCGACGAACACCTGAACCGGCTCCTGGAAGCCGCCCGCCGCACCCCGTCGTCGCGCAACACCCAGCCGTGGGACTTCGTCCTGGTGACCGAGCGGGACCGGTTGGTCCGGTTGGCCACCGTATGGCGGGGTGCCGGCCATGTGGCGACGTCGGCCGCCACGATCGCGTTGGTGGCCCCGTTCACCGAGGACGGGCCACAACGTGCCGAGTACGACCTCGGCCAGGCGACGATGAGCATCATGCTCGCGGCAGCCGACCTGGGCATCGGCTCCGGCCACACAGCAGTAGGCGACCAGGACCTGGCAAGAGAACTACTCGGTCTACCCGCTGACCGACGCTGCGCCTACCTGATCGCCCTGGGCTACCCGGCCGACCGCCCACTGGCCCCCATCAGGCGCCCGGACCGCAGGCAGTTCGACGACGTAGTGCACCGGGAAAGCTGGTAGCCGGCCGAGATCGCCGAACCGGGGAATACTGACGCAGGTGAGCGCGCCGGTGCGACTGCTGGTCCGGGTCGACGGTGTACCGACCGACGACGCGCGGCGGTTCCTGACCGCGCTGGAACGTGACGCACCACCGTTGGCAGACGTACAACGGGTGACGTCGACACAGGCCGACCCGACCGGCCGCAGATTCGGCTACCCGTTCACCAACTGCACGAACCGCGGCCCACGCTTCACGATCGTGAGAGACGTACCGGACGACCGTCCACTAACGACAATGGCCGACTTCCCATGTGCGTTCCCTGCGCCGCCGAGTACCACGACCCGGCCAACCGAAGATTCCACGCCCAGCCGACATGCTGCCCAACCCGCGGCCCACAAATGAACATGCCAATCGCGGATGCGGCGGCCCTCCTACGCACGGGCGACGTCCTGGCGATCAAGGGCCTAGGCGGCTACCACCTAGCAGTACTGGCCGCAAACGAGCAGGCGGCAAGCACCCTAAGACAGCGAAACACCGAGAGGACAGGCCACTCGCAGTAATGGTGTCCACTCCGGACGAAGCGGCGAAACTAGTGGAAATGGACGAAACCAGCACCACAATACTCACCGACCGTCGCCGCCCAATAGTGAGGACAGAACTCTCGAAGACATTCCCTGCTCGCCCGTCCTCGATTCCGGAAGTCCGCGATTTTGTCCGGCACTGCCTTTCCGACTCACCGCTCACCGAAGAGGACAACCGCGAGGTGAGCCAGACCGTGTTCCGGGCATTGCTGGACGCGGCGGGACCGACCGGCACGATCCAGATATCGTTCCGGATCTTCCCGGAACACGTCGAGGTGGACGTACTGCACTCGCACGCGGGCCTGGCCGGTGAGCCGACACTCGCCCAGATGATCGACCAGAGTCAGGCAGCACGCGCCGCCGTCGAGCGCCGGCCCGGCGGCGTCGTTCGCCGACTGGATGACGGCCGTGCCGCGCGGGGAGGGCCTCACCCAGGAGGCGGCGGCCAGGCAGCTCGGTGTGTCGGTGTGTCGGTGAATCGCTGGGTCGGCGGCGAGACCGAGCCGCAGCTGCGCGACCCGCGTCGTATCCAGGAGCGGGTCGGCGATCACCCATTGTCGTAGACCAACCACGGTTGTAACGCCAGGTCGCCGCTACCACGCGATCCAGCTTTACCACCAGGCCGGACAGGCATACCGTGGCGATCATGGCATCAGACGGGCAGCACCACTCCGTTGGTCCCGACCGTGGTCGGCTGACCCTGCACACGTCCCGGGTGGGCCTGGCCGCTTCGGCAGGCCACGACCTGACCATCGAGGTCGCGACGTGGTCCGGCGAGGTCGTGGTCGCCGCCGATCCTGCCAACAGCACAGTGGCGATCACGGCGGACCTCGGCTCGCTGCGTGTCGTGGAGGGCAAGGGCGGGGTGAAACCGCTGTCCGATCGGGACAAGCGGGAGATCGCGGGCACAGCGCGCAAGACCCTGGACACCGACCGCCATCCGGAGATTCGGTTCACCTCGAACAATGTCGGGACAACCGACGGCGGTGGCACCGTCACCGGCACGCTGCACATGCGCGGCCAGGACCGACCGCTGGTACTCCAGGTCACCGACCTCGGAAATGGCCGCTATCGCGCGACCGGTGACGTGATCCAGACCGAGTACGGGATCAAGCCGTACTCTGGATTCTTCGGTGCGTTGAAGCTGGCCGACAAGGTCGGCGTGGTGGCCGAATTGGATCTTTCCGGGCCTTCTGCCTGACGCTGGACGACCCGAATCTCAGCGGAAGTGGATCGTGACGGACACGTCACGGTCTGACGGTGTGACCGTCCTCGACCGACTCGGGCACCGCCGGACCCGACCACTGATCGATCTCGCCGACCACGCCGAGGACGTGGTACGCACCTGTCATGCGATGGCCCGCCGTTTCCATCGTGGTGGCGGACTCGTCGTGTTCGGCACGGTGGCCCGAGAACCGACGCGCAGCATGTCGCCGTCGAGTTCGTCCGTCCGGTGATCGTCGGAAAGCGGGCCCTGCCAGCGCTTTCGCTCACGTCGGACGTGGCGACACTCACCGGATCGCCAATCGCGTCGGTCTCGCCGAGGTGTTCGCGCACCAGATCCGGTTCCTCGGTGAGCCAACGGACATCGCGTTCGGCCTGTCCACCGACGGTCACTGCGCGAACGTGCTGCGTGGCCTGGCGCAGGCCCGTGAGCCGGGTATGCTCACCGTCGCGCTGGTCGGTGGGGACGGCGGCCCGATCGCCGAGGGCGGCGTCGCCGACCATGTGCTGGTGGCCGGTCCACTGATCCCCTTGCGGTCAAGGAAGTCCACGTGACCATGTATCGCGTGCTGTGGGAACTCGTGCACGTGTTCTTCGAACAGCCGGGAGTCTTGTCATGAACCAGCCGGAATGTCATGACGACGTCGTCTGACCTGTTCGGACGCTGCCGTCCCGATGACCGTTGTTCGTTTGCTGGGCGACGAATTCGCACTGGCGCTGACTGAACACGGCGAGGACGAGGTCGGCGCTGGTCAGCGCCGTGGTCGGCGACACGATCCTGGTGCACGCCGCCGAGCCATCGCGGTCGTGAGACAGGACAGCGCATGAGCGCCACCCCGCCTGCTGACGACATCCGGTCGCTGTACCCGTTCTTGTATGCGGACACATCCGATGTGGACGCGGTCATCGAGCCCGGCGCTGTTCGACCTCGGTGAGGGCTGCCGGGTGGTGATCATGTCGGTGACCGAGGGCGCGGACAAGCCGATGAAGTACCCGCACATGTTCCGTACGGCGGATGTGGTGCCGCTGAACAAGATCGACCTACTGCCCTACGTCGACTTCGAGGTGCCCGACTTCGTGCGGCACCTGGGCAGGGTCGATCCGGATACTCGCGTGATCGAACTGTCCGCGACCCGGGGCGACGGAACCGGCGACTGGTACGACTGGCTGGACGCTACTTCGCCAGCGTCGACGACGTGACCGTCGGCGGGTGGGCACCGAGGAAGAAGATACCGGGAAAGCCCGCCGTCTCGAACTCGTCGCTGGGATTGTGCTCCAGCGTCGAGCTGTCGATGCTCATCGTGCCCGTTTTGTCGTTGCTGACGTAGAAGATCGCGCCGCCGCCCTCGTTGGCGTGGTTGTGCTCGATGACGGTGCCGGCGATCCGCACGGTGTAGGTGTTGCCGTCGGTGTAGATGGCGCCGCCGCTGCCACCGCCCGGGGTGCCGGCCGACGCCGGGTTCGCGCCGTGGCCAATGGCCTCGTTGTAGGTCATCAGGCTGTTCAGCACCACCCAGGACACGCCGATGCTGCTCAACGCGCCGCCGTTGGAGCAGATCCCGCCCGCGCCGGACGCGCCACCGAACGTGCTGCCGACGATGTACACCGGGTCACCGTTGTACTGGCTCAGCGCCCGGACCGCCGCACCGCCGAGGTCGGGTCCGGTTGAGTCGCAACGGTTGTGCGTGAACCGCGAGTTGATCACCGTGAGCCTGCCGCCGCGGTCCAGAATGGCGCCACCACCGCCGCCTTCTTCCTCCTGGCCGGTGGAGTTGCCGTTGGTGAAGGTCATGTTCTGCACGGTGAGGTGCGGTGTGGACTGGTTGTCACAGTGCGACGTGGTGAAGCCCTGCGCCTCGTCGCACGTGTCCATGTAGAGGATGCGTCGGGCGCCGGCACCGGACAGCGTGACCTTGTCACCACCGTCGATGACGACCTGCGAGCTGGCGTTGCGGACCTTCGCGGTGGCGGCCATGGTGATCGTGACCGGTGCCGGACCGCAGGAGAACGTGATCACGCCACCGGCCGCCACGGCGGCGACCACCGCTGACGACGTGCAACTGGCCGCGGTGCCGTTGCCGACGACGTGGTCGGGATGTGACGTGTTCACCGGTTGGCCTGCCGCGGGCACCGAGGCGTGTCCGCTCGGGTTGCCGGCCTGCGGCAGAGTCGCGGACCGCACCGGCGGCGGTTTCTTGGTCGTGGTGGTCGGCTTCGCGGTCGTCTTCGGTGCCGGAAATGTCGCCGGTGCGCCGATCGCGGTTTCGGTCGGCGGCACGACGGTCAGCGACGGCGGTGTCTCGGCGATCGGATGCCCCGCGACCCCGCACGCGGACAGGACAAGCAGCAGCCCCAACAGGGTCGCGAAGGCCGGCCTCGGTCGCACGGACCGGGATGGTAGCCGGGTCAGTGTGCCGTCAAAAGGTCACCCCAGGTCGTCAAGACCGCAACAACGGGCTGCTCACCGGGCGTGGAAAGGCGTGTGCTTGCTGTGTGCGTAACGACCACCGGCGTGACCCGCCCATCCCGGGCGGTTTCGGCTTCCCCTGGGGCGGCGCTCGGTGTGCTGGTCATCATCGCGGCGGTGGCCATCGGCGCGACCCGCCACCCGACGTGGCCGGTGGTCCCCCTCGCCGTCCTGGTGGTCGCGCCGGCCGTGCTGACCACACCGGTCGTGACGGTCGGCGCGTCGGTCCTCCACTCGTTCCTGGTGGCCGGCTTCGTCGTCGGCCGCCAGGGCCAGGTCACCGTCAGCACGACAGCCGTGCACGCGGCCGAGTCGCTCGTGCTCACCGCGGTGGTCGGTGTCGCGGTGGTGGTCGCGGTGCGTCGGCTGCGGACGTGGCATCGGACACCTGCGGTGCGGCCGGTGGTTCGTGGTCGCGTCGAGGGAGCAGGAGCGGGGTTGCCAGGATGAGCAACCCGGCCGCCGCGATCGCGACGCGGACGCCGACCAGCCCGGCCAGCACGCCCCACAGCGCGGTCAGCGCCGCGATCGTCGCGCTGCTGCTCACCGACCAGGCGGACAGGGTGCGGGCGACGCGGTGCTCCGGGATGTGCTGTAGCCGGTAGGTGGCGTACACCGGGTTGAAGATGCCGATGCACGTGATCAACCCGAGTTCCACGACGATGACCAGCAGCAGCCCGCCGATGCCAGGGCCGATGAAGACAAGCCCGATCGGCCAGCAGGCACGCAGTGTGCCCGTCACGCGCATCACCCTGTGCTGCCCGAACCGCGCGACGAGCGGGCGGGCCAGGCGGGAGCCGATCAGACCGCCGACGCAGGGCACGCCGAACGCGACGCCGTACTGCCATGGTGCGAACCCGAGTCGGCCGAGCATGAGGACGGCGAGCAGCGGTGCCACGGCGAGGATGAGGCCGCCGACCAGGATCGTGTTGTAGAAGAGTGGTCGCAGTGTCGGGCTGGCCAGGATGTAGCGCCAGCCGTCGAGGAGGTCTCGCCCACGTGGCTGTCCGGTCCTGGCGGGGTGTGGTTCGTGGCCGCCGATCGCGCGGATGCCGGCGGCGGAGAGCAGGAAGCTGACCGCGTTCGCGAGGACGGTCGTCACGGGGCCGAACAGCCCGACGGCCGCGCCGCCCAGTGGTGGCCCGAGGGCAGTGGCGGTCCAGGTCGTCGACTCGAAGCGTCCGTTGGCAACGAGGAGATCTTCCTTTGCCACCAACGCTTTCAGGCAGGCGCCACTGGCGGCTTTGAACGTGATGTCGGCTGCGGCGACGATGACGGCGACAACGAGCAGTTGGCCGTAGGTGAGCCAGCCAAGGGCGAAGGCGGCGGGCACACTGAGCACCGCTACGAAGCGGACCAGGTCCATCGCGATCATGACCGGTCGCTTGCGGCGGAACTCCGTCCACGGGCCGAGTGGCACGGCGACCGCGGCCCCGACAGCGAGTCCGGTGGCCGCGAGCGTGGATACCTCGGTGGGTCCGGCGTGCAGGACGAGGATGGCGATGAGTGGGAACGCGTCGAACGCGAGCCAGGTGCCGACGGTGCTGACGGCGTAGGCCGCCCACAGCCATTCGAACTGCCGCCCCAGTGATTTCAACGTCCGACAACCTTTCGTTGATCCAGCGGCATCCAATCGAGTGGGTTTCCGTAGGTCAAACAACGGGGTTGCCGGCGAGCCACAACGTAACGTTGTGGCGTGGACCTCGATGCGGTGCGGACCTACCTCGCGGTGGTGGACGCGGGCCAGTTCCAGTTGGCGGCGGCGGAGCTGTCGATCACCCAGCAGGCGGTGTCCAAGCGGGTGGCGGCGTTGGAGCAGGACCTCGGGGTGCGCCTGTTCACTCGGACGGCGCGTGGGGTGCGGCTGACCATTGACGGACAGGCGTTCCTGCCGCATGCGCGTGACCTGGTGCGCGCCGAGGAGCGGGCGGCGGCATCGGTCCGGCCGGGTCGGCGTGCGCTGCGGGTGGACGTGATCGGCAGGCGGCTCGGCCCGGCGGGTCTGCTGCGGGCGTTCCACCGTGCGTTTCCGGACACCGAGCTGGATGTCGTGACGCTGTTCGACGCCGACGCGGCGGTCGGAGCGTTGCGGGCAGGCACGATCGACGCGTCGTTCCGGGCGGTGACGCAGCGGCTGCCGGACGGGATTCGGTCAGTTCGGGTGTTCGACGAGCCGGTCCAGTTGCTGACCGGCCCGACCCATGTGTTCGCAGCGGCCAGGGCGGTCCGGCTGGCCGAGGTGGCCGGGCACCGGATCTGGATGCCGGGTTTGGTGGCCGGCGCGGAGTGGACGGCGTACTACGACGAGTTGGCGGCCGCGTTCGGACTCACGATCGATCAGGTCGGCCCGCACTTCGGCACGGAACCGTTGCTGGACGCGATCGCCGACTCGGCTCAGCTGGCCACTCTGGTCGGTGAGCAGACGAGGTTGGTGTGGCCGGCCGACCAGGGCTTGCGGCGGATCGGCCTGCGCGACCCGACGCCGGTGTACCCGCACTCGCTGGTCTGGCGGGCCGAGAACCCGCACCCGGCGCTGGGTGCGTTGCGGGACTACCTGAGTCCGGGCGAGGTCGACACCCCAGGAACCTGGGCACCGGGGTGGTCGCGCTAGCCGCGCGAGTCGACTGTTCGGGCGGGCGAGTCGACCGTTCACGGGCTGCCGGGGATCGGGTTCTGGCCGGGGGTCGGCCGTCAGCGGGTGTCGGCTGCCGCTACCGCGTCTGCCCACAGTGCTACCGCGTCGTCCACCTGGCTCGCCTGCACCACCAGCGGTGGGATCATCCGCACCACGTTGCCGTGTGGGCCGCACATGAGCAGCAGCAGTCCCATGTCCGCTGCCCGCGCCTGCGCCCGCTTCGCCGTCTCCACGTCAGGGCCGCCGTCCGGTGTGCGGAACTCGTTGCCCAGCATCAGGCCCAGGCCGCGCACGTCGCTGATCACCGGGTGGTTCGCCGCCACCTTGTCCAAGCCGTCGCGCAGCCGCATGCCCATCGCGGCCGAGTTGGCCACCAGGTCCTCGTCCTCGATCACGTCCAGCGTGGCCAGCGCAGCCGCGCACGACACGGCGTTGCCGCCATAGGTACCGCCCTGCGAACCCGGCCACGCCTTGCTCATCAACTCGACCGGCGCCGCGATGGCCGACAACGGGAATCCGCTGGCCAGGCCCTTCGCTGTGATCAAGACATCCGGGCTCACGCCGAAGTGCTGGTGTCCCCAGAACAACCCGGTCCGACCGAACCCGGTCTGCACCTCATCGATGATCAGCAGGACGCCGTGCCGGTCGGCCCGTTCCCGCAGCCCGGCCATGAACTCGGTGTTGGCCGGCACATAACCACCCTCGCCGAGCACCGGCTCCACCAGGAACGCGGCCGTGTCGGCCGGCGCACTGACCGTGGCCAGCAGCATGTCCAACTCGCGCAGCGCGAAGGTCGTGGCCTCCTGCTCGGACCAGCCGTAGTGGTGCGCGTTCGGGAACGGCGCGATGGCCACGCCCGGCATCACCGGTCCGACTCCGGCCCGGAACTTGGTTGCCGACGTGGTCAGCGCTGCGGCGCCCATCGTGCGACCGTGGAAGGAACCCTGGAACACCACGATGTTCTGCCGCCCGGTGGCATGCCTGGCCAACCGCACAGCCGCCTCAACGGCCTCGCTGCCGGAGTTCAGGTAGAACACGGAGTCCACACCGGCCGGCAGCACGTCCCCCAACCGCTCGGTCAGCCGCAGCAGCGGGTTGTGCATGACCGTCGTGTACTGACCGTGGATCAGCGTGCCGACCTGCGCCCGCGCCGCCGCGACGACGCGCGGGTGACAGTGCCCGGTACTGGTCACGCCGATGCCGGCCGTGAAGTCGAGGTAACGCCTGCCATCCCCGTCATACAGGTAGACACCCTCCCCGCGTTCGGCGAGTACCGGCGTGGCCTGGGTGAGCAGTGGCGAGAGCTGAGCCATGACCGCCTCCGTAGGATTGTCTACAATCTACATCCATGCAACCATGAGGTCGTCGGGTTTGTCCATGCTGTGTCCGTATCGCTTCCGTAAGGAGCAGCGCCGTGCCGCACATCGAAGATGTCCTCGCCACCACCCTGCGCGCAGTGCCGAAGCAGTTGCTCATCGCGGGCCGGTGGCGGGACGCCGAGGGCGGCGCGACATTCGACGTCGAGGACCCCGCCACCGGCAAGACACTCGGCCAGGTGGCCGACGCCTCCCCCGCTGACGGCATGGCAGCGCTCGACTCAGCCGTTGCCGCACAGGACGACTGGGCGACAACCGCGCCCCGGGCGCGGAGCGAGATCCTGCGCACCGCGTTCGACCTGGTCATGGCCCGTCAGGACGAACTGGCCGCGCTGATGACCGCCGAGATGGGCAAGCCGCTGGCCGAGGCCCGTGGCGAGGTCGCCTACGCCGCCGAGTTCCTACGCTGGTTCAGCGAGGAGGCCGTGCGCATCGGCGGTGACCATCTCGTGGCGCCGGACGGGCGCAGCCGGTTCCTGGTCACGAAGGCGCCGGTCGGCCCGTGCGTGCTGGTCACGCCGTGGAACTTCCCGATGGCCATGGGCACCCGCAAGATCGGCCCGGCCGTCGCCGCGGGCTGCACGATGGTGGTCAAGCCGGCCGAGCAGACACCACTCACCATGTTGGCGCTGGCCGAGATCCTGCGGGAGGCAGGCCTGCCCGACGGTGTGCTCAACGTGATCACCACCGCGCGGCCAGGTCCCGTGATCGAGCCCCTGCTGTGGGACGGCCGCGCGCGGAAGCTGTCGTTCACCGGGTCCACCGAGGTGGGCAGGCTGCTGCTGGCCCAGGCGGCTCCGCAGGTGCTCCGCGTGTCGCTGGAACTCGGTGGCAACGCGCCGTTCCTGGTGTTCGCCGACGCCGATCTGGACGCGGCCGTGGACGGCGCGATGCTGGCCAAGATGCGCAACATCGGCGAGGCGTGCACCGCGGCGAACCGGTTCTACGTGCACGAGGACGTCGCGGAGGAGTTCACCGCGAAACTGACGGCGCGGATGGCCGCGCTGCGGGTCGGGCCCGGGCTGGAGGACGGGGTCGATGTGGGGCCGCTGATCGACGAGGATGCCGTCGCCAAGGTGACCCGATTGGTGGACGACGCCGTGGCCCGAGGTGCCACCGTCCACACCGGGGGGTCGCCGTCGGGTGGTGTCGGGCACTTCTACCCGCCGACCGTGCTGTCCGGCGTGCCGTCCGACGCGGCCATGCGGCACACGGAGATCTTCGGCCCGGTCGCCGCCGTGGCCACGTTCCGGAACGAGACGCAGGCGGTGCGCGAGGCGAACGACACCGACCACGGGCTCGTCGGCTACGTCTACACCGAGCAGGTGGCCAGGGCGATGCGGGTGTCCGGCGCGCTGCGCACGGGCATGGTCGGGCTCAACGTCGGCGTGGTGTCCAACCCGGCAGCGCCGTTCGGCGGGGTGAAGCACTCCGGCCTCGGCCGCGAAGGTGGCCGGACCGGCATCGAGGAGTACCTGGACACCCGCTACCTGGCCATGCCCGCCTGATCAACGGCCATCTGTTCAGCGGCTGCCGGTCAGCGGCTGCCGGTCAGCGGCCGCTGTTCAGCCTGGCCGCCTGGCGCGTCAGGTGGTCCCGCTCGGCGGCATTGGTTGCCTGCCGGGCGGCCTCGGCGTACAGCCGGGCCGCCGTTGCCAGGTCACCATCGTGC
>DASUJK010000297.1:0-6711 GCA_036279295.1 Pseudonocardiaceae bacterium | reverse complement strand
ACCTGCCCGGCTGTGCCAGGAGCCAGCTCATCGGGTCGGACAGCCGGCTCGGGTGCATCGGGTCGGCCCGGCGTTGGTCGGCGACGGTGTTGTCGGTCTCGTCGCGGCCGAACAGCTCCTCTTCCATCTCCCTGCGGAGCGTGGCGCCGATGTGTGCGTCGGCCCGATAGTCGGTCATCGGCTGGTGAAAGCCCTTGGGGATCACCGCCAGCCGGCGGGCGGCGTTCACCACGTGACCGGACCGTTCTTGCACCAGCAGAACATAGTCGGCAGGTCCCCGATAGGGGCTCGCTGGGCGGGCAATTGCGCAGAGGGCAAGCGTCCCACCAGCACAAAGGCGGTTGGGCAGGTCCAGGACAGCCCCGACGTCGGGTAGGTACCTGTCCCTGAGCGGCAGGGAGCCGGGCCCCGTAGGTGCGTCGGCTGCGAGTGCGTCGACCAACTCGCCTTCGAGCAGGTCGAGTGTCAGGGCATACCGAACGAACCGAGACACGTCGACCGATCCGCTGATCGTGCCCTTGTGGGCGCTGATGGCGCGCAGGCCGAACAACGGCATGTCGACCATGCGGACGCCCAGCGCCAGGGTCTCAGCCAGCCGTTGAGCGGCGTGGCTCGCCGACTCGGCGTCCAGGTGGACGCTCATGTCGGCTGATGTGCTCGCCACCGACAGCCGGCCAGCGGTCGACGTCAGTGGGCAGTCCAGTTCCAGCCAGCCTGGGGAGGTCATGACGCTGGTCAGGGCATCGTTGCCGGCGGCGTACCGGCCGTAGTCGGCCGGCGGGTCGGTGTAGTAGCTGGCCAGCGCTTCGGCGATCTGGAGCTGGTCGACGCGGCTGCGGCGGTTGGCTCGGTCGCGGAGTTGCCACACGTCGAGCTGTGCCAGTCGGGATGCGACGTCGCCTCGTGCGGTGCCCGGTTCCCAGCCGGCGGCCTGGTCGAGCCAGTGCAGGGCGGCGCCGATGTTGGTGTCCGCGATGAGCCGTTCCTCGGCGTCAGCGGCCTTGCTGACGTCGGCTGCTGGTGGGCCGGTGGTGAGCGCGGCGAACCGTGCCTGGACGTCGGCGGATGCCTGGTCGAGCGCAGTACCCAGGAGTTGGCGCATCTCAGCCTGCGGTCGCAGCGTCGGCTTTTGGTGCCATCCGGCGACCGTCCGGACTCCGATCCCCAGCCGCGCGGCAAACGCTTCGTTCGTCAGCTGCATTGCCGCTTGTAGCGCGCACGCTGCCTCGCCCGTCCATGTCATGGCTGGCACGCGATCGTCGCCCCCGATATCAATTTCCGCACTGTTTCTGCACTACTTATGCACTGGTTCCGCATTGGTTGTGCATGGTCTTTTCGGCCCGCTGCCGGTGGAATTAAGGGCATGGAAAGCAAGACATTCGACAACGGCAAGCGCCTCGTTCTACCGGTCGGACTTGATGTGTTCGAGCACGGTCGCCAGACCGGATCTCAGGTCGTCGAGACGGTCGGTGATCTCGTCCAGTCGGTGTTCGAGGCTGTCAAGGCGGGACCACAACGAGTCGTCGGCCGCCGCGGCTGTCTCGTCGGCGGACGGCGGGGTTCGGCTGTGGAGGACGGCGTTCAGGTGCTGCGGGTGCCAGCCGAGTGCGACGGACAGGGACTCCAGCGTTCGCGGGCCGCGTCTGCGCTGCACGGTGTTGTGCTGGAGTTCGCGGACGATCGCCAGCGACACATGCGATCGCTGCGCGAGTTCGCGCTGACGCCAGCCCAGTTCGGTCAGGCGCTGGTTGATGGCCGTGGCGACTGTCGCCCAGTCCTCCGTCACATATTCCTCCGCGCTCCGCCGACGCGCCGAGATTAGCGGTTCCTCGCCAATTTCAAACGTGACACGGCGCAGGTCGTGCCGTGCGTAATCGCTCACGCCAATCTGAGAGCTGAAATCAGCAGTATTACGGCTGAAATCAATACTTCCTCGTGAAAGGACTTCCTTGCCATGTCTACTTCTATGTCCAACGCCGGGCGTCCGGCGTAGTACACCGTCCGTCAGGTTGCCTGGATTCTCGGTGTCGAGCAGTCGACGGTCGCTCGTGCGATCCGGGTTGGCGCTTTGCGGTCCGTCTGGCGGCGTGGCCGGCTGGTCGTGCCGGCCAGCGAACTGGGCCGGCTGCTGTCGACCGATGACGAGTCGTTCGGTGGTGCGCCATGACCCCGGACCTGAACCTTCGACTGATCGCGCTGGACCGGGTAGGCCGCGTGCGGCTGGCGGTATTGGACGAGATCGTCCGCCGGGATGGTGCCTGCATGTGGCCAGCCGCCGAGCCGGCATGGCTCGACGAGCCGATGACCGATCGGGAACTGGCCGAGCGGCTGTGTAGCGGCTGCACGATCCGGGATGAGTGCCTGGAGTTGGAGCTCCGCATAGCCGGCCGTCACACGGTCGGCGTGTGGGGTGGGCTCACTGACGACGATCGTCGGGAGCTCTTCCCGCTGTGGGAGCGGAGGCGGTTGTCATGACCGCGTTCAGCATCACTCCCGTGGAGATCATGGCCGGCGGCGGCGCGTTGGTGGCGCTGCTATGGGTCTGGCGAGCCAGTGCTCGCCGAGCGCGGGCGGCCGCGGATGCCGCACGGGCCGGTGCGCGGCTGGTGTCGCTGGCTGGCCGGGTGGTGGTGACTGGTGGGTTGATCACGGCGGCTCAGTGGGTCGTGATCACGCACGGCGGTCGTGGGTGGCTGCTGTTCGCCGTGCTTGGGGTGCCGGCGTTGTTCGCGGCCTACGCGATGACCAGGGCGCTGACGATCACCACGTACGACATGCCTCAGCGGCGGCGGGGCGGTGGTCGGCGATGAGCGAGAAGGCGAAGCAACTGGCTCAGGACGCGGCCGACGCCGCTGAGGTTCGGGCGTACCAGACGCATCCCGATGTGGTCGCGCTGCGGATTGAGCGGGTGCGGCGGCAGGTCGATCGGATGTGTTGGTGTGGGATCGGGCTGGGCCTGGCGTTCACGATGACCAACGTTCAGCAGTTCGCCTCTGGGTGGACGCGGGTCGGGTCGTTGCCGTGGCTGGCCGCGTGGATGCTGGACCCCACGGTGTCGTTGGTGTTGCTGGCGATCCTGCGGGCCGAGCAGATCACCGCGCGGTATCAGGTGCGGACCGGGCCGTGGGTGCGGCGGGCGAAGTGGTTCACGCTCGCCGCCACCTACCTCATGAACACGTGGGCGTCGTATGCGGTCGGGTCGGTGTCGGCGATCGTGCTGCACTCGGTGCCGCCGCTGGTGGTGTTCGTCGCGGTCGAGGCGATCACGGAGCTGCGGGACAAACTCACGGATGCCGTACTGGTGGCTGCTGGCCAGGTGGCGACTCACGAACCGGTGGACTCGCCGGTCGTGCGGCGACCGGCGCAGCGCAAGCTGTTCGGTGACTACCTCGCTGACGCGCGGGAGGCTTGGTCTCCCGGCTGTGTGGTGACGCCGACGTGGGTGCGTGAGGTGACCGGTTGCTCTCGTGGCCTGTCGTCTCGGTTGGCGCGGGCGCTCGTGGACGAGGTGGAGCGGCCATGAACGTTCATGAACCTGAGTCCAATGTCACTGGCGTTTCAGTGGAGATTGAATCTCTTGGCGAGCTGGTCGATGGCGAGTTCGTCGACGACGAACCAGTCACGATCACTACGCCTCGGACTGGTCGGTTGGTTTCGTGGTGGTTGCGGTCGCCTCGAGTGCCGTTGTGGCTGAAGGATCGGGCGCAGGCGCGGCAGGCGGGTAAGGACGCTGCGGTGGCTGTGTTGCGGTCGCCCTGGCGGTATCTGGGCCCGGTGGTGCGCGGGCTGGTTGCTGCGGCTCGGTGGTGGCGTCGGTGGGTGACCGTGCGGGACTACCGGGAGGCTGCGGAGCTGTCGGAGAAGTTGGCGGACAAGTTCGTGGAGATCCGGGCGCTGACGTTGTTCCGGTGGAAGGTCACCGGTGCTGTTGGTGGTGGGGGAGCGGTCGCGGTTGCCGTGCTGGATCTGGTCTACGGCGGTCGGGTGCTGTGGATCTTCGGTGCGGTTGTGTCGTTGGCGCTGGCTGTGTTGGGCCGGCGGAAGGACGGGAGTCCGGGGCGTAAGGCGGTGTTGGCCGGGCCGCGCACGCTCACGTGGACGATGGACCCGCAAGTCCTGGTGGATGCGTTCCGGGACGCGAAGCTGATCGGCAAGGACGAGACCCTGCGCCTGGTGGAGCGTGCGACCCGAGTGGGCGACGGCTGGGCTATCACCGTGGATCTGCCGGCGACTCGCAAGGCCACGGACGTGATCAAGAATCGGGAGGCGTTGGCATCGGCGTTGGCCGTGGACGAGCTACAGCTCAGCGTGGAGCGGGTACGCGGCAACGGTGGGCACGCCGGGCGGGTAGCGATGTGGGTGGCCGACGCCGATCCGTACGCGACCCCTCCACTTCGGACGCCATTGTTGGGTGTCGGGCAGTGGGATGCGTGGCGGCCGGTGCCGTTCGGCCGGGATGCGCGGGACCGGCGGGTGGATCTACCACTGGTGTGGACGTCGCTGTTGATCGGGGCGATTCCACGGCAGGGGAAGACGATGGCCGCGCGGTTGGCGGCGGCTGGGCTGATTCTCGATCCGCATACGCGGCTGTACGTGGCCGACTTCAAGGCTGGGAAGGACTGGGACGCTGCGGCTGGTGTGGCGCATCGGTTCATGTCCGGTGATGAGGCTGAGCATGTGCTGGCGTTGGTCGGCTGGCTGGTCGAGCTGGTGGGGGAGGTGCAGGGGCGGTATCGGCGGATGCGGGAATTGGATAACGAGACGTGTCCGGAGTCGAAGGTCACGCCGGCGATGTCGCGGGATGCCGTGCTGAACATGCCGATCACGGCGGTGTTTCTGGACGAGGTGCAGGTCCCATTGGAGGACCGGACGCCGGTGCGGGTGGAGGGTAAGAAGCTCACGGCGGGGGAGTATGTCGGCGAGTTGCTGACCTGGTTGGCGAAGAAAGGGCCAGCGGCGGGGATCGTGTTGGTGTTGGCCACGCAGCGGCCGGACTCGAAGACGATCCCGTCTGGGCTGCGGGCGGTGCTCGGGTCGCGGTTCGCGTTGCGGGTGATGGACTGGCGCGACTCGAACATCGTGCTGGGCGAGCAGATGAACACCCGTGGCTATGACTCCAGTCGGCTGCTCGCCTCGCACAAGGGTGTGGGCATCCTGCGGCCGGACGGCGAGACACAGGCTGGCGCGGAGGTGCTGGCGTTGACCGTGCGGACGTACTACATGCCGAACGAGGACTGGCACACGATCTGCGAGCGTGGTCGGGAGTTGCGGCAGACGGCGGGTCGGTTGACCGGGCATGCGGCCGGGCAGGACACCGCGCCCGTGGTGGATCATGCGACGGCGGTTCGGGCGATCGGTGCTGGGCATCCGTTCGAGGCTGAGCCGGCGGCGGTGGACTTGCCGGAGCCGTTGGCGTCGGTGGTCGATTACCTCGGTGACGACTTGGACGAGCGCGAGTTCGTGCCGACCGTTGAACTGGTCGAGGCGCTGTCCGTTGAGCTGACCACGTTCGCCCGGCAGATGAGCGAGCTGGGCTGTCGCACGGTCCGCACGCGCGTGGTGAATGAGGACGGCACCTTCGGCCGGTTCCGTGGCTACGCGACAGCCGACCTGCGAGCGGCAATTGATGAAATCAGCTCTGCCGGTGATGCTCGGCGGGACCTACCATGACCAGGGACAACGCCGACGAGCGGCGCGTCACTGTCCGACTTCCTGACGGTCCACCTGTGCTGAACAGGAGAGCGAGTCGCATACTACTTGCGATACTGGTTGACCTGACCGAGGTCGAGGTTCCTGACGGGCCGACGGAAGGAGACGGGCGTGACTGCTGAAATCAGCCGTGACCGGTGGGCGACGCTGGACGAACTCATGGGCATCGAGGTCGTCGACGCCGTTGAGGACGGGATCGGCTCGACAGCGCTGTACGGACGGTGCTCCACGGAGGACAACCAGGACCCGACTACCTCGCGAGGCTGGCAGTTCGGCAATGCTCGGAAGTTCATCGGGCCGTTCGGCGGGACCGTGGCGGCCGAGTATTTCGACGTGGGCCAGTCCCGCTCGGTGCCGTGGGATCGACGGGAGGACGCCGCGCGGCTGCTGGCCGCACTGAAGGACCCGAACCGGGGTTGGAACGCCGTGGTGGTGGGGGAGGGGACCCGCTGTTGGTTCGGCAACCAGTTCTCTCTGATCGCGCCACGGTTCGAGGCGTATGGCGTCGATCTGTGGGTCCCGGAACTCGGCGGCAAGTACGACCCGCGCAACCCGTCGCACAAGATGCTGATGAGCGTGCTGGGCGGGATGAGCGAGTCGGAGCGCCAGCACGTACAAGCTCGGGTACGCGCCGCGATGGACGCCCAGGTGCTCAATGAGGGGCGTCATCAGGGCGGCCGGGCGCCGTATGGCTACCTGGTGGTGGATGGCGGCCCGCATCCGAATCCACGGAAGGCTCAGGAGGGTTTTCGGCTGCGGTTGCTGGCTATCGATGAGGCGGCGGCCGAGGTGGTCCGGCGGATCTTCGCCGAGTATCTCGATGGGGTGGGGGATCGGGCGATCGCGAACGGGCTCAACCGTGACGGGATTCCGTGTCCGTCAGCGTTGCGGCCGGAACAGAATCGGCATCGACTCGCCGATGGATGGCAGGGCAGCACCGTGCGGGCAATCCTCGAAAACCCGCGCTACACCGGCTATGCCGTGTTCGGTCGCTGGACCAAG
>DASUJK010000296.1:0-5278 GCA_036279295.1 Pseudonocardiaceae bacterium | reverse complement strand
AGAGCCCGGCGATAGTGGGCTCGTAGTAGCCGAGCAGGTCGGCGATCACCTGCACCGAACCGACGTGGTTGAACACGTCGACCTTGCCGTTCGCACCGATCGGCGCCGTCACCTCGTTGGCCAACGTCTGCCCCGCCACTGGATTCAGGTTCGACGTTCCCGGCCTGACCTGCCCGTGCGGCCACGCCGTCAGGAACGTGCTCGCCGTCGGCGCCGTCGCAGTCAGGTTCATGACAACGGCCGTCGCATCCGCCGGCACCCCGTTCACACCGGCGACCGGAATGCTCACCTGACCACCCGCACCCACCGGACCACCGGTCTTCCTGGTGTCCAGCAACCGGCTCGGACTGACGGGGATGAACTCGCCGGCACCCGGCGGCCCCACCACGATGCCGGGAGGCTGGAAATTGCCCTCCAGGTTGTCCGCCTCGATGACCAACACATCCAGCGGCAGCGGTCCGGGCGGCGTGTGCGGCTTGACGGTGACCGGCACGATGACATGGCCGGAGAGCAGCCGACCCAGCCGGATACTTCCCGCGAAATCACTGGACACGAACGCCTCGACCTCGGTGACACCCGCCTGCGACGACACGTCCATCGAGACGTTGACCGTGCCACCCGTGTCGTAGTCGATCGTCTTCTTGTCGACGGTGATGTTCGTGACCGTCGCCGCTGGCAGGGATATCGCCGAGAGTACCGGCAGGATGGTCGGGTTGTCGTAGGCCGGGCCGAACGCACTGACATCGCCCGCCGTGTTGCCCAGTTTTATCCCGTTCACCGAGCATTGCGGGGTCGCCTCGGCCATCGTCACCGGCACCGACACGATGTCCGTGTCGGCTACCAACACTGGCGCACCGGCTACGCATCCACTGTTGTCAAACACCACCGTCACACTGTTGACCTGTGGCTGGCTCGTGACATGCATCGTCAGGTCCACCGTCTGCGGACCCGACCAGTCGTTGACGTCGTTGGATACGAACTGGAACCTGGTCGCCCCGATCGTCTCGTTGCGGGTCACGACGAACGAACCACCCGGGGGTGCCGTCACCGTGGTCGTCGCGCCGAGTTCGTCGGCGATGACCATCCGCTGGACGGTGTAGGTGCCACTCGGCGCGGACGCGGGAAGCACCACACTCAGGCGCGGCGGGAACGTGCTCGTGATCTGATCCACGAAGTGACCCGGCTGCGTGTTGGCGGGGCTGGACAGCGACAACGTGGAGCCGTCTGGCGCGGTCAGGTCGACCGAGACCGCGTCGATCCATGCCGGCTGCGTCGTCGCCGGCACGACCTGCCAGCCCAGGTTCGCGCCGAGGTGGCTCTCGAAGACGAACGGCTGGGCCACGGTGACCGAACCGACCGACGGCCCCAGATCCAAAGTGGAGTCCGACGTGAAGTCGGGCTGGTACGGCGACTGGGCCAGATCGGGGGCGGTCAGCGAGAGTTCGCCGAACTGGCCGCTGTTCGCGAAGATCGAGAAGACCCCCCACGTGGGGTGCGTGGTGAACGCCGAAGGCGGCAGGGCGAACGTGTAGGAGTAGGTGACCGTGAGGTTGCCCGACACCACTGCCGACGTCTGACGCACGTCGTTGCCGTTGAACGAGACCGCCTGCCGTAGCGGCAGGAACACATCTGGCGTCGCGCTCCGCATTCCGATGGTGAGCGAGCCGTCGACCGGCACATGGGTGCCGGGGTACTCGACGGTCCAGTTCAACGTGTTGGTCGCGGCGCCCGACGTCGCGTTGACGTTCGGGAGACTCCAGGACAGCGCGGTCAGCGTTGGCAGCGGATTCGCGGCCGACGCGGGTGCCGCGCCGACCGCGAATCCGACAACGCCTAGGACCACCACAAGGACAAAATGGACTAATCGACGAGAGCTGTTCGACATGACGAGACTCCGTTTCCCCCAGGGCATCTGGGAAAATCGTAGCCTGTGCTGGTCGAAAACTCTGCCACTTGCCGTGATCTGGAGTTTTAGGCGGCAGGATGATATTCGTTGAGCAGTCCTCCGAGGCAAGGTCAACGCCAATATAAGCGAACACCGCGCCGAAAGCGGTGGTGAACTTGGCGTCCCGGTCGCGGATCAGGTGGGCGAAGCTGTGTCCGGCGCCGTCAAGACCCGCGGCCAGATTGCGGGCCATCTGAGTTACCCAGGCTCCGGTCGGACGGGTGGTGACGCCGAGCACATGGACCCGGCGGGTGCGGTGCTCGACCACGAATGCCGGCAGTGCAGTGTTGGCTGGCAACAGATGCGTGATCACCTGTTTGGGCGACTGCCAGATCGGTCAGGACCAGCGGGTCGCGGTCGTCCACCGCGCACACCCCGAAGGCACGCGCCAACCTATTCGCCGTGCTCGACCCAGACTCCGCTTTGCCGTCGCGTACCGGTGCTATCGCAGCGCGGCCAGCCGCGCCCCCACTGCGGGTCCGCTTGGCCTGAATCAGGACCGCGGTGCCATCTGCCAGTTCCCAGCAGTACCTGTGCCGATGAAAAGTCCCTGCTCACACACTGCCGCCCGACTTCAAGTACCACCACCATGCATTCCTGGCGACCCCATGGCGAGCTTGATGCGCCGTGTTATCAAGTGCGCCACGTCGGCGCGGACCACCATCGGTCACCCGGCGTGATCGATGGATGCGGTGGCGCGACGTCCAGAAGGCACCGAGCTGCGTATTCGCGAACCGTAAGCACATCTCGCGCCCACTACATGGTGTGACAGTCGACTCGCAGGGCGCCATCTCCACAACGCGCGATCAACGCAACCGTACAAGCGTTCGTGATAAACGTGAGAGACCCGGTCCGATGTGGACCGGGTCTCTCATACGCCCCGCAGGCTCTTGACCTGACATTATTCAATGCTTCGACCGTCGGGACGACAGGATTTGAACCTGCGACCCCTTGACCCCCAGATTACCTGCACAACGCGGGTCCGTTGAAGTCAGTTCAGCGCAGTTCCCGTAGTCACGAGCACATTGTCCACTCCAGTTTCGCTCCTGCTCCTGCATGACGACCTCAGCCCTTAATACCCGCGTCCACGCCCGTCGATAGCCGAAAGCCCCATCGTGGGCCAGACGGCTGCGCCGATTTGGGTGGTGCGGGTCCTGGTGTCCAGTCTGGTCGTTGGACCGGCTTCCTAGTCCGAAAATCAACGTCTCCAGGCGCGCGACAGCATCCGGCATAGCGCAGCGCAGCCGGATGAGTCCTTCAACAAGCAGCGGATCGATCGAGGTCCGGACTCAGGCAAGGGGCTCGAGGGTGACCCGGTAACCCAGCGCCCGGAGCTGGCGGATGTAGCTGGTCTTCTGCCGTTCGGTGCCACGGCTGAGCTGGTAGAAATCCGACCCGAGATCCTCGAAATGGGCCCCGGGATCTGAGAGCAGATGCCAAATCACCACCAGCACCGACCGCCCCACCGCGACGATGGCCCTGTTCGTGCCCCGCCGACGCGCGATCCGCCGGTACCGCTCACCCAGGAACGTGTCCGTCCGCCCCACCGCGACCGCGATCTCCCCCAACACCGAAGCCAAGTACCGATTGCCGTGCCCGGTGGCCCCATTGCCCTTACGACGCCCCGCGGACTGGCTCACTCCCGGGGCGAACTTCGCCCACGAGGTCAGATGCCCGGCCGTGGGGAACCTGCTCATGTCCACCCCGATCTCCGAGATGAGAATCCAGGCCGCGGTGACACCGATCCCGACGACCTCATCAAGCCGGCGCACCGCTGCCGCGAAAGGGGCGATCACCGCCTCGATCTGAGACTCCACCTCGGCGATGTCGGCGTTGACGCTGTCGATCCGGCGCAGCATCGTGGACAGCAGAAACGCGTGATGCTCGGTGAAACGCCCGGTCAACGCCTCCTGCAAGACCGGGATCTTCTTCCGCATCCCCGTGCGCGCCAACCGTGCCAGGACCACGACGTCACGTTGCCCGGCGATCAGCTGATTCATCATGTCCCGCCCCGACACCCCGAACAGGTCCGACACGACCACCGAGAGCTTGATGCAGGCATCTTCCAGGAGCTTCTCCACTCGGTTCTTCTCCGCAGTGCGCGAACGCACCAGGTCAGTGCGGTAGCGGGTGAGATCCCGCAGTCGCCGGACCGGTTCGGGAGGCACGAAACTGGGTCGCAGCATCTGCCGTTCGGTGACCTTGGCCAGCCACACCGCGTCCAGCTTGTCGGTCTTCGGGCGGCCGGGCAGATGTTTCACGTCGCGGGCGTTGACCAACCACACCTGCAAACCGGCGGCTTCCAGCAGGTAGAACACCGGTTTCCAGTAGTCGGCCGTGGCTTCCATCACCACCCGTGTCACTCCCAGTCCGGTGAGCCGGTCGGCCAGCAGCATCAGCGAGCGGGTCATCGTGGAGTAGGGGGTGATCTCCTGCAGCCGCTTACCCGGGTGGTGCTCATCGGGCACCCGCACACAGCACATCACCTCGGCTTTGCCGATGTCCAGGGCCGCGACTCGCTCGATGATGTCCTGGTGGTCTTCTGCCGAGGTCAGCATCTCCTGCCTCCTGACGGTCTTCCCCGAACAGTCCAATAGGGGCTGCCCGGGGAGCCGCAGGGAGGTGCAGAAGCTAATCCGCGTGCTCGAATGCCACAGTGAAGGACCCATCACACGGTTCCCGGCGCCCGACTAGTCGACGGCCTCTGCGGGACCATAGAACCACGACGTCAACGGGCAGCCACCACCGATTTTCAGCCCGCGAAGGAACGCCCGCAAGGGCGACCCATGACTAGTCGGCTCCATCACCAGCATCGCGGCCAACCGCTCCACGCCTGGCTCCCTGCCACCCACCAGCTACCAGGCTGGACACCAGGATTCGCACCCCTCGATTCGGCGGCCGGCCGGCACCGCCGCTCTGGGCACCGCCGTCATCTCCTACGGACACCTCCGCCACCTCCTCGCCGCCTGGCGCTACACCAACCTCGCAGCCTCACCAACCGACACCAGACGCCACCCGGCGATCACCGGCAAGACACGGTCCGAAGGTTGACTGGTGGCACAACATCGCCAGCCAACCCCCTCTGCCCGGTGTCGTCCGAACGCCTCAACCCACCCGCCCCGCCAGCCAGACCTGCCAGCCAGAGGAGCCATCACCACCTCATGGCCCGTCAGTCAACTGGGGTGTACCAATGATCTTGGACAGGGACTCCTGATCCGAGAGGATGACACCCATGCCCGAGCATCGCCGCAAGTTCAGCCCACAGTTCCGGGCCGAGGCCGTGCAAATGGTGATCGAAACCGGCAAACCCACCGCTGAAGTAGCCCGTGACCT
>DASUJK010000295.1:0-3616 GCA_036279295.1 Pseudonocardiaceae bacterium | reverse complement strand
GGTGACCGGGGCGACCATCGCCGAGAGCCCGAGGCCGAACACCACGACACCGGGCAGCACGCCGGTCAGGTAACTGGCGCCGGGGTGCACGTTGCGCAGCAGCAGCATGCCGGCGGTGAGCAGCAGCGGACCGACGACCAGCTGGGTGCGTGGCCCGATCCGCTGCGCGAGTTTGCCCGACCGCGCGGACAGCAGCAGCATCAGGATCGTGACCGGCAGCCCGGCCAGGCCGGCCAGGGTCGGCGAGTAGTGCAGCGAGATCTGCAACTGCACGACCAGCAGCAGGAAGACCCCACCCAGTGCCGCGTAGACGACGAACGTCAGCAGGTTGGCCAGGGTGAACGTGCGGTTCGCGAACAGGCCGGGCGGCACCAGCGGGTCGGCGGACCGGCGCTGGCGGACCACGAACGCGGCGAGCCCGACCACCCCGACCACGCCGGCGACCAGCACGAACGGGTTGGCCAGGCCGGTGCCGGGCGCCTCCACCAGCAGCGCGGTGATCCCGGCCAGGCCCAGCGCGCCGGTGGCCGAGCCGAGCAGGTCCGGTCGACCGGTCATGGTGGTGTCCCGCGACTCGGGGACGAACCGCAGCGCCAGGATCACGCACACCACCGCGACCGGCGGATTGATCAGGAACGCCAGCCGCCACGACCACAACTGGATCAGCAGACCACCGAACAGCGGACCGACAGCCGCGGCCACACCGGACAGGCCCGACCACGCGCCGATCGCTCGCGACCGGTCCTCCCGCGCGAACGACGACTCCAGGATGGCCAGCGCACCCGGGGTGAGCAGTGCGCCGCCGACCCCCTGCAGAGTCCGCGCGGCGATCAACAGGCCGACCGTCGGGGCCACGCCGCACAGCAGGGACGCCGCGCCGAACCACACCACGCCGATCAGGTAGATCCGGCGCCTGCCGTACCGGTCACCGAGCGCACCCGCGACCAGCACCAGGCCGGCCAGGGTGAGCAGGTAGCCGTCCACGATCCACTGCAGGTCGGCCACCGACCCGTGCAGCTCGCTGCCGATCCTGGGCAGCGCGACGTTGACGATCGAGCCGTCCAGCATCGCCATGCCGGTGCCGATGATCGTCGTGGTCAGGACGCCCTTGGCCCGGGTGGAGCGCCACGGGATCGGAGCGGTCACGGCCGGTTCAGCGTCGCCACGAACTTGTAACGGTCACCTCGGTAGATGGACCGCACCCACTCCACCGGCTTGCCGTCAGTGTCGAACGAGTGCCGCGACAGCAGCAGCATCGGCAGGCCGACGTCGGCACCGAGCAGTTCGGCCTCGGCCGGGCTGGCCAGTGCCGTCTCGATGGTCTCCTCGGCGTGACCCATCTCGACCCCGAACCGCTCCCGCAGCACCTGGTACAGCGAGCCGCCGGACGTGACGTACCTGCGCAGCCCACGGAACCGGGCCAGCGGCAGGTGGGTGGTCTCGATGGCCATCGGCTCACCGTCGGCCAGCCGCAACCGGTTGAGCCGGAGCACCTTGGCGCTGGCCCGGATGCCGAGCAGCCGGGACAGGTCGGCGTCGGCCGGTTCCTCGGACATCTCCAGCAGGCGGGACCCCGGCTGACGGCCCTGGGCCCGCATGTCCTCGGTGTACGAGGACAGCTGGAGCCGCTGCGCCACCTTGGGCTCGGCGGCGAACGTGCCCTTGCCCTGTACCCGCAGTAGCCGGCCTTCGACGGTCAGTTCGGCCAGCGCCTGGCGGACCGTCGTTCGGGACACGTCGAACTCGGCGGCCAGCGATCGCTCGGTGGGGATCGGGGAGCCGGGTGGCATGGAACGGAGCAGGTCAAGGAGGTGTCGCTTGAGTCCCCAGTACTTGGGTTCCCGTTGCGCCCGCGCCCTGGCCGTGGCCTCTAGCCCCGCTGTCGACATTTCGAGCATGCCACCCTCCTCGCGCCTGCCATGCAGACAGGATGCCCTGTCCGGGCCGGTCCGCGCGATGACACCCCCGTGTGTCGATCAGTTGGCGACCGAGTTGTGGCCAACACAGGGCGCGGCAGCCCTTACCTCTCATTCCGGATATCGCCGCCCAGCGCCGTCCACAGGCCGTTGTGCAACGACTTCGCATCGTCCTTGACATGGAGTGTGGTGTGGACCACCCTGGTCCGCATTGGTCTAAACCAGTCCGGCCAGGATATTGGCGGGACACGGAAGGACGGCAACAGTGAAGCGCGTGACCCTGTTGGCGGTCTGCGCCGCGACGGTGGCGCTGGCCGCTGCTGGCTGCGGTAGCAGCTCCTCGACCCAGAGCGCCAGTGGCAGCGGCGGCGGCAAATCCGGCGGCGCATCGAACGCATCGGCAGCACCGGCATGTGCCGGCAAATCATCGGCGCCGTCCGTCAGTGGCGGCGGCACGCTGACCGTCTGGTTGATGGACGGATCGGCTCCCAAGGGTTGGGCGGAAGCGCTCAACGCCGAATTCGAGCAGGCCCACCCCGGCTGGAAGATCAATTACCAGATCCAGGAATGGGACGGCATCGTCGCGAAGCTGAACAAGGCACTTTCGTCCAGCACTCCGCCCGACGTCATCGAAATGGGCAACACGCAGGCCGTCTCCTACGCGGAGGCCGGCGAGCTGGCGGACATCACCACCAACGACAACCAGTTCAACTGTGGCCAGTGGAACCAGGCGCTCAAGGACTCGGGGGCCTTCGAGGGCAAGCAGTACGCGGTGCCGTTCTACGCCGCGGACCGCACGGTCATCTACCGCAAGGACATGTTCGCCAAGGCGGGCATCACGAGCACGCCCACCTCGGACGCGGAATGGCTGGCCGACATCAACAAGCTCAAGGCCGCGAACACCAGCGACCCGGAGTTCCAGTCGCTGTACCTGCCCGGCCAGGAGTGGTACCCGGCGCTGTCCTTCATCTGGGACCAGGGTGGTGACGTCGCCAAGGACAACAACGGCACCTTCACCGCGACGCTGGACACCCCGCAGGCGCAGGCCGGCATCAACTTCTACAAGCAGCTCTACGACGCTTCCGGCACCACGGCACCGAAGGACACCGACGAGGCCACCCCGGCGCAGTCCGACGTGGTCGCGAAGGACGGCGGCCACGTGGCGCAGTTCATCGGCTTCAACTGGGAGCTGGCCGGCGTCCTGAAGGACGACCCGTCGCTGGCCAACGACTTCGGCGCGTTCCCGATCCCGTCCAAGACGCCAGGCAAGGTCGCCCCGGCCTTCCTCGGTGGCTCGGACATCGGTATCGCGGCCAACAGCAAGAACCAGGACGCGGCCGACGCCTACGTGGCACTGGAGTCCAGCGCCAAGTACCAGGGTCAGCTCGCGACCAACGGTGCGATCCCCGGTACGTCCACCAACGTGAACGCGCTGACCAGCACCCCGGTCGGTGCGGCCATGGCAGCGTCGTCCAAGACCGGCAAGGTCACGCCGACCACGCCGAGCTGGGCGGCCGTCGAGGCGGGCAACAACCCGCTGAAGACGATGCTCACCGCGGTCCTGAGCGGCAGCAAGACGACCAAGCAGGCGGCTGCCGACGCGGACACCGCGTTGAACAAGATCCTGCAGTCGGGTAACTGACGCTTATGACAGCGAGTTCGAACACCGTGGTGCCGGCACGCTCTCGCGTGCCGGCATC
>DASUJK010000294.1:0-6527 GCA_036279295.1 Pseudonocardiaceae bacterium | reverse complement strand
CGCTCATCTCCCGCCAGACGGTGGCCGCGATCGGGCCGCATCCGTGGGCACTGGTGTCCCTGCGCTACGCCGCGATGGGGCCGAACGCGATGCTGCACTTCGAGCAGTCGTTGCATGCGCTGCGGGAACTCGACGCCGACTTCCCGACCAAGATCGAGATCATGGCGATCATCGACGACTACGTGCACGGCTACCTGCTGCGGTCCGAGGAGGTCCGGGCCAGGACCGAGACCCCGACCGACGACGACGTGGACGCCGCGGTGGAGTTCGCGAAGGCCCAGTTGGCGGCCGGTGACTTCCCGCTGACCAGGGAGTTGTACGAGCAGACCCAGCGCGGCGAAGGCTGGCAACACGTGTTCACCGAGGAGGCAACGGCCCGCCGGTTCGACCGAGGCCTCCAGGCGCTGCTGGACGGGCTCGCCGTCCGGTACGACCTGCCGAGGTAGATAACAGAACGATAACCCATCTGGACCAGATCTGCTCCGGCGTGTCGGGGTGGACGTTGTGGCCATGTGGATCGTGATCGTCGGCGGTGGGTTACTCGGCACCATGCACGCCTGGCACGCGGTGCGCCGTGGCCACCGGGTGGTGCACATCGAGCGGGAGGCCGAGGCGCGCGGTGCTTCGGTGCGCAACGTTGCCGAGGCGCTGCTCGGCCGGCCGATCCGACGGCGCTGGGCAGGTGTCTGCGCGCAGTGCCACGACACCACTCAGGTGGTGCACCGCGACCAGTCGACCGAAGGGTCTGGCCGGTCACCGGACCGGGCGGCCGGGGTATGTCCTGCTCACCAGCCATCACCGTGTTCCGCGCGCTGCTCGGCGGTGCGGAGAACGCCGCGCCGCAGGCCATGCCGCATTCGAGCGGTACTACGCCGAATTCGTCCACAACGGACGGTGTGCGCCGATTCCCGGTGCGGAGGAAGCGATCTCCGGGCTACGGGCATCGGGTCGCAAGGTAGCGCTGGTGACCGGATTCGCGCGTCCGACCCAGGACGCGATCGTCGCCGCGCTGGGTTGGCAGGACATCGCCGACCTCACGCTCACCCCGGCCGACGCGGGCCGGGGCCGGGGTCGTCGTCGTGCTGACCGGGGCCGCCACCGAGACCGAACTGCGCTCGGCAGGTGCCACGCACGTGTTGGCGTCGATTGCGGATCTGCCCGGTGTGCTGGATCTAAGGTTGCCCGGTGACTGACGGAAAGAAGATCACCAGGACCGTGGTCGTGCACGCACCGGCCGAACGAGTCTTCGACCTGCTCACGGACCCGACCAAGCACCCGCTGCTGGACGGCTCCGGCACCGTCCTGGCGTCGCGGACCGGGAGCCCGCAACGGCTCGAACTCGGTTCGAAGTTCGGCATGGACATGCGCCAGGGCGTGCCCTACCGGATCACGAACACGGTCGTGGAGTACGAGGAGAACCGGCTGATCGCGTGGCGGCACGTGGGCGGCCACCGCTGGCGCTGGGAGCTCAAGCCGGTGGACGAGAACACCACCGAGGTGTCCGAGACGTTCGACTGGTCCACGGCGCCCGGTGGCTTCGCCTACGGGATGCTCGGTTTCCTGGACCGCAACACCAAGGGCATCGAGGCCACGCTGGCCGGCCTGGACAAGGTGCTCGCCGACCAGCGGTGACGGGCGTGCAACCTGTCGGTGTGCTCGTTCCGTCCTGCTCTCATGAGACACCTGGGAGCTGTGATCGGAGCAGGAGTCCTGCTGGTCCTGGTGGCCGGCTGTGCCAAGGCTGGCACGGTCGCGGTCGGTAGCGGCGACACTCTCAGCACGACGGGTCCGACCACGACCACGACCGCGCCGCACCCCACCGTGATCGGACCGCCGATCCCGGGTGTGCACCTGCCCAGCGGTGCCGTCCAGGTGCCCGGCGCGCAGGTGGACGCCCATGCGCTGCCCAGCAGCTTCCCCAGGGAGGTGTGGACCGAGCACGGGGGTACGGTGCTCGGGTTCGAAGGCGAGGATGGCGGTTGCTTCACGTCCCGCGCCACCGTGGACCAGCAGACCGACCAGCAGGTCACCGTCCGGCTGATCCAGCAGGAGGGCGGCACCGGCGAGCATGCCTGCCCCCAGTTCCTGCGCTACAAGCCGATGTCCGTCAACCTGGCCAAGCCCCTCGGCGACCGGACCGTGGTGCTGCTGATGTCGATCATTAGGGGATGAACCGGTGATGAGAAAGTCAGCTGGCTTATTGATCGGCGCGAGCTTGGCGCTGCTCACCGTGGCTGCCTGCGGGGCGCAGACCCCGTCGTCGACCACTGGCGGGGGGACACTCGCCATCGCGCCGGCCGCACCGTCGTCGGCTCCCGCGCCGGTGACGACCACTCCTGTCGTGACGGCACCGATGACGGTGCCGACCACGGCCCCGGCCGCGGGTACCACGCCGCCGGTGATCGTGCCGCTGCCGAAGCCGCAGCACACACCGGTGCCGCCCGCCCAGGTGCACAACAGCGGCAAGTCCGTCCCACCGACGGGCGTGCAGGCCACGAAGGACGGCAAGCAGGTCGTGTTCGTCGTGGAGCAGTCCGGCTGCCAGCACATCACCGGGCAGGTGACGTCCCAGACGTCAACCTCGGTGGCGATCCTGGTGGTCACCACGATCACCAGCCACGCCGGCCAGGTGTGCCCGATGATCGTTCGTCAGGTGCCGGTCACGGTGACGCTGAGCGCGCCGCTGGGCAGCCGCACCATCGTGTTTTCCAGCGTCACCAGGCACAACTAGCCGGTGACGCCGGTCAGGATCGTGGCGACGAGTTCCGAGTAGGCGACGTGGGGACAGTGGTCCCCGTCGATCTCCACCGGAGCCGCGCCTAGTCGCTCGCGGGCGGCCGTACGCATCCATGTCGGGGTGAGCGTGCGGTCGTCCCGGGGTAGCACGTAGGTGGACGGCACGTCCGGCGCCTTGCCGGCAGGCTCGGAGTACGCGGCCACCGGACGCCACGTCCGCAGTGTGCCCACCGCCCAGCGCAGGGTGGCCAGATCGCAGCTGTGGAACAGGAAGTAGGCCGCCTCGGTCGGGTCCTCGCCCGCCCACTGCGGCCACTCCGTGCCGAACATGCCGGTGATGTCCTCGTTGATCTGGTCCAGCAGGCTGCGGCCACCTGCGAAGTCCGGGATGACCGCGGCCAGCCACACCAGGTGCTGCGCCCGCAGTCGGCGACCCAGTTCGGTCAGCACCAGACCGCCGCCGGAATGGGCCACCACAACGGGTTCGCGCACGTCGTCGGCCACCTGCTCGACCGCGATCCGGGCGTAGTCCTCAACCAGCAGGTCGGGTTGGTCGACCGGCAGGTCCACGGCGAACGCCCGATGGCCGCGCTCGGTCAGTGAGCCCGCGACACGGTCCCAGGCCGCCGGTGACTGGGTGGTGCCGTGCACCAGGACGAAGTCCATCAGCTCACCTCCGGAACGAGATCTGGAGTGTCGGCCGCGACGTGCCGGCGAAGAAGTCGTTGCCCTTGTCGTCCACCACGACGAACGCAGGGAAGTCCTCGACCTCGATGCGCCACACGGCTTCCATGCCCAGCTCCGGGTACTCCAGGACGTCGACCTTGCGGATGCAGTCCTGGGCCAGCCGGGCGGCCGGGCCGCCGATCGAACCGAGGTAGAAGCCGCCGTTGGCCTGGCACGCGTCGGTGACCTGCTGCGACCGGTTGCCCTTGGCCAACATCACCAGCGAGCCGCCCGCCTCCTGGAACTGGGCGACGTAGGAGTCCATCCGGCCCGCCGTGGTCGGGCCGAACGAGCCGGACGCGTAACCGTCCGGGGTCTTGGCCGGACCCGCGTAGTAGACGGGGTGGTCACGCAGGTACTGCGGCATCGGCTCGCCTGCGTCCAGCCGCTCCTTGATCTTGGCGTGCGCGATGTCCCTGGCCACCACCAACGGACCGGACAGCGACAGCCGCGTCTTCACCGGCAGCGCGGTCAGTGTGGCCCGCAGTTCGGCCATCGGCCGGTTCAGGTCGACACGCACGACCTCGTCGGAGAGCGATTCGTCGGTGACGTCGGGCAGGAACCGGGCCGGATCACGCTCCAGCTGCTCCAGGAACACGCCCTCCGGCGTGATCTTCGCCTTCGCCTGCCGGTCGGCCGAACAGGACACCGCGATGCCCACCGGGCACGAAGCGCCGTGCCGGGGCAGCCGGATCACCCGTACGTCATGGCAGAAGTACTTGCCGCCGAACTGCGCGCCGATGCCGAACTGGCGTGTCATCGCCAGCACCTGCTGCTCCAGGTCCGTGTCCCGGATGGCGTGGCCCAGCGGCGAGCCTTGCGTCGGCAGCGTGTCCAGATAGCGCGCCGACGCGAGTTTCGCGACCTTCAGGTTGAACTCCGCCGACGTGCCGCCCACGACGATCGCCAGGTGGTACGGGGGACAGGCGGACGTGCCGAGGCTGCGCAGCTTCTCGTCCAGGAACCGAGCCAGTCGCGTCGGGTTCAGCAGCGCCTTGGTTTCCTGGTACAGGAACGTCTTGTTGGCGCTGCCGCCGCCCTTGGCCATGAACAGGAACTCGTAGTGCGGGTCGATGCCGGGGGAGTTGTACAGCTCGACCTGGGCCGGCAGGTTGGTGCCGGTGTTGCGCTCCTCCCAGAAGTTCATCGGGGCCATCTGGGAGTAGCGCAGATTGAGCTGCTGGTAGGCATCGAAGATGCCGGCCGAGATAGCCGCCTCGTCGGTGCCACCGGTGAGCACCGACTCGGTGCGCTTGCCGATCACGATCGCGGTACCGGTGTCCTGGCACATCGGCAGCACACCGCCGGCCGACACACATGCGTTGCGCAACAGGTCGGTCGCGACGAACCGGTCGTTCGGGCTGGCTTCCGGATCGTCGATGATGGCGCGCAACTGGGCCAGATGTGACGGGCGCAACAGATGTTGGATGTCCCGAATAGCCTCGCGGGCCAATTCGGTCAACACATCCGGTTCGATGGTGAGAAACTCTCTGCCCGCCGCCCGTTCGACGCCGACACCGTCAGTCGTCAACAACCGGTACTCGGTGTGATTGTCGCGGCCGAGCGGTAGCACTTCGGTGTGCTGGAACAGAGTGGTCACGCTGGTGACGTTACCGCGCGATGTCACGGCGACCGGGTCCGGACAGTGTCCGGACATCGGAAGGCCGGGCCGGCCCGCAACCGTCCCGACCTCCCGGCGCGCGCGACCGTGGCCCGTGCTGGTGCCACGGTGGCGAAGTTTCCGGAGTACTTATCAGCCTGGCGTGACTCAAATCACAAGTCACTCCCGCATTCGAGTGAGAGCAATCACTGCCACGATCCACCCCGGAAAAGCGCGAACGGCGAGTGCCAATGGCACTCGCCGTACGCGTGTCGGTTCGGTGTTCAGGTCAGCTGGCGTAGGCCCGCAGGCGCTCCGCCCGGTCACCCTGGCGCAGCTTCGACATGACCTCGCGCTCGATCTGCCGGACGCGCTCGCGGGACAGCCCGAACTGGCGGCCGATCTGGTCCAGCGTCCTGGGCTGGCCGTCGTCCAGGCCGTAGCGCAGCCGGATCACCGACTGCTCCCGGTCGTCCAGCGTGGCCAGTACGCGGCGCAGGTCGTCCTGCAGCAGCCCGGAGATGACCGCGCTCTCGGCGTCGGTCGCCTCGCCGTCCTCGATGAAGTCACCCAACGGGGCGTCCTCGTCGCTGCCGACGGGCATGTCCAGGCTCACCGGGTCGCGGGCGTGGTCGAGCAGGTCGGCGACCTTCTCCGGGGTCAGGCCGACCTCCTTGCCCAGCTCTTCGTGGGTCGCCTCACGGCCGAGCGTCTGATGCAGGTCACGCTTGATCCTGGCCAGCTTGTTGACCTGTTCCACCAGGTGGACAGGCAGTCGAATGGTGCGGCTCTGGTCGGCCATGCCCCTGGTGATGGCCTGCCGGATCCACCACGTCGCGTACGTGGAGAACTTGTACCCCTTGGCGTAGTCGAACTTCTCCACCGCGCGGATCAGACCCAGGTTCCCCTCCTGGATCAGGTCGAGCAGTGGCATCCCCCGGCCCGTGTACCGCTTGGCCAGCGACACGACCAACCGGAGGTTCGCCTCCAGCAGGTGGTTCTTGGCGACTCGGCCATCGCGGACAAGTGCGGTCAGCTCCTCGCGACGCTTGGGCGCGAGCTTCTTCGCGGTGTCCAGCATGTGCTGGGCGAAGACGCCTGCCTCGATGCGCTTGGCGAGTTCTACCTCCTGCTCGGCGGTCAGCAGCGCTGTCTTACCGATACCATTGAGGTACACCCGAACCAGATCGGCGGCCGGACTCTGTGCGTCGAGGTCTGCCTCGGCGGCGAACTCCGGAACTTCGCGTTCCATGGTCTGCGGGACGGTCATGGTGCTCCCTCCCCCTTGTGTTGCGGGCTGCGTGCGGGCGCGTCAAAACACCGACGCGGCGGTCCTCACACCCTTGTGAAAGCCTGCGTGGCGTACCTCTGGCTCCGCGCCCGCTGGCTTGCGGGCTGCTTCGCTGTTCGGCCTGACACTTTCGAAAACGAGTACGATGACGATTTCGTTCCCGGCTTCTACAGG
>DASUJK010000293.1:0-3123 GCA_036279295.1 Pseudonocardiaceae bacterium | reverse complement strand
GGTCTGGGCGAGCCGGAACTCGGGGCCGAATCCAGGAGGCTGGTGGCCGCGCAGGTTAGGCGTCCATTCGACCTGACCCGGCTACCGTTGCTGCGGACCGCTGTGCTGCGCACCGGCCAGGACGAGTACGTCCTGGCTCTGACGATTCACCACATCATCGCGGACATGTGGTCTGTGGACGTGCTGCTCAGAGAATTAATGGCACTGTACCGGGCCAGTGCGGCAACGGGCACACCGACACCACCGGCACCGCTGCCCGTGCAGTACGCCGACTTCGCCGGATGGCAACGGTCCTGGCTGGACGGGGACGCCCTCCGGGACCATCTCGACTACTGGACCGAGCGGCTCGCCGACGCTCCGCCGTTCCTGAATCTGCCCACCGATCGACCCCGCCCTCTGACGAGGACGTACGGCGGCGCCAGGGAAACCATCGGGTTCCCAGACGGCCTGCTGGCCGATGTGGACGCGCTGTGCCAGCGGGAGGGCGTTACCCGCTTCATGGCCCTGCTGGCTTCATTCGCCGTGCTGGTCTCCCGGTACTCCGGCGAGACCGACATCCTGATCGGCACACCGGTGGCCAACCGCACCCGGACCGAGGTGGAAAACCTGATCGGGTGCTTCGTCAACACCCTCGTGCTGCGCGTGGACCTGGCCAACGACCCTACCTTCGTCGAACTGCTGCGGCGCGTGCGAGAGGTCGCGCTCGGTGCCTTCGAGCACCAGGACATGCCCGTGGAGCACCTGGTGGAGGCGCTGCATCCCCGCCGGGATCCGGCGCGCCCGCCGCTGTTCCAGGCGATGTTCATCGTCCAGAATGCGGCGATGTCGCCGTTCGAGCTCCCTGGGCTCACGGTCGAGGCGTTGCCGAGCAGCCGGGCCGCCACCGAGTACGACCTGACGCTGGAGTTCGTCGACACGGGAGGCGACCGGTACGCAAGCGTGCAGTACAACACCGACATCTTCGGCGATGACAGCATGGGTCGCCTGTTGGGGCATTGGCGGATGCTGCTGGCGGGGGCTGTCGCCGATCCGGAGCGCCGGGTGGCCTCGCTGCCCATGCTCACCGATGCCGAGTCGGCTCGTCTGGACGACTGGAACGCGACCGGCGCAGAGTTTCCGCGGGGCCCCGTACACGACCAGATCGCCCGCCAGGCGACGTTGACTCCCGACGCCGTTGCGGTGGTCCACCGTGACCGCCAGGTCAGTTACGCCGAACTCGACGCTGCCGCCAGCACCCTGGCCGGGCGCCTGCGGGCGGCCGGCGTGACCCCCGAGGTTCCGGTCGCGGTGTGCGTCGAACGTTCACCCGAGATGATCGTGAGCCTGCTCGGCGTCCTCAAGGCTGGCGCGGCCTACCTGCCGGTCGATACCACGCTCCCGCCTGAGCGGGTGGCCTACATACTGGAGGACGCTGGCGTGTGCGTGGTGGTGACGACCCGCACCCAGCGGTCGCGTTTCACCGCCTTGCCGGTGCGCCCGATCCTGATCGACGCGGGGCAGCCGGCACCAGACGAACCAGACCGGTCAGCGGCGCCCCAGTCGTCTGTAGAGTCTACTGTGGACTCATCTGATGCGACGGACACCGGAGTCGGACTCGCCTACGTCATCTACACCTCCGGTTCCACTGGTGGACCCAAGGGTGTCATGGTCGAGCACAGGTGTCTGACCAACTTCCTGGCGGCGATGGACACAGTTCTGCACGGCCCGGAGTCCGGCGTCTGGCTCGCCATCACCAGCGTGTCGTTCGACATCGCCGCGCTGGAGCTGTTCTGGCCGCTGACCCGGGGCTGGCAGGTGGTCGTCCAAGACGACGGCGACGTGCTTCCGGGGTATTCCGCGAACCCGGCCGCCGCCGGCAGGCTGGACTTCAGCTTGTTCTACTTCGCGGTCAGCGACGACCAGGACGCCCAGGACCGGTACCGGCTGATGCTCGACGGCGCGCGATTCGCAGACCGACACGGCTTCTCGGCGGTCTGGACCCCCGAACGGCACTTCGACGCCTTCGGCGGTCCGTACCCCAACCCCGCGGTGACCACAGCCGCCCTGGCCACCATCACCGAGCGGGTCCAACTGAGGGCAGGCAGCGTTGTCCTGCCGCTGCACAACGCGATCAGGGTGGCCGAGGAGTGGGCGGTGATCGACAACCTCTCGCACGGCCGCGTCGGCATCTCCTTCGCCTCCGGGTGGCACGCCAACGACTTCGCCCTCGCCCCCGACCCGGCCGTGTACGGCCGGCGGAAGGAGGCGATGCTGGAGCAGATCGAGACGGTCCGCCGGCTGTGGCGGGGAGAAAAAGTCAGGGTGCGCAACGGGGTTGGACGCGACCTGGAGGTGAGTACCTTCCCCCGGCCCGTGCAGGCCGACGTGCCCGTCTGGCTGGCCGCAGCGGGCAGCCCGGAGACCTTCCGCCGGGCTGGCGAGGTGGGTGCGGGCATCCTCACCCACCTGCTCGGGCAGAGTCTGGAGGACCTGGACGGCAAGATAGCCGTCTACCGGCAGGCATGGCGAGCGGCCGGGCGCAGTGGGAACGGCCACGTCACGCTGATGGCCCACACGTACGTCGGACCGGACTCGGTGGACGTCCGGGCGGTGGTGCGGGGACCGTTCCGTGAGTACCTGAGGAGGTCCTTCGGCCTCGTCCAAGCCCTGGCGCCCAGCTTGGGCTACGACGGCGAGCCGACCGAGGATGACGTCGAGGCGCTGCTCGACCTGGCGTTCGAGAACTACTACGGTGGCGCGGCGCTGATGGGCACGGTGGACGAGTGCACCACTATGGCCGAACGGCTTCGGCGGCTCGGCGTTGACGACATCGCATGCCTGATCGACTTCGGTGTCGGCACCGACGACGTCCTCGACTCGCTGCCGCTGCTGAACCAGGTGCGGCGGCGGTTCGACGCCCCCTCCACTGCTGGCGACACCGACTACGGCGTGGCAGCCCAGGTCCGTCGCCACGGTGTCACGCACATGCAGTGCACTCCGTCGCTGGCGAGCATCCTGATGGCCGACCCGCGGACCCGGGAGTCGCTGCGCGGCCTCCATACAATGATCGTCGGCGGCGAGGCGCTGCCGGCCGCACTGGCCGGGGAACTGACCGCGACTGTGCAGGGCCGGTTGCTCAACATG
>DASUJK010000292.1:0-3388 GCA_036279295.1 Pseudonocardiaceae bacterium | reverse complement strand
TCGAGCAGAGAACCAACGCCGTATCGAGACATTGCGCGACAGTGTCACCAAGGACCACCCTGGCCAGAATATCCACGCCACTCCGGACACCTACAACTTCGCGGACACCGAACCAGACGGAGTCGATGAGGGTGCCGAATTTCGCACCCGCATGCGGCCATGACGTCCACCAATGCTCGGCGCAGCTCGTCGTCCCCGCCGAAACGCTGCTTCAGCCATACCCTATGGCAACGACAACAAGGGCATCCTGCTCAGTCAACGCGCCGGCGCCGTCTCTCGTAGCCCCGCTGCGCGAGGATTGGATCAGATCCGGGCCGGTTGTTCGGCCCCGCGTCAGTGCCCGATCCACCGGCGAAACCCGCTCGACAGGCTGTTCGGTGTGCTCAAAGATCAAGAAGTGACAACTGTGGACGTGGTCGTTGTCGGTGGCGGGCCCAACGGTTTGATGCTCGCGTGTGAACTCGCGCTGGGTGGTGTCCGTTCGGTCGTGCTGGAGTGCTTGACCGAACCCAGCAAGGAGCCCAGGTCCAACGGTCTGGTCGGGCAGGTCGTCCGCATGGTCGACCGGCGCGGGCTGTTCGAACGGCTCAGCGGCCAGCCCGGCCCGCCGAAGCCCAACAGCGGTTACTTCATGTTCGCCGCGATGCCGCTCAACCTCGGCCTTCTCCACGACAGTCCCATCTACGCCCTCCCGGTACCGGAGCTCAGGACCGTGGAGATCCTGGAAGAACGCGCTACCGAACTCGGTGTCGAGATCCGCCGCGGCCACGAGTTCACCGGCCTCGTCCAGGACGACGCCGGGGTCACCCTCACCGTCCGCGGTCCCGACGCGGGAACCTACGAGCTGCGTGCCGCTTACGTCGTCGGCGCGGACAGCGCGCACAGTCCGGTCCGCAAGGCAGCGGGCATCGGTTTCCCCGGCGTCACCTACGACCGCACGACCAGCCGCTCCGCGCACGCCGTCGTGCCGCAGGACTGGTTCGATTCGGCCACCGGAGCGCTGAAGGTGCCCGGTCATGGGCCCGTCCTGCCGTTTCTGCCGGTCCGCACCGCGGGCGGCGGCTTCTCCTACGCACCGCTGCCCGGCCTGCCGCCGCTGGTGACCACCGTCGAATGGGATCAGCCCGAGTCCGACGAGCCCATGACCTTGGACGAGATGCGGGCCAGCATCAACCGGGTGCTCGGCGCCGACGTCCCGATCGAAGCCCCGCCCGGCGACGGTCCGCACGTGCTGCGACGGATCAACGGCGGCAACACCCGCGTCGCCGACCGGTACCGGGACGGCCGGGTGTTCCTCGTCGGCGACGCGGCGCACGTCTTCGCCGCCGGCGGCACCGGCCTCAACCTCGGCATGCAGGACGCGATCAACCTGGGGTGGAAGCTCGCGACCGCGATCAGGGGCGGCGCGGACGTTCTGGACACCTACGAGACCGAGCGGCGCCCGATCGCTGACCGGACCATCACCTACTCCCAGGCCCAGGCCGCGCTGCTGTCTCCCGGCAACGACACCACCGGTCTGCGCCTGCTGTTCGGCGAACTGCTCACCCAGCCTGGCGTCGTGCAGGTCCTCGCCGACCTCGTCGCCGGCGCGGACGTCCGCTACCCGGTCGCCGAGGGCACCCATCCGCTCACCGGCTGGCCCGCACCCGACCTGGACCTGCACACTCCCGACGGCACGATCCGCCTCACCGAGCTGGTCCGCAGCGCGAAACCCCTGCTGATCGACCTCACCGAGAACGGTGACCTGCACACGGACGGCGTCGAGGTCGTCCGCGCCACGGCAACCGCCGACGTCAGCGCGCTCCTGCTCCGCCCGGACTCCTACGTGGCCTGGGCATCCTCCGACACGCACCCCGACCAGAACGATCTGCGCGGCACCATCCAGCAATGGTTCGGTGATCCAGTCAACGCCTAGGGCGAACCGTCGCCGGGCCAAGACCCCGGCGACGGCTTCCTGCAGGCTTACAAGCCCCGGTACCCACCAGGTCCGCACTCGTCACGGGCGGCCGATAAACCGGATTCGTCGTGGCCACCAACGTGATCAGCGGAGATTGTAGCGAGGTCTCCTTACCCGACGACCTCGCGATGGGCGCCGTCGAAGCAATCGATGTGGACCCAGTCGCGGACCATCCGATCAGCAAAGCCGGGCCGCCACTGCTGCAGCCAGTACTGGGCGTCCCGAACATTCGCGGTCGCACCCAGATTGGCTGCTCGCCAGGCATACGCCACGGTCGCAACCTCGGCGGTCAGTCCGAGATGCTCTCGCCAGCACGGGGGGATCGGCCGGGCACGGCCCCCTACGACACCAGCAAACGTCGCGTTGTAGAACGCGACGAAGTTATCCACGACCGTCGCCGATTCGTCCCCTGGGCTCGATGGCGGGCTGCTCCAGACCCACGGTGCCGGATCAGTCCCCGCATCGCCCACTTCACCGGCAAGTGCGTCGACCCGTCTGGATAGGCCAGACACCGTGGCTGCCACAGTGCCGACGATCTCTACGAGCGCGAGGATCTGGCTGTCCACATCGGGCACGGCAATAGGGTCCTGCTGTGACGTCACGGCGATGCCTCGGTCGCGGCATACCCAGCGGCGTCGACCGCCGCGATCCCTTCCCGGATCAGCTGGCAATCGTGGCGCAACACCGGCCAATCCGTGCGCCGTCTGACATCCACACTACGGGCGAGGATCGGACGCAGGTGCCGGTGGAAGACCAGCACCCGATCCCGGCGAACAGTCCGGATCTCACCAGGTCGGTAGGTCGGCACTGTCTCGATACCCGCCACCGACCGGCCCAACGCGAAAACGCCAGCCGACTGCTGCTGGTAGGCGCGGCGCTCGTGATGACCTGACATCAGCGACATCCACTCTAGGGTCTGCCGGTCCTTCAACCCACCCCACACGCTCAACGTCGCGGTGTTGTCCAGCAGCTGTCGCGCCCGCTGCGCACCGTAGGTTCCCTCCAGCGCTGCCACGGACTGCGCTGCCCAGTGCACGAGTACTCCCCGCCCGGCCGTATCGGCGACGATGCCGGGCAGTTCAGGCACCGGCGTGGCCTGGGTGATCTCGTCCAGCACCGTGGTGACGACCGGGTCGACCCGGCGGCTGGGGTAGTCCAGCGCCATCTCCTGTGCCGTCGTCATCCAATACTCGACGAGCGCTGTGAGCAGTGGCGCGGCCATCGCCGCCTGGTGTTCGCCGGCGACCAGATAGAGGCTGCCCTGGTCACCGATGAACTCCCGGGCGTCGAAGTGATGTGTGTCAAGGATCTTGGACAGGTCATCTGAGTGTTGATCAAGCTGCACTGGCCACAGTCAGGTGGTCGAACAGGGCCTGCGCAGGAGTGCGGTAGCCCAGGCTGCTGTGCAGGCGTTGCCGGTTGTAGAACACC
>DASUJK010000291.1:0-5176 GCA_036279295.1 Pseudonocardiaceae bacterium | reverse complement strand
GCACCCCGGCCGATGACGTGTTGCGTGACCTGGCCGCCGAGACCCGCCAGGTCGCGGGCGATGCGGCCGGGATGCAGATCTCGCAGGACGAGGGCGAGTTCCTCACGATGCTGGTACGGCTGCTCGGCGCCCGCGAGGCCGTCGAGGTCGGCGTGTTCACCGGGTACTCCTCGATCTGCATCGCCCGCGGCCTGCCCACCGACGGGCACCTGCTGGCCTGTGACGTGAGCACCGAGTGGACATCCGTGGCGCAGCGCTACTGGGCGCGGGCCGACGTGGCCGACCGCATCGAGCTGCGGATCGCGCCGGCAGTGGACACGTTGGCCGCGTTGCCGGCCGGTGCGGTGTTCGACTTCGGGTTCATCGACGCCGACAAGGTCAACTACGGCCGCTACTACGAGGAGATCGTGGTCCGCACCCGCCCCGGTGGGCTGATCGTGCTGGACAACGTGCTGCGCACCGGCCGGGTGGCCGACCCGGCGTTCCAGGACGAGGCCGACGTGGCGATGCGGGCGGTGAACGACACGATCGTGGCCGATGGCCGGGTGGAGTCGGTGATGCTGCCGGTGCGCGACGGGGTGACGTTGGTGCGCAAACTGTAGTCATGACGGTGTGGTCATGACGCGGCCCAGATCGGGTAGTCGACGTAGCCGTGGGCGCCGCCGGTGTAGTGGGTGGCGTGGTCGCTGGTGGCCAGGTCGTGGCCGAGGGCGAATCGGCTGACCAGGTCGGGGTTGGCGATGAACAGCTTCGCGAAGGACACCGCGTCGGCGATACCGGCGGCGATGATCGCGTCGCCGGTATCGCGGTCGAAGCCGTGGTTGGCGATCAGCGGGCCACTGAACAGGGCCCGGTAGCGGGCGATCGCGGCGAAATCGGGGACTGCACCTGCGCGGCCACGCAGGTGCAGGTAGGTGAGGGGTCGTCGGTCGAGCGCGGCGACGACGTCGTCGTGGCACGCCAGGGTGTCGGCGTCCGCGGTGTACGGGTAGTCGCCCAGGTGTCGCTCGGCGCGTGGCCGGTCGGCGTCGGCCCAGTACGGCGAGAGCCGCACCCCCACACAGCCGTCTGGCCACCGGTCGGTCACCGCGTCCACGATGTCGAGCAGCAGCCGGCCGCGCTGCGTGCCGTAGGTGTCCGTTCGCTGGTTGAGCCGGGCGTTGAGGAACTGGCCCAGCAGGTACGTGCCGTTGGCGGCGATCTCCACGCCGTCGAACCCGGCCCGTCGGGCATTGCCCGTGGCGGCCCGGTAGTCGGCGACAACATCGTCGATGCGCTGTTCGTGGGGTGTGCTGCCGCCGTGCCACAGCTGAGCCACGATTCGGCCGCCCACCGCGTGCACGACGTCGGTGACCTGCCGCCACCCGACCACCTGCGGGTCGCTGTAGACGCCGGGCACGTCGGGGAAGCCGATCGCCCGCCGGCTCACCCAGGTACCTTCGCTGATGATCAGACCGGCCGCGGCGCGCTGGCTGTAGTGCGTGGCGTGCAGACTGGTGGGCACCAGGTCGGCGTTGGTGGCGCGGGCCCGGGTGGTCGGCGCCATCACCACCCGGTTGGGGAGCCGCAGCCCACCGATCGTCACCGGGTGTAGCAGTTGTGCCGTCACGCGTTGTCTCCTCGTCTGGTGTCGGTATCGCGCGGTAGACGTAGCGTCGGGACGAAAGGTGACCGATGGACGAATTGGCCGAGCGGTTCGAGACCCACCGGGTGGCGCTGCGGGACGTGGCCTACCGGATGCTGGGCTCCCGTAGGTGAGGCCGAGGACGCGGTGCAGGAGGCCTGGTTGCGGTTGAGCCGGGCCGACGTCAGCGGTGTGGACAGCCTGGAGGCCTGGCTGCGGACCGTGGTGTCGCGGTTGTGTCTGGACATGCTGCGTACCCGCAGGTCACGGCGCGAGGAGCCGCTGCGGTGGCAGGCACCCGCGCAGGACGGTGATCCGGAGCGGGAGGCCGTGCTGGTCGACTCGGTCGGCCGGGCGATGCTGGTCGTGTTGGACCGGCTCACCCCGGCCGAGCGGGTCGCGTTCGTGTTGCACGACATGTTCGCGGTGCCGTTCGACGAGATCGCCCCGATCGTGGCGCGCACCCCGGTGGCCGCGAAGAAGCTCGCCAGCCGGGCACGTCAGCGGGTGCGAGGTGTGACCACGGTGCCCGACGCGGAACTGGCCAGGCAGCGGCAGGTCGTGACCGCGTTCCTGGCCGCCGCCCGCGACGGTGACCTGGCGGCGCTGCTGGCCGTGCTGGCACCGGACGTCGTGCGCCGCGCCGATCGGGTCGCGCTGCCGGCGGGCCGGGACACGGTGGTGCGCGGCGTGGACGCCGTGGTGCGGGAAACGATGGTCTTGGGGCAGCGGGCCCGGTTCGCCGCACTCGCCCTGGTGAACGGGGGCGTCGGTGTCGTGGTTGCGCCTCAGGGCAGGCTGCTGATCGTGCTGGCGGTGACGGTCGTGGGGGAGCGGGTGGCCGGCTACGACGTGATCGCGGACCCCGCTCGGCTCGCCGCTCTGGAGTTGGCGATGCTGGCCGACTGACGGCCGGCGCCAATACACGCATTCCTGGTTTCCGGCCGGCTTCGCCATGCCCGGGTTTCGTCGCGTGAACCCTTGTCGTGGTCGCTCTCGCGGAAGACCGCCAATCTGCGCTGACCCCCGATAATGTTCGCTTATCGGCGGTCACGTTCCTGGGATTTCCGCGCCATCTACCCTGTTTCGTTGTGTCGCATAACGTTATTAACGTTGGCTGCTACGATACTCAGGTGTCGATCGAACAGACGAACGTCGCCGCGCTGACCTGCGGATTTCCTGGCTGCGCCCGGCCGGTACTGCGGACCGGGGCGCCCGGCCGACCGTCGGAATACTGCGATCTGCCCGAGCACACCAGGTGGCGGGCATGGCGAGAACGCCAACGTATTCGCGAGGCGGACACCCAGGACACATCCGTCACCGTGACGAAAACACCGCAGGGTGGCGGTTCCTCGGCCGCGCACGGTCGAGCCGAAGAGTTGACCGATCGGATTCGGCTACTGGTCACCGAACTCACCACCTCGCTCACCGGCGTGGTCCGGGAACTGGGCACCATGACCGACCCGGCCACGGTCGCGGCTGAACTGGAGGCCGTGCGCACCGACGCGGCCCGCGGGATCGCCCAGGCACAGGCCGAACTGGCCAAGGCCGAGCAGCGCCGGCGGGCCGCCCAACGCGCCGCCGAGCAGGCCGAGGCCGCCACGCAGGACGCGATCGCCGCGGCGGAACAGGCCGAAGTGGATGTCGCCGCCGCCCGGGCCGCGCAACGCGATGCCGCCGAGGAGGCCCAGCAAACGGTGCGGCGCGTCGAGGACGAGTTGGCGACGGTCAAGGTGGAAGCCGAGGACGAGATCGCCGCGATCCGCCGGGACGCCGCCGACCTCACCGAACAGGCCAGGGTCCGCGCCGAGCAACGCATCGAGCAGGCCCGACGCGAGGCCGCACAACAGATCGCCGACGCCGCCGCCGTGGCCACCGAACAGGTGCTGGCCGCCCACCAGGAACGGGACACCGCGATCGCCGCGGGCCGGGCAGCCGAGTTGGTGGCCGGCCGGGCCGAACAGTCGGCCACCGACGCCAGGGCCGACACCGAACGCCTGCGGGCCGAACTGACGCAGGCCCGCGGCGAGCTGACCGAGCTGCGCCAGGCGGTGGACGTACGAGAGCGGGAACAGGCGGCCGGGTTCGAACGGGAACTGGACCGGCAGCGCACCGAGGCCGCCGACACCCTGCGGGCCGCGGTGCGGGCGGCCGACGAGCGGGTCACCGCGCTGGACGAGGTCAAGGCCCAGTTGCTGGCCAGGGCCCAACGTGCCGAAGCCCAGTTGGACGCGGTCCTGGCGGCGCGCCCGCCCGCGAGTGACTAGGCGGCGCCGGTGAACACGTCGGCCAGGTAGGCCCGTTTGGCTGCTTCGTCGCGCTCGGAACGCAGGTAGCGGGTCCAGGCCAGCCGTTCGTGGGAGGTGGCTGCCAGTTCCCACACGCACTGTGTGGCCCGGTGGGTGCCGTCGTGGTTGACCAGGGCGAATGCGTCGTCGCCCTGGCGGCCGTAGCCGGTCTGCCACATTTCGTTGTCGTTGCGGAACGTGCAGGCGAGCAGGTAGTAGAAGTCCTCGCCGCAGCGGTGCAGGATCACGAAGCCCAGCTCGTCACGCAGGTCCAGCCGGCCGGCTGAGGCCTCGGCGCGCAGGAAGTCGCGGGCCTGGTCTCTGGTGTCGGTGGGGATCGCCGCGTCGTCGCGGTGGATGTCGTACCACTTGAGGTAGCCGCCGGGCAGTGCCAGACCGTCGGCGGGGCTGACCTGTTTGCCGATGTGCCGGTAGCCGGTAGACACGTTGCCCAGGGCGGCCAGTTGGGTGGGATCAGGCAGGAGCGGGTCGGCGGACACGGCACCGGACACTGTGGTGTCGGGTGGGTTGTCGCTGTTGTGCCGCGTGGCGTTGGTGGCCATGGCCGTGCACGTTAGTCCAACCGGGCGACAACCAGGAGTATCGGCAGCGTTCGCCGCAAGCGGACGATCCACCGCAACGCCACGATCGGGTGCACCATGAGAGATGCAACGGTGTAATTGCGTAATCGACAGGTGGTGTGTCCGGTGGTGGACGATGACGCGCTGGACGCCTACTCGCGCACCGTGGTCGCGGTGGCCAGGTCGGTGACCCCGCACGTGGCCAGTGTGCGGATGCGGCGGGGCAGTGGTTCGGCGGTCGTGTTCACCGACGACGGTTTCCTGCTCACCAACGCGCACGTCGTCGGGTCGGCGGGCGAGGGAACCGCGGTGTTCGCCGACGGCAGCGAGTCGATGTTCGACGTCGTCGGCGCGGATGCCCTGTCCGACCTTGCGGTGCTGCGTGCCCGAGGACCGGCCCCGAGTGCGGCTGTGCTGGGCAACGCCGATGACCTCGTCGTCGGGCAGCTCGTCGTGGCCGTCGGCAACCCGCTGGGCCTTGCTGGTTCGGTGACCGCGGGCGTGGTCAGCGCGTTGGGGCGGGCGGTACCGGTGGAGTCGGGGCGGGCCAGCCGGGTCATCGAGGACGTCATCCAGACCGACGCCGCCCTCAATCCCGGCAACTCCGGTGGCGCACTGGCCGACTCGGCTGGTCGCGTGGTGGGCATCAACACCGCGCTGGCCGGGATCGGGCTTGGCCTGGC
>DASUJK010000290.1:0-17950 GCA_036279295.1 Pseudonocardiaceae bacterium | reverse complement strand
CCAACCAGGGAATCAGTGCGGCATAGCCACGATCGGCGAAGCCGGCTCCTCCTGGATGACCATCGTGCACGAACACCGTCGCCTCCCCGGTGTCCGCGTGCGCGGCAGTGGAAACACCGCCGATGTCCCAACGGTCACAGGTCGCGAACAGCGGTAGCAGGCCGATCGCCGCGTGCTCGGCGGCATGCAGTGCACCGGGGATGCGCGTCGACATCACGTCGACGCCCCCCGGTGCACTGCTGTCTGGACCCTCCAATGCCTTATACAGCAACTCATCCGTCACCGTGTACCAGACCGCCCTGGTGCGCAGTGTCCGCTCGGGCAGGTCCAGCGGTACCTGGTCCAACACCTCACCGCTGGGCAGCCGCCGCAGAAAACCGACGACCTGCGATGTCACGTCGACCTCGCCGAGGACCGTGGAAACACCATCGAAGTCCACACGGGACAGTTCCCGTACCACCGAGATGTCCACGATGTCCCGGGGTGACGTCGTCCACTCCGGATCCTCGCTGTGCACCAACGCCAGGCCCTCGTCCAGGTCCAGCTCGTCCACGACGTACGACGCGCCCTGGTGCAGATAGACCGCGCCGGGATGCACGGACCAACAGGCGGCGCCCGGGTCGACCGTGCCCAGCATCCGACCGGAGTCGGCCTCCACCACGGCCACCTGCACGCCGCCCGAGCCACGGATGTCGACCGACGCGTGCGGCCGTTCCCGCGTTGTCCAGTACCAGCCGGTTGGCCGCCGCCGCAGCGTCTTGTCGGCGACCAGCTCGTCCACCAACACGCGGGCCGCGGCACCGCCGAAGTCCGGCAGGCAGTCCTCGGTCAGCGGCATCTCGGCCGCCGCGCATGCCAGGTGCGGCGCCAGCACATAGGGATTCGTCGGATCGAGCACGGTGGCCTCGATCGGCCGCTCCAGCACCGCCTTCGGGTGGTGCACGAGGTAGGTGTCCAGCGGGTCCTCCCTGGCCACGAACACCACCAGCGCGCCGTCACCGGACCGCCCCGCCCGCCCGGCCTGCTGCCAGAACGACGCCAGCGTGCCGGGATAACCGGCCACCACCACGGCATCCAGCCCCGCGATGTCCACGCCGAGCTCCAGCGCGTTGGTGCTGGCCACGCCGAGCAGTTCCCCGCTGTCCAGCATCTTCTCCAGCGCCCTGCGGTCCTCGGCCAGATACCCGGCCCGATAGGCCGCGACCCGGCCGGGCAGGCGCTCGTCGACCTCGGCCAGCATGCGCTTCGCGGCCAACGCGGTCAGCTCGGCGCCACGCCGGGACCGCACGAAGGCGAGCGTGCGTGCGCCCTCGACCACCAGGTCGGCCAGTATCCGGGCCGCTTCGGTGCCCGCCTGCCTGCGCACCGGCGATCCGTGCTCACCCTCGACTCCGGGCAGCAGCGGCGGTTCCCACAGCGCGACCGTGCGGCTGCCCCTCGGCGAGCCGTCCTCGGTCACGGCAACACAGTCGACGCCGGTCAGCCTGCTGGCCGACGCCGCCGGATCGGCGACCGTCGCCGACGCGAGCACGAACACCGGGTTGGCGCCGTAGCGGGCCGCGATCCTGCGCAGCCGTCGCATCAGCAGGGCCACGTGGGAGCCGAACACACCCCGGTACGCGTGGCACTCGTCGATCACCACGTACGACAGGCGGCGCCACAGCCGCGCCCAGCGGCCGTGCTGCGGCAGGATGCCCCGGTGCAGCATGTCCGGGTTGGTGAACACCCAACGGGAGTAGCCGCGCACCCAGTCCCGTTCGGCCATCGGGGTGTCGCCGTCGTAGCTCGCCGCCCGGACGTCCGGTAAGTCCAACGCCCGCACGGCCCGCAACTGGTCGGCGCCCAATGCCTTGGTGGGGGACAGGTAGAGCGCGGTGGCCTTCGGGTCGGCCCGCAGCGCGGACAGCACCGGCAGTTGATAGGCCAGTGACTTGCCCGATCCGGTGCCGGTCGCGATGACGACGTGGTTTCCGTTGTGCGCCAAGGTCGCCGCGTGTGCCTGGTGGTGCCACGGCTCCGGCACGCCGATCCCTTGCAGTGCCCCGACCACAGCGGGATCGGCCCATGCCGGCCAGTCGGCGTGGTTGGCCACGCTGGCCGGCAGGTCGGCGACGTGGGTCAGCGGCGACTCGCCGCGCGGCACACCGGCCAGCACCCTGGCGAGCAGCCGTCGGCCGATCGTGCCGTCACCATCGGCCGCGCCTTCGTCCAGCACCACACCCTGAGTCTGGCACCCGACACCGACGGGCCTACGTGATGGCCGGTGCCAATGCCTTCTGCACCAGGCTGCTGGCCTTGTCCACGTTGGCCCGGCCCCGCGAGTAGCCGATGCCGGCCGACTGCTTGGTCATGATGGCGATCACGTACTTGTTGTCCGAACCGAGCACGCCGGTGGTGTTCAGGATCATCTGCGAGCCGGCGATCATCCAGCCCTGTTTGGCCTTCACCGAGGTGTTGCGCGGCGGTTGGAGCAGCCCGAACGCCTGGTCGAAGCCGTCCGCGCCGTTGTTCGCGGCGCTGTGCGTGTAGCCGATCACCAGGCTGGAATCGGCCGGCGTGAGCTTGGTGAGCGCGTACTGCCAGACCGCGAGCACGTCGGTCGCGGAGATCTTGGTCTCGCCCCACTCGCCGCTGTTGTTGGCGTCCAGCACGGTGTGCCGCAGGTCGGCGAGCTTGATCATGTCATCGACCAGCACCGGGCCGTTGAAGTTGACCCACAGCGCGTCCATGGCGTTGTCGTCGGACAGTTCCAGGGCTCGCCGGATGTCGTACTGGTCGTTGGAGTCCAGCTTGATCTGGCCCTGTTCCTGCTGGTGCAGCAGTGCGACCACGACGAACAGCTTGATCACCGACGCCGAGAAGAAGCCGATGTCGCCCTCCTCGCCCACGGTTTCGTGGCCGGTCTGGCGGTCCAGGATCGCGACGCCGTACTGGACACCGCTGACGTGCAGCGCGTCGACCGCGTGCACCGCTGCCAACGCCAGTGCCGGGTTGTCCGGCGTCGTGGTCGGCGTCAGCGACGTGGTGGTCGGCTTCGGCTGCGTCGTGGTGAGGGCATCCGCGGCCCCGCTGATCGTGGTGGTGCCCGGCGTCGGGCCGGCATCCGAGTCGGATCCGTGCAGGTTGTGCACCACGACCGCGACCATCGCCACGACGACGAGGACGGTGGCGACGACCGGGGTCACGGTGAAGATGCGACTCCGCCGACGCTGCCGGTCAGTGCGATCTGGTGCTGGATTCATGTCTGTTCTTACGTATCGGGGTCATGGTTTGTTGCGCATTCTGCGGCCCTTCAGCGGACTCACAAAGCCGTCCGGCACAAAGGCCCTCCGCTGGAAATCGATCATGGCATTTCGCACTGTGCGACGACCCTGGCCGGTACTGGCCAGCGAACACTGTAGCCGCCTGATGGCCGCGCACGCTGTGTGACCGCCATTCGGTGGCATCCGTTCCACCAGCCTGCGCAGCGAAGCGGCGAAAGCCGCGGACCGAGGACCGGTTCGTCCTACTGTGACCACTCTCACGTCGTTGTTTCCGCAGGACGAGTCGGCGCCACCAGCGTCCTCGCACGCCATCGCCGGGCCCGGTGCGCGTTGCCGGATCGATCAAGTCCGGTGCGCGAAGGTAACAGAATGTACACGGAACGGGACGGGTCGCGTTACGCCTCCAGGCGACCAATAGACTCCGCCTCCATCGCACCTCACGTCGTGGTGCACACCTAGCGTCAAGGCCGGCGGCCAACCATTGCCGGTCGGACGTGCTAACTGGCAATAGTCATCAGGAGGACGGATGTCCCGGCACTTCCTCGCGGACGGCCTCGTGCTGACCGGAGGTGATCGCGGCGTGGTTGCCGTGGTCGCCGTCATCGCCCTCGCCGCCCTGGTCGTCGGCTACATCCTGCTCAAGGAGGTCCTGGCCGCAGGCCAGGGCACCGCCAAGATGCAGGAGATCGCCAAGGCTGTCCAGGAAGGCGCTGCGGCGTACCTCAACCGGCAGTTCCGCACCCTCGGCGTGTTCGCGGTGATCGTGTTCGCGCTTCTCTTCGCACTGCCCGCCGACTCGGTGGGCGAGCGCATCGGGCGCTCCCTTTTCTTCCTCGTCGGCGCGGTGTTCTCGGCGACGATCGGCTATCTCGGCATGTGGCTGTCCACTCGGGCCAACGTCCGGGTCGCGGCCGCGGCGAACACCGAGGGCCGCGAGAAGGCCATGCGGATCGGTTTCCGCACCGGTGGTGTCGTCGGCATGATGACCGTCGGTCTCGGCCTGTTCGGCGCGTCGATCGTGGTCATCTCGTTCGCCGGTGAGGCCCCCAAGGTGCTGGAGGGCTTCGGTTTCGGCGCCGCGCTGCTCGCCATGTTCATGAGGGTCGGCGGCGGCATCTTCACCAAGGCCGCCGACGTGGGCGCCGACCTGGTCGGCAAGGTCGAGCAGGGCATCCCGGAGGACGACCCGCGCAACGCGGCGACCATCGCCGACAACGTGGGTGACAACGTCGGTGACTGTGCCGGTATGGCGGCCGACCTGTTCGAGTCCTACGCGGTGACGCTCGTCGCGTCGCTGATCCTGGGCTCGGCCGCGTTCGGCGCGCAAGGCCTGCTGTTCCCGCTGATCGTGCCCGGCATCGGTGTCATCACCGCTGCCTTCGGCGTGTACATCACCAACGCACGTGCCGGCGAGAACGGCCTGTCCGCGATCAACCGGTCGTTCTACATCTCGGCGGTCATCTCGGCCGTGCTGTGCACGGTGGCCGCGTTCGTCTACCTGCCCGGCACGTTCAGCCAGCTGCCCGGCAGCCAGTACGCCACCGCCTCCGGCAGCCCGGCCGTGATCGCCGCGGTCGCCGTGCTGATCGGCATCGTGCTCGCCGGCGTCATCCTGTGGCTGACCGGCTACTTCACCGGCACCGACCGCAAGCCGGTGCAGGACGTGGGCCGCTCGTCGCTGACCGGTGCGGCCACGGTGATCCTGTCCGGCATCTCGGTCGGTTTCGAGTCGGCCGTCTACACCGCCATCGTGATCGGCGCCGCCGTGTACGGCGCGTTCCTGTTGTCCGGCACGGTCGGGATCGCGCTGTTCGCGGTCGCGCTGGCCGGCTGCGGCCTGCTGACCACGGTCGGCGTCATCGTCGCGATGGACACCTTCGGCCCGGTCAGCGACAACGCGCAGGGCATCGCCGAGATGTCCGGCGACGTGGACGAGGACGGCGCCAAGATCCTCACCGACCTGGACGCCGTCGGCAACACCACGAAGGCGATCACCAAGGGCATCGCGATCGCCACGGCGGTGCTCGCCGCCACGGCGTTGTTCGGCTCCTACAGCGACGCGATCAGCCAGGCGACGGCGAAGGCCGGGGCCGACATCAGCAACGTCGCGTCGTTCGCGTTCATCGTGTTCAGCCCGAACGTGCTGGTCGGCATCCTGATCGGCGCGGCCGTCGTGTTCATGTTCTCCGGTCTCGCGGTGAACGCGGTGGCCAGGGCGGCCGGGGCCGTGGTGTACGAGGTACGCCGCCAGTTCCGCAACTTCCCGGGGATCATGGACGGCACCCAGCGGCCCGAGTACGGCCGGGTCGTGGACATCTGCACCAGGGACGCGCTGCGTGAGCTGGCCACTCCTGGTCTGCTCGCGGTGTTCGCCCCGATCGCGGTCGGCTTCGGCCTCGGTGTCGGCCCGTTGGCCGGTTACCTGGCCGGCGCCATCGGCACCGGCGCCCTGATGGCGGTGTTCCTGGCCAACTCCGGTGGCGCGTGGGACAACGCCAAGAAGCTGGTCGAGGACGGCAACCACGGTGGCAAGGGCTCCGACGCGCACGAGGCCACGATCGTCGGTGACACCGTCGGTGACCCGTTCAAGGACACCGCCGGTCCGGCGATCAACCCGCTGATCAAGGTGATGAACCTGGTGTCGGTGCTGATCGCGCCGGCCATCGTCGCCTTCTCGGTCGGCCCGTCGGCCTCGGCGACCTGGCGCACCGTGATCGCACTGGTCGCCGTGATCGTCATCGTGGTGGCCGTGGTGATCTCCAAGCGCCGCGCATCGGTGCTGTCCGACAACCCGGACGAGAACGCCGGCGGTGGCGACACCAACGAGATCGAGGAAAAGGTCACCAACGGCGCCGCATGAGCGCCTGAGTGATTGATGCTGGACCCGACCCCGGAGCGGGGTCGGGTCCAGCATCGCTTCTCGTTCAGCCGTATGTCCGGACACACGGCTGAACGAGAAGCGGTCGGACGGCGGGTGATCTTCGCCCATCGTCCGAACATATGTTCTACAGTCTGCGTGTGGGCCAGCTCTCCTTCTACTCGGCCGAGGCGAGCGCTCCCCGGCTGGCTGACCTGGCCGGGGTGCTCTGCGGGCCTGGTCAGGCCACCGGCTTCGGCGCCGGCACCGCCGCCCGGCTGACCGTGCCGGTCGACCAGCGGTGGCGTGCGGTCGCCCTGGTGGCCGCGTGTGCCGAGCGTGGCGTCGGTGCCACGGTGAGCACGACCGAGGACGGGCGGCGTGTCGTCCGCACCGCGTTCCGGGCCGATCTGGTCGGATTGGCGAGCCACTGGCAGGCCGGTGCCACCAAGTCGGTACCGGAGCGTTTCGTGATGGACGGAGTTACCCTGCGACTGTGGGCGCTGGTCGCCGGGCGCTGGTCGGAGTCGGGTTACCTGCTCGGACTGGACCCGGACAGCCCGTGGACCCATCTGCCGCTGGTGACCGCGCTGGTCCGGGCCGGGATGTCGCTGGCGCTGGTGGACGACGGTGGACCGGCGCTCCGGGTGGCCGGAGCACGGCGGCTGGGCCGGCTCGTCGAGCTGGTTGGCGTGCCACCACCCGGTGTGCCGGGGCATGATTGGCCGGCTGTAGCCGGGAACAGGGGGGCAAATGCGGCCGTTAGGGTGAAAAATGCCGTGGACGGTGTGACGTAGAGCCGGTTTACGAATCACTCTGGCGTTCTTCCCGATGGGCTAGGAGCGGGCCGAAGGGCGCCCGGTGGCCACCTGTACGTCAGTAGGTGGCGGGTTGGTGCACACTGACGAGTCGGAGCGTTGGCAGGAGAAGAGGGCAGGACAGGGTGGCAGGGTCGACACGGACGACGAAGAGCGGCGGCGGGACGAATGGGTCCGGCCGCCGTCGACTGGTGATCGTCGAATCACCGGCGAAGGCCCGCAAGATCGCGTCCTACCTCGGCAAGGACTACGTGGTCCTGTCCTCCAAGGGACACATCCGCGACCTGCCGCGCAAGGCGGCCGAGGTGCCGGCGAAGTACAAGGGCGAGTCCTGGTCCAACCTGGGCGTCAACGTCGATCACGACTTCGAGCCGATCTACATCGTCACCCCGGACAAGAAGTCCACGGTGGCGGAGCTGAAGGAAGCCCTCAAGGACGTCGACGAGCTGTACCTCGCGACAGACGGTGACCGCGAGGGCGAGGCCATCGCGTGGCACCTGCTGGAGACGCTGAAGCCCAAGGTGCAGGTCCGCAGGATGGTCTTCCACGAGATCACCGAGCCTGCCATCCTCGCGGCCGCGGAGAATCCGAGGGACCTGGACACCGATCTGGTCGAGGCGTACGAGACCCGACGCATCCTGGACCGGCTGTACGGCTACGAGGTCTCGCCGGTGCTGTGGAAGAAGGTCATGCCGAAGCTGTCGGCCGGCCGCGTGCAGTCCGTGGAGACCCGGATCGTCGTGGAGCGCGAGCGGGAGCGGATGAAGTTCGTCACCGCCTCGTACTGGGACGTCGCCGCCACGATGGACGCCGGTGCCGACGCGTCCCCCAGGACGTTCGGTGCCCGGCTGTCCGCGATCGACGGGGTCCGCCTGGCCGCAGGCCGCGACTTCGGTTCGGACGGCCGCCTCAAGGTGGGCAGCGAGGTGCGCGCCCTGGAAGAGGCCGACGCGCGCAGGCTGGTGGAGGCGCTGGCCAAGGCCGACTTCCGGGTCGCCAGTGTCGAGGAGAAGCCGTACACGCGTAAGCCGTACCCGCCGTTCATGACCTCCACGCTGCAGCAGGAGGCAGGCCGCAAGCTGCGGTTCTCCGCGAACCGCGCGATGAGCGTCGCCCAGCGGCTGTACGAGAACGGCTACATCACCTACATGCGTACCGACTCGACCACGCTGTCCGAGACGGCGCTGACCGCGGCCCGGGCGCAGGCCACCGAGCTGTACGGCAGCGAGTACGTGCCGGCCCAGCCGCGCCGCTACGACCGCAAGGTGAAGAACGCGCAGGAGGCCCACGAGGCGATCCGGCCGGCCGGCGAGGTGTTCCGGACCCCCGGTGAGGTGGCCCGTGAGCTGGAGTCCGACGAGTTCCGGATGTACGAGCTGATCTGGCAGCGCACCATCGCGTCGCAGATGGCCGACGCCCGCGGCACCACGATGAGCGTCCGGATCACCGGCATCGCCAGCAGCGGCGAGGAGTGCACGTTCAGCTCGTCCGGCCGCACGATCACGTTCGCGGGTTTCCTGAAGGCGTACGTCGAGGCCGTCGACTCCGAGGCCGGTGGCGAGGCGGACAACGCCGAGCGCAGGCTGCCGCAGCTGGTCCGCGACCAGGCGCTGGCCGCCAACGAGCTGACCGCGGACGGCCACAGCACCAGCCCGCCGCCGCGCTACACGGAAGCCAGCCTGATCAAGACGCTGGAGGAGCTGGGCATCGGTCGCCCGTCGACCTACGCGTCCACGATCAACACCATCCAGGAACGCGGTTACGTGTGGAAGAAGGGCTCCGCCCTGGTTCCGTCATGGGTGGCGTTCTCCGTGGTCGGCCTGCTCGAACAGCACTTCGGCCGGCTGGTGGACTACGACTTCACCGCCGCCATGGAGGACGAGCTGGAGCGGATCGCGGCCGGTGACGCGCAGCGGCTGAGCTGGCTCAACGGCTTCTACTTCGGTTCCACGAACGGCTCGACCGACTCCATCGGCGGCGAGGGTGGGCTGAAGAAGCTCGTCGGTTCCGGCGTGGACAACATCGACGCCCGCGAGGTCAACTCGATCGCCCTGTTCGACGACGACGAGGGCAGGCCGGTCGTGGTCCGGGTCGGCCGCTACGGGCCGTACCTGGAACGGGACGTGGCAGGCGCGAACGGCGAGACCACCGCGCAGCGGGCCAACCTGCCCGACGAACTGCCGCCGGACGAGCTCACGCTGGAAGTGGCCGAGAAGCTGTTCGCCACCCCGCAGGAGGGCCGCTCGTTGGGCACCGACCCGGTCAGCGGGCACGAGATCGTGGCCAAGGACGGGCGCTTCGGGCCGTACGTGACCGAGGTGCTGTCCGAGGAGGAGAGCGCGCTCAAGGGCGCCAAGAAGATCAAGCCGAGGACCGGTTCGCTGCTGCGGTCCATGTCGCTGGAGACCGTCGACCTGGACGGCGCGCTGAAGCTGCTGTCGCTGCCCAGGGTGGTCGGCACGGACCCGGCCAGCGGCGAGGAGATCACCGCGCAGAACGGCCGCTACTGCCCGTACCTCAAGCGCGGCACCGACTCCCGGTCGCTGGCCACCGAGGACGACATCTTCACGGTGACCCTGGACGAGGCGCTGAAGATCTATGCGGAGCCGAAGAAGCGTGGCCGGCAGGCGGCAGCGGCCGCCCCGCCGCTGCGCGAGATGGGCAACGACCCGGCCAGCGGCAAGCCGATGGTGGTCAAGGACGGGCGCTTCGGCCCGTACGTCACCGACGGCGAGACCAATGCGTCGCTGCGCAAGACCGACAGCGTCGACACACTGACCGACGACCGGGCGGCCGAGCTACTGGCCGAGCGCAGGGCTCGTGGCCCGGCACCGAAGAAGCGCACCACGACGACAACTCGGCGCAAGCCGGCAGCGAAGTCGGCGAAGTCTTCGGCGAAGTCTTCGTAGGGCGCCCCACACCGATGGTGAATCCGCGCACAATGGGGTGAGCGGAGCCCATCAGGGCCGCGCTGACGGTGATGGGGTGGTCGGTGTGGCGGACAACGAGTTGTTCGGGCCGGACGGCACCCAGCCGCTCGACGTGCCACCACTGCTGCCCGACCCGCTCGGCGGTCTGGTCACCGGGTTCGTCTTCAGCGACACCACGGTGACCGCGCAGCCGCAGCCGCCCGAGGAGATCCCGCTGGCCAAGGCCGCACCGGCCGCGATCCGGCGCCGGGTCGCACCGACGGCGACCCGCAGGCCGACCGGCGCCAGCGCACCGGGTGCCGTGATGCCGACCGCGACACCGGTCGCAGCGTCGTTACCGAGCAGGCCGAAGGAAGTGCGCAGGCCCACTGTGGCGAGGCCGATCGCGATGCCTGTCACACCACCGGTGGCCAATGTGCCCAGGCGCAACCCGGTCGCCAGGAACCCACCGCCCGGTGGCACGACCTGGCAGCCGCCACCCAGCACCCGACAGGTGCCGACCAGCGCGGCCACCCGTGCACCGAGCCGCAGGCGGGCCAGTCTCGGCTGCTCGATGTTCGTGTTGATCATGTTCATACTGGTGGTCGTCTTCATCGTGCTCGGCGTTGTGCTCGGCCACGGCGACACCGGGTTCACCGGCGGCTGACAGTGGTGCGGCGGCGGGCAACCGGCGCTCGGTCCGACGATGTGGTTACGCTTGCGACAATCGGCGGCGGTGGGGTCAAGGGGTGAGCGGCATCAGTGGAAATGTCGATTCGGAAGGTATGTCCGGTCCGATCGGCCCGGCTGATTCCGATGCGTCCACAGCGCACCGCGTCCGCAGCGTGCTCGCGATCCGGGCGTTCCGGCGGCTGTGGGGCGTCACGTTCCTGCTCAGCGTCGCCGACTGGCTGTCGCTGTTCGCGCTGTCCAGCCTGGCCAACAAGCTGATCGCAGGGTATTTCGCGCAAAGTTTCGCGTTCAGTGCCGTCGTACTCACCCAGTTGCTGCCCGGCCTGCTGTTCGCCCCGCTCGGTGGCGTGCTGGCCGACAAGTTCGACCGCCGCAAGGTGATGGTCACCGTCGACCTGATCCGGTGTGCGCTGTTCCTGTCGATCGCCCTGGTCGGGACGTGGTGGTGGCTGCTGGGCGCCAACTTCCTGATCGGCAGCACCGCCATGATGTGGATCCCGGCGAAGGACTCGGCGATCCCCAACCTGCTGCGTCGCAAGGACCAGGTGGAGACAGCCAACCAGTTGGGCCTGGTGATGACCTACGGGGTCGCCGTGGTCAGCGCGGCCGGCCTGTTCTCCGTGGTCACCGGCCTCGGCTCGACACTGCACCTGTGGGACGGCACCGGCGCGCAACTCGGTGTCGCCAAGGTCATCGTCATCATCAACGGCCTGCTCTACCTGGCCGCCGCCATCATCGTGGCCACGCGCATCCCGGAACTGTCCGGCCGCGCCAATTCCCGGGCCAGCAAGCCCGACGAGCCCGGCGAGTCGTGGGCCACCATGTTCTCCGAGGGCCTGCGGTTCGCGCGCAAGACGCCGCTGATCCGTGGCCTGATGTACGGCCTGGTGGGCGCGTTCGCGGCCGGTGGCGCGGTGATCGGTACCGCCCAGCGCTACGCGACCAGCCTGCTCGGCGGTGACTCCGCGTTCGCCATGTTGTTCGTGGCGTTGTTCGTCGGGCTCGGCGTCGGCATGGCCACTGCCCCGAGGCTGGCCCGCAGGCTGTCGCACAACCGGCTGTTCGGCGTGGCCATCGTGGGTGCGGGGCTGGCGCTGGTGCTGGTCGCGCTCTCGCCACACCTGGCCATCTCGCTGATCACGGTCGCCATCGTCGGCGCGTGTGCCGGGGTGGCGTTCCTGACCGGCATCACGATCATCGGTTCCCAGGTGGAGGACGCCATCCGGGGTCGGATCAACGCGCTGTACCAGTCGCTGATGAAGGTCGTGCTGTTCGCGTCGGCGCTGGCCGTGCCGGTGTTGGTCGGCTTCGTCAGACCGCACCACATCACCGTGTTCGGCCAGCCGATGCAGATCGACGGCAGCCGGCCGGTGATGCTCGGTGCCGGTCTGCTGGCGGCACTGGCCGGTGTGATCGCCTACCGGCAGATGGACGACCGCAGGCCGGAACCGATCATGGCCAACCTGGTGGCCGCGCTGCGCCGCAGGCCACAGCGTGGCCACGGCATGCTGATCGCCGTCGAGGGCGACGTGCGGCGGGACACCGAGGCCCAGTCCAGGCATCTCGCCGACTGGCTGCGGGCCGGTGGCCACCGCGTGCAGTTGGCCAACGACCCGGCACTCGACGAGAGCAGGCTGGCATCCGTGCTCGCCGGCACGAAACTGTCCGGTGCCCGGGCGCACGTGCTGGTCGCGGCCGCGGTGCGGGCCGACGTGGTCGAGCGGCGGGTGCTGCCGGCGCTGGAAGCCGGCGAGATGGTCGTGATGGAGCGCTACGTGGACAGCCCGCTGGCGCAACTCGGCGCGCTGAGCGGCCTGGACCCCAAGGAACTGGACGGTTTGGCCGACTGGGCCACCGGCAGGCTGCGGCCGGACGTCACCGTGCTGCTGGACCGCGATCCGGCCACCCTCGTCGTCGACGGCGTCGCCGATCCGGACGGCGGTGTCCGAGGCGGCCTGAACAACGCCGAACACCACTGGCGGGTGCAGCGGCTGCTCACCGAGATGGCGGCCGCCGATCCGGGCCGGTACGTCGTGGTGGACGCGGACGGCAGCGAAGCGGCGGTGGCCGAACGTGTGCGCACGGCGATGACGACCGCGCTGGCCAAGCGTGGGGTACAGGCCGAGCTGTCCGCCAACGGTGCGCTGCATCCAACCGACGACCTGACAGGGGCCGGGCAGGAGTCGGCGTGACCGATCGAGACGTATGGGCCGGCGTCGTCGGCCAGCCGAACGCGGTGGCTGTACTGCGGGCGGCGGCTGAGGCAGCCGCTGACCTGGTCGAAGGCAGGCCGATCGCATCCGGCAACAACTCGGCGATGACCCATGCGTGGCTGTTCACCGGCCCGCCCGGCTCCGGGCGCTCGGTGGCCGCGCGGGCGTTCGCGGCCGCGTTGCAGTGCATCGTGGGCACCGGCTGCGGCCAGTGCCCCGGCTGTCGGACCACGCTGGCCGGCACGAACGCCGACGTGCGGCTCGTGGTGCCGGAAGGCCTGTCGATCTCGGTGGCCGAGATGCGATCCCTGGTGCAGGCCGCGGCCAGGCGGCCGACCGGTGGCCGGTGGCAGGTGGTGGTCATCGAGGACGCCGACCGGCTCACCGAAGGCGCGGCCAACGCGCTGCTCAAGGCCGTCGAGGAACCGCCGGACCGGACGGTGTTCCTGCTGTGCGCGCCATCCGACCACCCCGAGGACGTGTCGGTCACCATCCGGTCCCGGTGTCGCGCGATCGCACTGCGTACCCCGCCCCCGCCCGCCATCGCCGAGGTGCTGATCGACCGGGACGGTGTGCCCGCGGAGACGGCGACGTGGGCGGCGTCGGTGTGTGGTGGCCACGTGGGCAGGGCGCGGCGCCTGGCCACCGATCCCGCGGCCCGCCAGCGGCGGGAGTCCGTGCTGGCGATACCGCTTGGCCTGCGTGGCTTCGGCGACGTGTTCGCCCGTGCCGACGATCTGGTGCAGGCGGCCGAGAGCGAGGCGTCCACGCTCAGCGAGGCGCGGGACACCCCGGAGCGGGAGGCGCTGGAGACCGCGATGGGCGCCGGTGGCACCGGCAAGGGCACCGCGGCCGCGACCCGGGGCGCGAAGGGCGCGTTGAAGGAACTGGAGAAGCGGCAGAAGTCACGGGCGACCAGGACCCAGCGGGATTCGCTGGACCTGGCCCTGATCGACCTGGCCGGCTTCTACCGGGACGTGCTGGTGACGGCGGTCGGTTCGGACGCGGCCATGTTCCACCCGGACCGGGTGGCCGACCTGGCGACGGCGGCGAGCGCGTGGAGTCGGGAGTCCACGTTGCGCAGGCTGGAAGCCGTGCTGTCGTGCCGCAAGGCGATCGACGAGAACGTGAAGCCGCGCATCGCCGTCGAGGCGATGCTCACGATGCTGTTCCACGGCTGAGTTTTATCGCCGGACGCTCCTCGGCAGCGCGGCCACGATGATCACGCCAACCATCAACAGCGCTGTACCCAGCCAGAACAGCGGCACGGCGTCATAGGCTCCGCTGGTGAACGCCAGTTTCTTCGGCACCCCGTGCACGGCGGGCGGTACCGCGGGATGGACCACGGCGACGGTCGTCGTGCCGCACTTCACGCCACCGGCGGGCGCGTAGGCCCGGGCCACCTGCTCACCGAGCGACAGTTCAGCCAGCGCACTGGGCAGGTTCGGAATGCCGAGCGCGGCGGTGGGCAGGACCTGGATGTCCAGCATCCGGGCGGTGGCACCGAGTTGGTAGCCCGTGAACGGAGCACCGCTCTTGCCACCGACCAGTGCTCCGGACGATTTGACCAGCTCCGCGACGGACAGCCGCAGCACGCCGATGTCGATCATCGGGATGGCCGAGGTGAGCTGTTGGCCGTTGGGCAGCAGGTCACCGACGATGGGCAATTTGGGCAGGTCAGGCACGTTCAGCGGGATGCCGATCGGCACGTCAGTCGTCGGTTTGGTGGCGTCCAGGGTGTAGAGCACCTTGCCGGCCTGGGCGACCTGGATGACCGGTGCGGTGTAGCTGATGGTGGACGTCGCGGCGCTGCCGGTCGAGGTCACGGTGAGCGAAGGCCGGCTGACGACGTTGAGGTCCAGTTCCAGCGGAGTGCCGGCGAACAGCCTCACGCTGGCGAGCCGCATGGTCGAGATCGACTGCACGGCCTTGTTGGCCGAGCCCGGAATGTTGACCAGGCGAACCACGGACCGGGTGCTCATGGTGTTGGGCAGACTCAGCAGTGAGGTGTTGCCCGACAACAGACCGCCCAAATTGGACAGTGGCCCGGCCATCTGGCTGAGGTTGTCGATCAGGCTCTGCTTCTGGTCGGCAGGCAGATTCGACGACTTCATCGCCGCGCCAAGACTGGCGGCGTCGGTGGTACCAGGCAGCGACGGAATGAGGTTCAGCGCCGAAATACTGGCCACGGAGGTGCTGGCGTCGGAGATGGTGCCGACGCAGGGACCGAGCGTGGCGCTCCAGCGGGCATGCACCTGGCCGTTGAGCAGACCGACCTTGAGGAGCGAGTCCAGCGGTGTGCTCGGCGGGTTCAGCCCACCGGAGATCGGCTGGGCATTGTCCGGCATCGCGGTCTGCGCGAGCGCGCCCGGCAGCTGTGGCGAGTTGCCCTCGATGGCGATGCCGGCAGGCGAGGACTGCGCGATGGACCGCTCGTAGTCGAGGAAGGCCTCGGAGTTGGCCTGCGCGCTGGACAGCCCGATACCCAACTCGGCAGCCGACTGGCGAGGCAAGTCATTGGCAGCACCAGGCAGAATGGCGGTGGCCGGCACGGCGCCGGGCGCCAGCCGCAGCACGGCGAGCCCGGTAGCGGCATCCCCCACGGCGTGCCCGAGCGGCTGCGGCCCACTCGGCGGTGCCGAAGCAGGCGGTGAGCCGGCGGGCGTGGACGGCACCGGCGTGGTGGGAAACGTAGGCGAGGCAGCGACCGCAGGCGCAGCGGCCAGCGCCACCAGCGCGGCAGCAGCCGGAAGGGCCAGAACAAGCGGCCGTCGCAAGCGTCCTCCAGGTGCGTCGTCCGGACACCGATGGGACCGGCGTCACATACCGCACCTAACGACCGGAGCCCCACGCGGTAACGCACCAGCTACCGCTACACTTGGTCTGCCCCGCCGCCTTAGCTCAGTCGGCCAGAGCAACGCACTCGTAATGCGTAGGTCAAGGGTTCGATTCCCTTAGGCGGCTCAGCACCTGACCAGGCCCTTTCCGGATTTCCGGAAAGGGCCTGGTCGCATCAGTGTCCAGTTTGGTGTCCAGTTGCCCCATGATCAGGCAGGCACTGGGACCCCCGCTGAGTCGTCGTCATCATCGTCCAGCAGCGCCGCGATGCGACGCTGCCAGTAGGGCGGCAATGCGGAGGCAATCAGCCGGATGGCAGCCTTCTGGTCATCCGTGAGATCGGTCCGTTCAACGGCCGGCCCTGGCTCGGCCGGTGCCGACCACAGCAATCCGGCTACTTGGCCGGCGATCTCGTGCTTGAGTTCGTCAGGCACGTGCATGTAGCGGCTGGCCATCGATGCCTCAGACCAGCCCATGACGTCCATGACGGCCCGAACGGGCACCTTGAGCACCAGGAGCATGGTCGCTGCTGTGTGGCGCGCGTCATGCAGCCTGGCGGGTCGGACACCAGCTGCGGTGAGCAGGTCGCGCCACTCCTGGTAGTCGGCCCTGGGGTCGATTGGTCGGCCGGTGGGCTGAGCGAACATCCACCCGCCGTCCCGCCATACGGTCCCGGCCGTCTCCCGTTCAGCGGCCTGGTCCATCCGGTGGCGGTCCAGCCAGGTGTGCAGCTGCGGCGGGACACTCACGATGCGGCGGCCGGCCCGAGACTTCACCTCGGCTTCGACCAGGCCGCCGTCCTCCCGATCGGGGCAATGCCGAGCGTGAGCGGCACAGGTCGGCCCACAGGGCGCCGGACACGCGCGTTTGTGGAGCTTGCAACCCTCTCGGCACGGCCTCACCTTGTGGCGCTTCGCGCCACACGCGTGTGGGTCGCTACAGCCGTGACGCCACGTTTGACGCTGCAATGCCCGGCGGATCGTGATGGTGGTGGCGGTGTCGTCAAGGTCGTCCCATTTCAGGCCGATTGCTTCCCCCTGACGCAGGCCAAGTGCTAGCGCGAGTGCGAACCGCACGCCATTCCGTTGTTGAGCAGCCATGTCCAGAATCCGGCGCGCTTCATCAACTGTCAGCGGCACAATCTCCGGTTCGACCAATTGCGGCGGTCGGGCAATTAGGACTGGGTTCTCAACAATGTGCCTGCGGCGCAGCGCCTCGTTCAACGACGTGCGCAATGTAGCGTGAACGTGGTAGATGGATGACGAGGACAGTGGTGGCTTACGATTCCGAAGGCTGGCGTACATCGTCTCGATATGTTCGGGACGCAGCTTATCAATCCGATGAGCGCCGAGCCCTGGGATAAGGTACTCAGTTATGTCGGTCCGATACCGGGCAGCCGTCTTCGGTCGTACGGACGGCCCAACGATGTTAGTGAGCCAGTGAGTCAGCCACCGTTCAAGCGTCCATGGTCGGCCAGGCTTTCGTACCTTGCCGTTGTCTCGCTCATTTTCCAGCACTCGCACTGCGGCGATTACGTCGCGCTCACTCTTACGCTTGACGGTCCGCCTATCTGGTTTGCCATTGTCGCGGACTCCCATCGTGACGCGGCCGACCCAACATTGGTAATACTCGCTGTAGTAGATGCTGGACGCGCCATTCGGCGCCCGGGTGCCCTCCGCCCGCTTCCTTCGCCTCATGGTGTCAAGTCTCTCCTTCTGTCGAGTGGTCAGGCGGCTGTCGGCCGTTGGTCGGCTGCGAGTTGGTCGATATAGGCGGTCAGCGCGGTGGCCGGCACGCGGCGCAGGCGACCCACCCGGACGCTTGCGATCTCACCCCGGCCGATCAGGGCGAACATGGTGGTGCGGCCGATGGACAGTCGCGCGGCGGCGGCTTCGACGGTGAGCAGTTCGCGGGGCTGGTCGACAAGGCCGGTCGCCAGCTGGTTGGTGGGCATGGTGGAACCTCCCGAGAGAGCAGGGCCGTGGCTGCCGCAGAAACCGCAGAAACCGCAGAATGACAACGCGGCCACGGTTACCGCTGGTCAGTGGCGTGACGAGTGATCATGGGTGGGTTGCCGCAGAATTCCGCAGAATTCCGCAGAAATAGCGTTTGACTACGGCCTGCGTGCAGCCGGTGACGCAAGGGATCTGGCGAAAGAACGCGGGGGGCGAGGCCGGCCCCCTGCGGGTCCAGCGGGCCGCACCGACATGCTCCCCGACTGGCCAGAATGGCCAGAATGGCCACAATCCATCGTGACTGGCCGTCTGTGCAGGCCAGGACATCGACGGCGGATCTTGTTCGGGTTGGACAGAATGGGACAGAATTGGCGGCAATTCCGAACGTGGCCAGGCGATGACCA
>DASUJK010000289.1:0-20631 GCA_036279295.1 Pseudonocardiaceae bacterium | reverse complement strand
GTCGATGGGCGTGGCTGTTGTTGCTGCCGGTGCTGACGATCTTCCTGATCGCCCCACCCGCCCTCGGCGCGGACTCCGTGTTGCGGGCGGGCAGCAGGATCGCACCCTCGATCGGACACCCACCCTCAGCCACTTTCCCACCGTTGCCACGAGCTGGTGTCGTGGCCATGTCGATGGGCGACTTCATCACCCGCGCCGTCTGGGACACATCCCACTCACTCGACGACCGAACCGTCGCGCTGACCGGATTCGTCGTACACGCCAACGGGTCCGACTACGTGGCCCGCCTGGTGATCACGTGCTGCGCCGCCGACGCGACACCGATGCGGGTGGCGCTCACCGGCCAAATGGCCACCCGGCTGCCCGACGACCAGTGGGTCCAGGTGACCGGCAGGCTCCGCCACGGTTCAGCCACCGCGGCCAACGACTACACCCCGACACTCACCGTGGTCTCGCTCTCGACCGTCACACCACCGGCTGACCCGTACGAGCACTGATCAGAGCGGGTACCCGCGAACTACCTGCCGACACAGTCGCCGCACGTACCGAAGATCTCCATCGTGTGGCTGATCTCGGCGAAACCGTGTTCGGTGGCCATCCGGCTGGCCCACGACTCGACGGCAGGCCCCTCGACCTCGACCGTACGGCCACAGTGCCGACACACGAGGTGGTGATGGTGGTGGCTCGAACAATGCCGGTAGATGGCCTCGCCGGAGTCGGTGCGCAACACATCGAGCTCGCCGGCGTCGGACAGCGACTGGAGTGTCCGATAGACGGTGGTCAGCCCGATCACTTCGCCGCGCTTGCGCAGCTCCTCGTGCAGTTCCTGGGCCGACCGGAAGTCGTCCAGTTGGTCGAGCAGTTTCGTGATGGCCGCCCGCTGTCGGGTGGCCCGCAGTCCGGGCATCGAGGGAGAATTCCTGTCCAGGTCACTGTCGGTCACGGCCGATCCTTCCGACCGGTCTCTTGGGCTTCCTCGGCATGGGTGACGGCGTCCACCACGATGTGAGCCAGGTGTTCGTCGACCAGTCGGTAGACAACCTCCCGGCCGTGTCGCTCCCCGGACACCACCCCCGCGGCCTTCAGCACACGGAGATGCTGGCTGATCAGCGGCTGGGTAACGCCCAGCGTGGTCACCAGTTCATGGACACAGCGCTCCGACTCACGCAGTTCGAGCACGATCGCGATGCGCACCGGAGCGGCGAGCGCACGCAGCAGATCACCGGCCGCCGCCAGGGTGGCAACGGAATGAGCCGGGCCGACCAGGATCTCGGCACGGTCCGGTGAGTGCACATGCTCGTCCGAGGGCTGGACATGCTCATCGGTGCCGTGCTGCAGCCCTGCTGGTGCGGCGTCGGCGCTCACGACAGGCAGCGTCCTCTCGGTGCGGTACGGATGCACGTGGCCGCAGGTCGTGACCAGCCGTCCACGTCGGGTGTCACCACCATCCTAGGCGGTACATCGACGTGCACCCGGTCAGCGCAGCAGGCTGACCGCGACTCCGGCCAGAATCAGTACCACGATCACCCGCGACACACGTTCGGCCGGCCGCAGCGACTGCCAGGTCGCCGCCAGCAGGCCGAGTACGCCGAGCCCGAGCACGCCGAGCAGCACCGCCCCGACCGTGCCACGCAGCCACACCGCGAGGCCGAACACCACGATCACCACGAGGAACGCGACCACCGGTGAAACCTTGGCCAGCGGTCCATTGCCGGCAATCATGGGCGCGCGGCTGTCCACCCTGCGCCGAATGACGCTTCTCCTCGCCTGCATCGTCTCTCCTCGTTGACGAGCCCGCCCTCGACCCGGCGGCAGCACCTAGCACCACGGCACCCAACCTGGCGGCACCCAACCCGACGGTACGCGGCCACGACACACACGCTCCGTTGCGCAGGCGTCAACCCTGTGTCGGGTACCCCAGGAGCCGAGTTACCCTTGTTTTCCACACGTGCGCTGGTCATCCCGTACGTGTATCCGGACCGAACGTATGGAGTGTCAGTGCCCGCCGACCGTATCGACACCGTTGTCAGTCTCTGCAAGCGCCGTGGCTTCGTCTACCCGTGCGGAGAGATCTACGGCGGTACCCGCTCGGCTTGGGACTACGGCCCACTCGGTGTGGAACTCAAGGACAACATCAAGCGGCAGTGGTGGAAGTTCATGGTGCAGGGCCGGGACGAGATCGTCGGCCTCGACTCGTCCGTGATCCTGCCCCGCCAGGTGTGGGAGGCATCCGGCCACGTCAACGCCTTCGTCGACCCGCTGGTGGAATGCACCTCCTGTCACCGCCGCTTCCGTGCCGACCAGTTGGTCGAGGAGTACGCCGAACGCTCCGGCAAGGAGATCGCCGAGGGCAACCTGACCGATGTGCCGTGCCCGAACTGCGGCAACCGCGGCCAGTACACCGAACCCCGGATGTTCAACGGCCTGCTCAAGACCTACGTCGGACCTGTCGAGTCCGAAGAGGGTCTGCACTACCTCCGGCCGGAGACCGCGCAGGGCATCTTCATCAACTTCCTGAACGTGCTGACCACCTCCCGTCGCAAGCCGCCGTTCGGTATCGGCCAGATCGGCAAGTCGTTCCGTAACGAGATCACCCCTGGCAACTTCATTTTTCGGACACGCGAGTTCGAACAGATGGAAATGGAGTTCTTCGTCGAACCGGGTACCGACGAGGAATGGCACCAGTTCTGGATCGACGAGCGCACCCGCTGGTACACGGATCTCGGTATCACCAAGGACAACCTCCGTCACTTCGAACACCCGAAAGAGAAGCTCTCGCACTACTCCAAGCGGACCGTGGACATCGAGTACCGGTTCGAGTTCTCCGGCCAGGAGTGGGGCGAACTGGAAGGCATCGCCAACCGGACCGATTTCGACCTCACCACGCACAGCAACCAGTCCGGCGTCGACCTCTCCTACTTCGACCAGGCATCCGACTCCCGCTACCGGCCGTTCGTGATCGAGCCGGCGGCCGGTGTCGGCAGGCCCATGATGGCCTTCCTGCTGGACGCCTACACCGAGGACGAGGCGCCCAACGTGAAGGGCGTCCTGGAGAAGCGCGTCGTGCTACGCCTGGACCGCAGGCTCGCACCGGTCAAGGTGGCCGTGCTTCCCCTGTCCCGCAACGCCGATCTGTCCCCGAAGGCCAGGGACCTCGCTGCCCAGCTCCGTCGGAACTGGAACGTCGAGTTCGACGACGCCGGCAACATCGGCCGCCGCTACCGCCGCCAGGACGAGATCGGTACCCCGTTCTGTGTCACGGTCGACTTCGAGTCGCTGACCGACATGGCCGTGACCGTGCGAGAGCGGGACACCATGTCCCAGGAACGCGTGGCCATGGACAAGGTCGAGGGTTACCTGGCCGCCCGGCTGCTCGGCTTCTGACCGTTCTCCTTTCGCCTTGATGTAGATGATGTAGTGGCCCCTGGCCCGGGGTGGTGAGCGCTCACCACCCCGAGCCACGGGGATGGTCGTCAGACGCTCGCCACCTGCCGGATCCAGTCCCGGTTGGCCGCGACACTGGCGTATTCCTGGGCCTTCTCCTGCATGTTGCCGGTCGAGCAGACGCCGACCTCGACGCCGTCGGCCATCTCCGGACCACCGGAGTCGCCGTTGAAGGCGGTCCCCGTGATGCCGGTACTGCAGATGGCCCTGCCCTGCACGGCGTCCTCGCAGTCGACCGCTGTGACCTTGACCTTCGCGGTCTTCAACGCTGCCGCGGGCCCGGATGTGGGATCGGTCTTGCCCCAGCCGTAGATCTCGTTGATCGCACCGACCTCCGGGTCCTGGTCGGCCAGCGAGACGAACGTGGTCTGCACCGGATCCGCGAGATGCAGCAGCGCCAGGTCGGCGTCGGGGTCCACCACCTGGTTGTCCACCGAGTCCTTGGTGCCCTGGCCGAGCTGCGTTGATCCGATCAGGACGGTCATGCCGCCCGAGTTGGCGCAGTGCGCGGCGGTGAGGACCCACTGTGGGGCTACCGCCGTGCCGGAGCATTCGAATCCGGTGTCGTCCCAGGAGACCTGAACGGCCCATGGTGCGTCGGTGGCGTCTTTGCCGCCGACGATCCGTGGCGACGCCTGCGTGCTCGGCGGCGTTGCCGGGTTGGTGATCGGCGGGTGCGCCACCGGTTGGTGTACCGGTTGATGAACCACAGGATCATGAACCACGGGGGCCACCGGACGGTGTTTCGGGTGTTTGCGAGTGGTCGGCTTACTCTTCTTGTGCCCCCGCGAGGGCTTTCGGTGGGTTTTGTGATGAACCGGGTCGTGGCTGGGTGAGCCGGGCGTGGTCGTCGGGCCGGGTGTGGTGGTCGTGGTGGGGCTGACCGGCACCGGGATCGGGGTGGGCGCGGTGGCCGCGACTGCCAGCGACGCCGCTGGCAGGACACCGACCGCGAGCGCGGCACCGCCGATCACGGCGGCCGTCACGAACTTGTTCATGTGGACTGTCCTCTCAGGAATGGATGTCGGTCCTGTGCTCGTGCACGACGCAAGCTCACCAGCCCGGCGGGCGGCGTGCATCCATTCATGATCAACTTGTGGACAACCCGAGCCGATGTGGATAACTCGGCCCTGAAACAGTATTTCTGTTGCGCGATTGGTGTATAGGCCGTCAGAGCAGCCGGGGCTCCAACGGTTCCTCCACAGCGGAACCGTTGTCGCGGGTCACGCGATAACACAGTGCCCCCGCGCGCTCGGAAACCGCCTCGACCATGTCCGTTCCCCGGTAGAGGAGCCCGGTGCCGTCGTCGGTGCAGAACGTCATGGGCAGTGCCCCGGACGCGACCGCCTCGTGCACGACGACTCTCCGCAGCGACTCACTGTCGTAGTGCACGCCGTTGCCGTAGGGCAGGAAGGCCAGGCCGTTGAGCTGCAATCGCAGTTCCGGCCCGTACGAGTCGGTCGGACCACCGACGTGCCAGCAGATCGACCCGGCCGAGACGCCGCCGAGCACCACCCCTGCCTGCCACGCGCGACGCATCACCGGTCCCAGTTCGTGTACTGCCCACACGGCCAGCAGGTTCGCCACCGAGCCGCCGTTGACCCACACGACGTCCTGTGAGCCGACGAAATCGTCCAGGTCGCCGGTCGGCGGCATGGTGAACAGGTTCAGGTGCGACACCTCGACCCCGGCGACCTGACCCGCCTCCGACATCCACGCGTTGAACCAGCGTTGATCACCCGCGGCGGTGCCGACATGGCACAGCCTCGGTCGTCGGCCGGACACACCGGCCAGTTCGATCGCGAAGTGGATCAGCTGCGCGAACTCCAGGTCGGTTCGACGGCCGGAGCGCACGCCCCCGGAGGTGGCCAGGATGGTTGGTTGATCAGCCGGCATAGCACGGATCGTCGCAGGCGCTCGCGTGTGATGCCACCCATTCGACGGACCTGACACATGTCATGGCTAGGACGTGACGCGTGATCTGCATGGTCCGGTCGACCGGAGGCCATGCTTGCCTCATGAACGACGCAACGAAGTCCGCGGCTCGCGGCGCCGACCCCGGGCGTGCCGAGGTGGTCGCTGGTGCTGCTGTGAGCCTGAGCGGGCTGCGCAAGCACTATGGGGAGGTGCGCGCGGTGGACGGGGTGGACCTGGTCATCGCGCCGGGGGAGGTGGTCGCCCTGCTCGGGCCGAACGGCGCCGGCAAGTCGACCACGGTGGACATGCTGGTCGGGCTGACCAGGCCGGACGCGGGCGAGGCCAGGATCTTCGGTCAGACCCCACATGATGCCGTGGCGAGCGGCACTGTCGGTGCCATGCTCCAGGAGGGCTCGCTGCTGGAGGACGCGACCGTCGGCGAGACCGTCGCGATGATCGCCTCGCTGCACCGCAGGCCGATGCCGGTCGCGGAGGCCATGCGCAGGGCGGGCGTGGAGGACCTGGCCGGTCGCCGGTGCACCAAGCTGTCCGGTGGCCAGAAGCAGCGGGTCCGGTTCGCCGTGGCGCTGGTCTGCGATCCGCACCTGTTGGTGCTGGACGAGCCGACATCCGCGATGGACGTGGGCACACGGCGCGAGTTCTGGCAGTCGATGAAGGAGTTCACCGACGCGGGCAAGACGGTGCTGTTCGCCACCCACTACCTCGACGAGGCCGAGGAGTTCGCCGACCGGGTCGTGCTGATGCGCGGCGGGACGGTCGTCGCGGACGGTTCGGTGGCCGAGGTCAGGTCCGCCGCCTCCGGCCGCACGCTGATCGCTCAGGTACCAGGTGCCACCGAGACCGCCATGGCCATGTTGCCCGGCGTGCGCGGTGTGCAGCTCCGCGGCCAGCGAGTCGAGCTGGACTGTGTCGACTCGGATGCCGCCGTGCGCGCACTGCTCGGTGCCTACGAGCAGGCGTACGACATTGAGATCAAGGCCGTCGGCCTGGAGGAAGCATTCCTCGCGCTGACCGGTGACGAGGAGGCAACCCGATGAGGACCGCGTACCTGGGTCTGGAGGCCAAGAGGGCGCTGCGCAACCCGCGGTTCCTGATGTTCACCATGGTGTTCCCCGTGGTGATCTTCGTGATCGACGTCGGTGCGTTCGGCAGTGGCAACGTGCCCGGCAGCACCACGAGCTATGCGGCCTACCTGATGGTCAGCATGGCGGCGTTCGGCGGCTTCATGGCCGCGATGAACACGGGTGCGCGCACCGCGGTGGAACGGTCGGCGGGCTGGCAGCGGCAGCTGCGGCTCACCCCGCTGAAGCCGACCGGCTACCTGATCGCCAAGGGCGCCGTCGGCACCCTGGTGGCCCTGCCACCGATCATCCTGGTGGTGCTGGTCGGCATGTTCTTCGAGCACGTGCACCTGCCGGTCGGCGGTTGGGCACAGGTGGTCCTGGGCGTGTGGGTGGCGACCATTCCGTTCGCGGTCCTCGGTCTGCTGGTCGGCCAGCTGGCCACGTCCGAGACGATGCAGGTGTTCACCAGTGGCCTGATGATCGTGCTGGGCTTCCTCGGCGGCATTCTGATCCCGACCACCGTGTTCCCGGCCTGGATGGCCAGCATCGCCAAGGTGCTGCCCAGCTACTGGCTGGCCGATGTCGGCCACGGCGCCCTGTTGGGCAACACCGACACCGGCAAGGCGATCATCTGGCTGGCCGGCTGGACCGTGGTGCTGGCGTTCGCGGTGGTCCGCCGCTACCAGCGCGACAGCGCGCGGGTCTGACAGCAGGGCATCGGACGAGCCACAATGGTGCCGGAGGTCGACGCAGTGGATGACACAGAGGAACGGCTCAGGGGGTGGTCCTGGCCGAGTTGGGACTTTCCTTCGGACCAGGCGGTCCGGACTCGGCGGGACAAGGTGGGCTCGGTGCTGTGGCCGGGGGCGTTCTTGTTCTACCTCGCGCAGCCGATCAGCGAGGTGTTCAGCGGCAACCGGCCCCAGTGGCAGATCGTGGTCGTGCTGACCTCGGTCGTGGTGTTCGCGCTGAGCTACCTGTTCGTGGCCGCCCGAGGGGGCAACAGCTCGCACCTGGTCCGCGCGCTGATGATCGCCTGGCTCGGCCTGTTCCCGATCGGTATGTCGTTCATTCTCGGTCCCGACATGTTGACCTTCTTCACCTACATGGTGGCGCCTGCCCTGATGCTGTTGCCGCCGTTCGTGGGTGCCGGGCTCGGCTTCGGCTCGGCCATCTCGGTGGTGGTGGCCACCCAGGTCGGCACCGGCACCGCGGACTGGAGCAGCGCGATGATCCTCATCGTGCTGACGCTGGCGATGTTCGCCTTCGGCGGCCTGATCCGGACAGTGCGCGAACTACGGGCGGCGCAGGGCAAGATGGCCAGGCTGGCGGTCGCCGAGGAGCGGTCCCGGCTGGCCCGCGACCTGCATGACGTGCTCGGCCACAGCCTGACGACCATCACGGTCAAGGCCGGCCTGGCCAGGCGGGTGCTGGAGACGTCGAGCGACCGGGAGCGGGCGATCGCCGAGGTCAGGGACGTGGAGGAACTGGCGCGGCAGGCGATGACCGATGTGCGGGCGACGGTGTCCGGTTACCGCACGGCATCGCTGCCCGCCGAGCTGGTCGGGGCGCGGGCGGCGCTGTCCGCCGCCGGGATCGCGGCCGATCTGCCGAGGGCGGTGGACAACGTGGCGGCCCGGCTGCAGGAGACCTTCGCGTACGTGCTCCGGGAGGGTGTGACCAACGTGATCAGGCACAGCAACGCGAGCCGGTGCGAGGTGCGGCTGGGCGACACCTGGCTGGAGGTCCGGGACAACGGCCGTAGCGTCCCCGACCAGGTCACGTCATCCAGGGCCACCGGTGGTGGGCACGGTCTGTCCGGGCTCGCCGAGCGGCTCACCGAGGTCGACGGGACCGTGGAGGCCGGGCCGTTGCCGGAGGGTGGCTTCATGCTGCGGGTGAGTGTGCCGTCGCCGCCGTCCAAGCCGGTCGCCGATCGTGCGACCGTTGCCGATCTGACCGGTCAACCGGCTGTGGGGCTGGCGTGATCAGAGTGCTGCTGGCCGACGACCAGGCCCTCGTCCGGGGAGCGCTGTCGGCGATGCTGAACCTGGAAGCGGACATCGAGGTGGTGGCGGAGGTCGGCTCCGGCGAGGAGGTGGTGCCGGCCGCCCGGCAGACCAAACCGGATGTGGCGCTGCTCGACGTGCAGATGCCTGGCAAGGACGGGTTGACGGCGGCCGCCGAGTTGCGGGACAGCCTGCCGTCCTGCCGGGTCGTGGTGTGCACGACGTTCGGCAGGCCCGGTTACCTGGCCAGGGCGATGGCGGCCGGTGCGGTCGGATTCGTGGTCAAGGACGCACCGCCGGAACAGTTGGTCGAAGCGGTGCGTCGGGTGCACAACGGCTTGCGTGTGGTTGACCCGTCGCTGGCCGCCGAGTCGTTGGCCAAGGGCGCGAGTCCGCTGACCGACCGGGAGCGCGACGTGCTGTGCGCCGCGCGGGACGGCGGCACGGTGGCCGACGTGTCGCAGGTGCTGCACCTGTCCGAGGGCACGGTCCGCAATCACCTGTCCTCGGCGATCGGCAAGACCGGTGCCAGGACCAGGGCGGAAGCTGTGCGTATCGCCGAGGACTGCGGCTGGCTCTGACCGGTCGGCCAACACCCGTCGGTGGGTTGCTCGCGCACTCTGACACCATTAGGTGTGTGACTGGCTCCGCTGGGTGGTTGGTGCTGCGCCGTTGGCTGGTGCGCGCAACCGTCGCTGTCGCGGCGGTGCTGCTGTTGCTGGTGGGCGGTACGGCGTTCCGGATCTGGCAGTACGGCCGCATCGACAATCGTGCGCATGCCGACGTGATCCTGGTGCTGGGCGCCGCGCAGTACAACGGTGATCCGTCCTCGATCCTGCAGGCCCGGCTGAACCACGCGAAGACGCTCTACGACGAGGGCGTGGCCAGTCAGATCGTCACGGTCGGCGGCCGCCAACCGACGGACAAGTACACCGAGGCGCAGGCCGGTGACATCTACCTGGCCAACAACGGCGTGCCGGCCGACCGGATCACCGCGGTGAACACCGGCAATGACACGTTGACCAGCATGCGGGCTGCCGCTGCCGTGTTGAGGGCACACGGCTGGGGGACCGCGGTGCTGGTCAGCGACCCGTGGCACATGTTCCGCTCGGAGACGATGGCGGAGGCCTCCGGGATCGACGCGTGGACCTCGCCGACGCACAGCGGGCCTGCCGTGCAGACCAGGTCCACCCAGCTGCGGTACATCTTCCGGGAGACCGCGGCGCTGCTGTACTACCGCGTGACCAAGGCACCTGCCGATGATGTCGGCACCGGTCTGGGCTGATCGTAGGCTGGCCAGGTGGATCGCGGGTACTCCGAGCACGACCGGCAGCGACTGGTGGCCGAACCCACCAAGACAGGTGCGCTGCCCGGTGCCCGGCGGGACACCCGTTCGGCGTTCGCGCGGGACAGGGCACGGGTACTGCACTCGGCGGCGCTGCGCAGGCTGGCCGGCAAGACGCAGGTCGTCGGCCCTGGTGAGGGTGATGTGCCGCGTACCAGGTTGACGCATTCCCTTGAGGTCGCGCAGATCGGCAGGGGAATCGGCGAGGATCTCGGCGCGGATCCGGACCTGGTGGACACCGCGGGTCTGGCGCACGACATCGGCCATCCGCCGTTCGGGCACAACGGCGAGGGTGTGCTGAACAAGGTCGCCGGTCCGTGTGGCGGGTTCGAGGGCAACGCGCAGACGCTGCGCATCCTGACCCGGCTGGAACCGAAGGTGCTCGACGACGACGGCGTCAGCACCGGCCTGAATCTGACCAGGGCGTGCCTGGACGCGGCCTGCAAGTATCCGTGGCCGAGGGAGTCCGGCACGCCGAAGTTCGGTGTCTACGCCGACGATCTGGCGGTCTTCGCCTGGCTGCGGGATGGTGCCCCGGATCGTCGGCGCTGCCTGGAGGCCCAGGTGATGGACTGGTCCGACGACGTGGCGTACTCGGTGCACGACGTGGAGGACGGTGTGCTGTCGCACCGCATCTCGCTGGACGTGCTCGCGGCGCCCACCGAGCGGGTCGCGCTGGCCGAGTTGGCCGGGAAGCAGTTCTCCAGCCAGCCGGTGTCCGCGTTGGAGGCCGCCGCGATCGAGTTGCTGAGGTTGCCGTCGGTCGCGGGGCTGGCGAAGGACGGCTACGACGGTACGTTCGCCGCGCAGGTGGCCTTGAAGCGGTTGACCAGCGAGCTCGTCGGCCGGTTCGCGGCAGCCGCCGCCACGGAGACCCGGCGGGTGTACGGCGATGGCAGGCTGACCCGCTACGCGGCCCAACTGGTGGTGCCCGATCAGGTGGCGGCCGAGGTCGCGCTGCTCAAGGCACTCGCGCTGCGCTACGTGATGAGCGATCCCAACCGGTTGGCCCTGCAGGAATGCCAGCGCGAGCTGTTGGCCGACTTGTTCGACATGGTGCTGCGCCGGGCGCCTGCCTCGTTGGATCCCGCGTTCCTGCCCGCCTGGGACGCTGCCGGTGATGACGCGGCCCGGCTGCGTGTCGTGGTGGACCAGCTCGCGTCGCTGACCGAAGGACAGGTGCAGCGCTGGCATCGGGAACTGGCTCGTACCGGCTGAGCTGCCTATTCCGGCCTGTATTCCGCTGAGAGTGAACTGACCCCTCGGGTAGACGGCCGGTGGCACACTCGAAGACATGGCGGAAGACGAAGCTCGGCGGCCCAAGGGTCGGCGTGGCCGGCGGATCGTTCGCGAGTCGGTCATCGCCGACACGGGTGGCCGCCTCGATGACGAGTCCGGTGACGAAGGTTCAGCTGGCGTGCGCGAACCGAGGCGCCCGCTGCCGAAACCGGTGTCCGGAGCTGGTGTCCGGCCGGAGCCGGCACCACCGCTCGTCGCGGTGCTACCCGATCCCCGGTACTGACGGATGCCCACGACCACGGTCGGGCGTCGTGTCGAACACGCTCATCTGGCCTTCACCCTCGCCGTGCAGCGCGAGCTGGCCGGTGGCGGCCTCAGCACGGCCTGCTGGTCGCCGTACTCGGTGGCCAGCGCGCTCGGGCTCGCGGCGACCGGGGCCCGTGGGTCCACCCGTGACGAACTGGCCGCCCTGCTGATGGGCTCGGCCGACGCCGGTCTGGCCGAACACGGCGCGATGCTCACCGAGGCGGCCTCGCTCGATGCGCCCGATGCTGTCGACAAGCCGGTCGTGGGCGTCGCGAACACGTTGTGGCACGTGCCGTCGCTGCCGATCCGGGACGAGTTCACGCAGGAACTCACCAGCTGGCCCAACGGATCCGTGCGGCACGCCCCGTTCCAGACCGAGGCGGAGGCCGCCCGCGGGCTGGTCAACGCCGACGTGGCCGACACCACCCACGACCTGATCCCCGAGCTGCTGGACCGGGGTGTGATCCGGCCCGACACGATCGCCATGCTCGTCAACGCGCTGTACCTGAAAGTGGCCTGGCGCAACAGGTTCCCTGAGCGTGCCACCGAGGAGCGGCCGTTCTACGGGCCAACCGGACCCACCGACGTGCGCACCATGCGGCTGAACAAGCGCCTCGGCTACGCGGCCACGGGCGGCTGGCAGGTGGTGGTGCTGCCGGCAGCCGGTGACGTCGACGCCGTCGTGCTGCTGCCGGACGGCGACATCGCGGCCGCCGAGTCCACACTGGACGCCGATGCGCTGGCCGGCCTGCTCGCCGCGCCGGTGCCTGCCCTGCTGCACCTGCACCTGCCGGCATTCCGGGTGCGGGCCAAGGCCGGCCTGAAGGCAGCCCTGGCCGGCCTCGGCGTGCGCACGATGTTCAGCAACCAGGCCGATTTCGGTGGCATCAGCCCGATGCCGATGGCCGTCGACTCCGTGGTGCACGAGGCCGTGCTCACCGTGGACGAGGAGGGCCTGGAGGGGGCCGCGGCCACCGCGGTCGTCATGCGGATGCTGTCCATGCACCGCGACCTCGCCCAGCCGATCGAGGTCAGGGTCGACCGGCCGTTCCTGTTCCTGGTGCGTCATCGGCCCAGCGGCGCGGTCTACTTCCTGGCCCGGGTCGTGCAGCCGTGACCGGCTAGAACGGGGTGCGGACCAGCTTGTCCGGGTTGACCATGTCGTAGAACCCGATGATCAGGCCGTCCCGCATGGCCACGGCGGTCACCCGCCGGGCCAGCTCGCGGTGCGTGTCGTCGCCGTCGTTGCCCGGCGTGACGACGCCAAGATCCCCGTTCACCAGCATGATCTGGGCATCTGTCAGGGCACCGAGCACGTAGCGCTCGATCAGGCCCATCGCGAAGCGGGCCACCTTGTCCGGCCCGGACACCACGTTCAGGGCGGTGCGCGCCTTGCCGCCACCGTCGCCGACCACCACGACGTCCGGGTGCAGCAGCGCGACCACGGCGCCAGTGTCACCGCTGGCCATGGCGGCCAGGAAGCGGCCGAGCAGATCCTGCTGTTGCGCAAGGTCCACCCTGGACGGCGGGTCGGCGTCCGCGACGGCCTTGCGTGCCCGCGACGCGTACTGGCGAGCGGCGTCGATCGAGCAGTTGAGCGCCGATGCGATCTCCGCGAACGGCATGCCGAAGGCGTCGTGCAGCACGAACGCCACGCGCTGCTCGGCGGCAAGCCGGTCCAGCACCACCAGCGCTGCCATCCGCACGCCGTCGTCGCGGACCACGGCGTCCAGCGGGTCCTCACCAGGCTGGCCGGGCAGCGGTGTGATCAGTGGTTCGGGCAGCCACGGGCCGACGTAGCGTTCCCGCTGCACGGCCGCCGATCGCAGCTTGTCCAGGCAGATTCGGCCAACCACCGTGGTCAGCCAGGCCCGCAGATCCCGGATCGCCGCCCGCTCGCCGGGCGCGAGACCGGCCAGCCGTAGCCATGCCTCCTGCACCGCGTCCTCGGCGTCGGCGAGCGTGGACGTCAACCGGTAGCCGACGCCGATCAGGTACTGCCGGTGCTCGGTGAACACCCCGGCGAGGTCCTGGTCGGTCAGCCCGATGCCGTCATCGCTCACCAGCACAGGGTAGTCGGCGCTGACCTCAGGTTTTGACGGCCTTTGTTCAGCACTCCCTCAGCTTCCGCACAGCTGACCGCACCAGACTCATGTCATGTCAGAACCGCAGGAGCCGACGCCCGACGCTGGCGACGCGGCACCCAAGCCACAACCGCCGATGGCGGGATCCCAGCCGTCGACGGAGCCTGAGCCAGCTCCGTCGACGGCGTCCCCGACCGAGGCGCCGACGGTCACGGCCGCCCAGGCCGAAGCGCCGAACATACCGCCCAACATGCCCCCACCGCCGCCCGGCGGACCCGCCGGCCACTACGTCTTCGTCCCGGCAGGTGCCAACCGCGGGTTCGGCCCGGCGATGGGCCGGTTCGCCCGCAACCGCGCCACCCACCTCGTCGTCGCCGTTGTCGTCGGTGCCCTGGTGGGCGGCGGAACGGTGGCCATCGTGGACAACGCCGCCAATCATCAGCGGCCCCAGTTCTCCCGTCCTGGCGAGTTCGGTGGCCCGTTCGGCAACGGATCGGGCCACCGGTTCCCTGGATTCAACTTCGGTGGAGGTGGTCAGGGGTCGGGCAACTGACCGGCGCCTCTAGACTCGACGGTTGTGGCAGGTCGTATCCGGGAAGCTGACATCGCGGTCGTTCGCGAGCGCAACCGGGTGGACGACGTGGTCGGCGAGTACGTCACCCTGCGCAGGGCGGGTGGCGGTGCGCTGAAGGGCCTGTGCCCGTTCCACGAGGAGAAGACACCCTCGTTCAACGTGCGGCCCAGCCACGGCACGTTCCACTGCTTCGGCTGCGGCGAGGGCGGCGACGTGATCGCCTTCGTGATGAAGATGGAACACCTGGGGTTCGTGGAGTCGGTCGAGCGGCTGGCCGACCGCAGCGGCATCCAGTTGACCTACGAGGGCGGCGGCCCCGGCACCCCACGGGACCGAGGCACCCGCACTCGGATGACCGACGCGCACAAGGCGGCCGCTGAGTTCTACGTCGAGCAGCTCAACACGCCCGATGCCGCGAAGGCCAGGGAGTACCTCTCCGAGCGGGGCTTCGACGAGGCGACCGCCCGTGAGTTCGGCTGCGGTTACGCGCCAGCGGGCTGGGACAAGCTGACCAAACACCTGCTGGGCAGGGGATTCCAGCTGGACGAGCTGTACAAGGCTCAACTGTCCCGGGAAGGTCGGCAGGGCCGGCCGTTGGACAAGTTCCACCGTCGACTGCTCTGGCCGTTGAAGGACCTGGGCGGCGACGTGGTCGGCTTCGGCGCGCGCAGGCTGTTCGACGACGACCAGATCACCGCCAAGTACCTCAACACCAGCGAGAGCCCGATCTTCAAGAAGTCCCAGGTGTTGTTCGGTGTGGACAAGGCAAAACGGGAGATCGCCAAGCGGCACCAGGCCGTCGTCGTCGAGGGCTACACCGACGTGATGGCGATGCATGTCGCAGGCGTGCCGACCGCTGTGGCCGCGTGTGGCACGGCGTTCGGCGACGACCACATGGGCGTGCTGCGCAGGCTGATGCTGGACGACGACGCGTTCCGCGGTGAGGTGATCTTCACCTTCGACGGTGACGAAGCTGGCCGGAAGGCGGCATTGAAGGCGTTCGAGGGTGATCAGCAGTTCGCTGCGCAGACCTATGTCGCGATCGCGCCGGACGGCATGGACCCGTGTGAACTGTGGCAGGCCAAGGGCGATGTGGCGGTGCGCGATCTGGTGGCGCGACGGACACCGCTGTTCGAGTTCGTGATCCGCAGCATGCTCACCGACTACGACCTGGACTCGGTGGACGGCCAGGTCACCGCGTTGCAGCGCACTGTCCCGCTGGTGTCCAGCATCAAGGACCGCTCGACCAGGGACGGCTACGCCACGAAGCTGGCGTGGTGGGTCGGCTGGGCGGACGAGTCGATGGTGGTGCGCAGGGTCCGCGAGTCGGCAGGCGAGGCACCGACCGGCCGACGGCCACCCCGGCGAGCGCAGGCGCCCGATCCGAACCAGGCGATGATGGACGTCGGCGGCACGGGTATCGCCCGGCCGGACGCGCGTGACCCTCGGTTGCACGCCCAGCGCGACGTGCTCAAGGCGGCACTGCAACTGCCGGCACTGGCCGGACCGGTGTACGACGCGCTGCCCGACGACGCGTTCACCCACCCCGCGTACCTCGCCGTGCACCGAGCGATCAGCGCGGCGGGCGGCACCGCGTCCGGGCTGAACGGGCCAGAACTTGCGCAGGCGGTGACCGAGCAGTGTGCCGAGCCCGCGGTGCGCACCCTGGTCAGCGAGTTGGCGGTGGAGTCCATGCCGACCAAGGAAGAGAGCGACATCCGGTACGTCGAGGGCATCCTCGCGGGGTTGCAGAAGGAACTCGTCGGGCGGCAGATCGCCGAGATGAAATCCCGGTTGCAGCGGTTGAACCCGTTGACGGACGCGGACGAGTACCGGTCGGTGTTCGGTGACCTGGTCGCGTTCGAGGAGTACCACAAGGCGTTGGTGAAGCAGGCTTCCGGGATGTTCGAGTGACTGGTGTGGTGCGGCGGCTGTTCGGTCGTCTGGTGGATCGTCAGCTGCCGGCGGACTTCGGCGGCAGGCTGTCGCCCGACGAGAACGTGTTGGCGGTCGCCGACCTGGCCGACGGTGGGCACGCCGTGGCCACGTCGTTCGGGTTGTGGCTGCCCGATGGTGATGGTGTGCGGCGCATCGGCTGGCACCTGATCAGCAAGGCGACCTGGAACCAGGGCTCGCTGGCGGTCATCGAAGCCGATGAGATCGGCTCGGTCGCCGACGCGGTGCTGCTGGCCGACCGGCCGGCGCGGCGGCTGCGGCTCGGTCAGCCGGGGCGGCTGCCCCAGGTGGTGCACGCCAGGGTGACCGGCTCGATCAAGTCCAGGCATCACCGGGACCTGCCGGGCGGGGGAGCGTGGTTCGTGCAGCGCTCGGTCGCCGGCCGGGACGGCATCGTGCTCCAGGTGCGGGCCGATCCGGGTACCGACCAGGACGCGGTGCGGTCGCTGGCCGCTCAGGTGGCCGAACAGGTGCGGAAGGTCCGTCGAACCGACTAGCCAAGCTGACCCCTCCTCAATACAGTACGTACGTACGGTTTATTTGAGGAGGTAGCGATGTGGGATCCGACGACCTACCTGACCTTCGCCGACCACCGCGGCAGGCCGTTCCGCGACCTGGTGGCGCGGGTCGCCGACAACGATCCACGCAGGGTGGTCGACCTGGGATGCGGGCCGGGCAATCAGACCGAGACGCTGGCCGGGCGCTGGCCGGCGGCGGTCATCGAAGGGGTCGACTCGTCGCAGGACATGGTCGACGCGGCCAGGGCGCGGGGCGTCAACGCCCGGCTGGGCGACGTCAACGAATGGGTGCCGGAGCCGGACACCGATGTCGTGCTGACCAATGCCACGCTCCAGTGGGTACCAGGCCACCAGGCGCTTCTGAGCAGGTGGGCGGGGCAGTTGCCGTCCGGGGCGTGGCTGGCCATGCAGGTCCCGGGCAACTTCGACGCGCCGTCACACGTGCTGATCCGGGAACAGGCGGATTCACCCGCGTGGCGTGCCGACCTGGCCGCGGTGCTGCTGCGTGCGGAGGATGTGGTCGGGACGCCGCAGGAGTACGGGGACCTGTTCGCGGATGCCGGCTGCCAGGTCGATGCGTGGGAGACCACTTACCTACAGTCGCTGACCGGTGCCGATCCCGTCCTCAACTGGGTGACCGGGACCGCTCTGCGGCCGATCCGTGCGGCGCTGGACGACCAGCGCTGGGACCAGTTCGCTGGCGAGTTGGCGCCCAAGCTGCGTGCCGCGTACCCGGTACGGGCCGACGGCACCACGTGGTTCGAGTTCCGCAGGGTGTTCGCGGTCGCCAGAACGGCCTGACCACTCAGCGGCCGATGCGCTCGCCCACCTTGGCCCGGATGATGCCGGCGGCGCCCTGGGCCAGTGGATGGTCGGCCAGCCGACGGTAGGTGCGGACGATCTGGTCGTAGCGCTGCCGACCGGCGCGGGAGCCCAGGACGTAACCGGTGGCGACGCCCAGTAGGAATGTCTTCATCTCCGTCAGCCTCCTTCGACCACGACACCGGGCTATGTCCGCCATGGTGCCGCACCAGCGCGGATGGCGCCGGGGGGTGGGTCGGGGGGTCACGGAGGGTGCGCTATAGTTGTGCCTGCCCGGGAGTTGGGGCAGGCACAACAGCAGTCCTCCATAGCTCAATTGGCAGAGCATTCGGCTGTTAACCGAAGGGTTGTTGGTTCGAGTCCAACTGGAGGAGCGTAAGCCCAGGTCAGCGACCTGGGCCTTTGTGTTTTCTGAGGTAAACGGCGCGCTGCGGACAGGTTGGGCAGGGCCCTGTTGCCACACCGGCAGCAATCGGTAACCTCTGACCGTCGTGGCGCCCCACGTCACCCGACCGGGGCCACGCGCCGCGAGGGGCGGTAGCTCAGATGGTCAGAGCAGGGGACTCATAATCCCTTGGCCGTGGGTTCAAGTCCCACCCGCCCTACTAGCTGCGATAACGCCGAAAATGTACACGGCACTGCGGTCGAAGTGCAAGGGATTCGAGTAGGTGTTCTTGACGTAGGATCGGGCGCATGCCGACCTCCGCCACCCTCGCCGTCGACGACCTGCGCACCCTCGTGCCGGACTGGCGCCGCCACCTCAAGGCCGTCAACCGCGCCCCCGCGACCATCGCCACCTACGCCGGTGTGGCCGACGAGCTGGCCGCGTTCCTGGTCGCCAATGGCATGCCCACCTCGGTCACGGCGCTGACCCGCGAGCACCTGGAGCACTACCTGGTCGACCTCGCCGAGCGGCCCAACAAGCGCACCGGGAAGCCCATCTCGGCCGCGCACGTGGCCAAGCACTACCGGCACCTGCAGCAGCTGTGGCGGTGGCTGGAGACCGAGGGCGAGATCACCGTCAACGCCTTCGCGAAGATGTCGCCGCCCGCGGTGCCGGTGCAGCCGGTCGCGGTGCTGCCCGAGGACTGGTTGAAGAAGCTGCTCAATACCTGTAGGAGCAACACGTTCTTCGACCGACGCGACACCGCGCTGATCCGGTTCTTCCTCGACACGGGCTGCCGGGCCGGCGAGGTTCAGGCCATGGAGGTCTCGGAGGAGAAGCTGAACTTCGAACTGGACGTGGCCATCGTCATGGGCAAGGGCCGGCTCGGCCGGTCGGTGCCGTTCGGGTCGAAGACGGGCGAGGCGTTGCGGCGGTATCTGCGCAAGCGGGCCACGTCGACGTTCGCGGCCAGCCCGTACCTGTGGCTCGGCCGCAGCGGACCGCTGACGGCATCCGGGATCACCCGAATCGTGAACAGGCGCACGGCTGCGGCCGGGCTGCCCCACATCCACCCCCACCAGTTCCGGCACACGTTCGCGCACATGTGGCTGGCGTCGGGCGGCCAGGAGGTCGACCTGATGCGGCTCATGGGCTGGAAATCCAGGGAGATGGTCGCGCGGTATGCGGCGTCAGCGGGCGTGGAGCGGGCACACGCGGCGCACCGCAAGCAGGCGCTGGGGGACAGGATCTGATGCTGCTGTCCCGCCGGAGACAGGGGTAGGCCGGCGTGGCAGCGGGCAATCGGTCTAGTCGCTGAGCAGGTTGCCGACTGTGGCGAGGCAGCCAGGCACGTCGAGGATGACGACGTGGCCTAGCAGCAGGCAGATCGGCACGGCGATCGGCACGCCGACGGGCGGCGGCGAGGTGGTCATGGTCGGGGTGACAGTGCTCGGCATGGTGCTGCTCGGCATGTCCCTTGTGGTTGTCGGCATCGGCATCCCTGGTGCACTGGTTTGGGTATCGGGCGGGTCGGTCGGAGTCGGTATGAGCGGCGTCGCCGGCTGCATCGTCCTGGCCCGAGTGCTCACGGGTGGCCATCGTCTTCGGTGCGGCGACGGGCTCAGTGTCGTCGCTGGCGCGCTCGGCGCCCCGCTGGTCGGTGCTGGCGGTGGCGCGGCCGACGGTGGGACGGCTGGCTCGTGGAGGACGAGGCTGGCGACCAGGACACCGGAGGTCACCGCCGCGACTACCGCGTAGCGGGTCGGGTGCCGGCTCCACGACTTGCGCAGCCAGCCGGCGGCGGCGGCGAGTAGCGGCAGGAGGACGGACACGACGCGCAGGTGCCGCTTGCGGCCGTCCTTGCCTCCATCGCCGGGTGGCGGCGGGTCGGGTCGCTGGGCCATGAGCGTGAACACGGTCTCGTAGACCTCGGCACGCTCTTCGAGTCGGTGTATTCGCCGTCTGAGGTGTAGCCATACGAGCAGCGCGGCAAGTAAGCCGCAGCCTGTCTCGATGGCGATTAACAGAGTTGCCATCCATCTGTCCTAGTGGATGGCGCCGTTCGATGAAAGCTAGCTGGCCCTTTCGGCCGAACTGTCCGATGTTCCGGCCGATGTTCCGGCGTTGCGGGCGGCGAGGATCACGTCTCGTACGAAGCCGTCCGCCTGGCCGCGTAGCCGGGTCATGGTGTCGCGCTCCCAGTCGTTGAGCGGTTCGATCGGCCAGCGCGACGTGGCCGATGCCTCGAAGGCGGACTCGTCGCCGGTATCCATGAAACGGACGATCGTTTCCTCTGGCCAACCGACCACATCTTCGTATCGGTTGAGCAGTTTGCCGCCGATACCGACGCGTTCGCTGCCGCGTTCGACGTTGGAGATGCTCTTGGCGTCCACGCCGATCTGATCGGCCACGTCCCGTTGTGTGAGGTTCAGGCGCTCGCGAGCGCGTCTGAGTCGGCGACCCAGGATCTTGCGGCGCTCAGCCATCTCCACGTGACAACTGTATCCCACCAAAACACACCGGATCACCCGTCTACCAGGTGGTCTTGCTGGTCCCCGAACTAATCTCATGACCACACTTTACAACCATCTACCACCAGACACACCGCTGTTCGACTGACTAAGGGTTGCTGAAGGTGGTAAGAGGTTGTAATATCGGATCATGCCACCGATCGACCACCGCCTCGTCCGCGACAAGCGCGACGAACTTGACCTCTCCAACGGTGACTTGGCGGAGATTCTCGGCACTAAGTCGACCTACGTCGTCAACATCATGTGCGGGTCCCGGTCGCCGTCGCGGCGTCTGATCCATCGGCTGAGTCGCGCTCTCGACCTGCCGGTGGACAAGATCGTCGTGAGTCAGGACGGTGAGCGCACGCCGCAGGGCGACCCGTCCGGGCCGCCCGTCCAGCCGAAGAACGAGCCCGTCGGTCCACCGCGCCGCCAGG
>DASUJK010000288.1:0-2416 GCA_036279295.1 Pseudonocardiaceae bacterium | reverse complement strand
GCACGAGCGTGGCGAGCAGGACGATCTGCTCGGCCCGCTGGCTGGATTGCTGGCTGTCCAGCTGCTGGGCGGCGGACCCGGTCACCCCCTCGTGCAGGCCGGTGCCTGCCACCAGCGGCTTGATGTCGACGCGCAGCACCTTGACCGCATCACCGGCCGCCGTGCTGGACCCGTTGACCACGTTGCTGGGCATGGCCACCAGGGCCGTCTGCACCTCGCGGTTCGGCGAGGGCGGGCCAGCCGCGACGCCCACGATGTTGTGGATGTGCCTGGCGCCCAGCGACGTGGCGGCCGAGCGGACCTTCGCCGAGTCAGCCGGGGTCAGCTTGCCGCCATCGGCCCGGGAGAACACGATGATGGCTGCCGACTCGGTGACGTGCCCGGCCTGCGGGAACGCTTTGGCCTGCAGGTTCGCGGCCCGGATCGACTCGTAGCCCTTCGGCAGGAAACTGCTTTCGTCCGTCGTGGTCGGCAGGCCTGGCGACGTGGCGATCACGGCTACCGCGGCCACCACCCAGGCCAGAATGGTCAGCCATGGGTGGTGCACCACGGCCCGTCCCAGTCCGGCGAACGGGCCCTGGCCTGCCGTGCCCGGCCTGCGCCTGCCGCCAGCCGCACGGCGGACCGCGGAGCCGGTCGCAGCTGCGTGTTCATTGCTTAGCATGTCTGTTCCTCGGTGTGTCTTGCCTCGATGTGGGATGTGGCCATTCCGGTCGGGGGCTCCAGCGGGAGGCGCGAGCCAGGTCAGCGGTTGAGGTCGCGCCGGGACACCAGGACTTAGGCGATCTTGCGCCGGTAGGTGACCATGGCGAGGGCGTAGGCGACGATGAGGATGCCGGCGCACCAGGCGAGGGCGGTCCAGATGCTGGTGCCGGCCGACTGCTGAGCGAACAGGTCGCGGACCGTGTTGACGATGGATGTCACGGGCTGGTTGTCGGCGAACGCGCGCACCGGGCCGGGCATGGTGGCGGTGGGCACGAATGCCGAGCTGATGAACGGCAGGAAGATGATCGGGTAGGCGAAGGCGCCCGCGCCCTCCGCGGTTTTGGCGGACAGGCCGGCGATGACGGCGATCCACGTCAACGCCAGGGTGAACAGGACCAGGATGCCGGCGACGGCGAGCCATACCGTCGCTGGCGCGCCGGTGCGGAATCCCATGGCGACGGCGACGAGCACGACGAGCACGAGCGAGATGAGGTTGGCGACCAGCGAGGTCAGCACGTGCGCCCACAGCGCGCTTGAGCGTGCGATCGGCATGGACTGGAATCGCTCGAAGATGCCGCTTTGCATGTCGGTGAAGAGCCGGACTGCGGTGTAGGAGATGCCCATCGCGATCGTGATGAGCAGGATTCCGGGCAGCAGGTAGGTCACATACCGTTCTGGCCCGGTGTGGATCGCGCCGCCGAACACGTAGACGAACAGCAGCAAGAGGGCGATCGGCATGATCGCGGTCGTGATGATGGTGTCCGGGCTGCGCGTGATGTGGCGCAGGGACCGGCCCGTCAAGACGGCGGTGTCCCCGGAGAAGTGCGTGGTCATCGTGGTTCCTTTGTTGTGGGTGGCGTCGTTGCCAGCCCGCTGTCGTTGCCGTGGTTGCTGCCATTACCGTCGTGGCCGGTGATGGCAAGGAAGACCTCTTCGAGGCTGGGCTGTTTCTCGACGTACTCGACCTGGGCGGGCGGGAGGAGCTGTTTCAGCTCCGCAAGGGTGCCGTTCGCGATGATCCGCCCCTGGTGCAAGATCGCGATCCGGTCGGCTAGCTGTTCGGCCTCGTCCAGATACTGCGTGGTGAGCAGCACCGTCGTGCCCCGCGCGGCGAGCTGCTTGACGCTGTTGTGCACCTCGAGGCGAGACTCCGGGTCCAGCCCGGTGGTCGGTTCGTCCAGGAAGATCACCGGCGGGTTCCCGATGAGGCTCATGGCGATGTCCAGGCGGCGGCGCATGCCTCCGGAATACGTGGCCACCCTTCGCCCGGCCGCGTCGGTGAGCTGGAAGCGGGCCAGCAGGTCATCCGCGATCTGCCCGACGCCCTTCAGGTGGCGCAACCGGGCCACCAGCACCAGGTTCTCCCGCCCGGTGAGGATCTCGTCCACCGCCGCGAACTGCCCGGTGAGGCTGATCGACTCCCGCACGTCCGCCGGCTGTGTGGCGACGTCGAAGCCGTGAACATCGGCGGTTCCCGCGTCGGGCGCCAGCAGTGTGGACAGGATTTTCACCAGGGTGGTCTTGCCGGCGCCGTTGGATCCGAGGAGGGCGAGGATGCTCCCCTGCTCGACGTCCAGGTCGACGCCACGGAGCACGTGCAGGTCCTGGTAGGACTTCTCCAGGCCGCGCACGCGAATCGCCGGTTCATCGATCGTGGATGTGATCATCGTGGCTCCTCGTGTTCGGCGCGCGCGATGGCGTCGGTCAACCG
>DASUJK010000287.1:0-37349 GCA_036279295.1 Pseudonocardiaceae bacterium | reverse complement strand
ACGGGCCAGTGACTCGGCCACGGTGCTGTGCTCGTCGAAGGTCAGGCGCAGCGGAACCAGCCGGGCCAGGTAGCCGACCACGTCCTGGGTTTCGACCCTGGACCGGCCAGAAACCGGGAAGCCGAGCACGATGTCGTCCTGCGTCGCATACCGTCGCAGGACCAGCGCGAGACTGGTCACCACGGCGTCGAACAGGCTCGCACCCTCGGTCGCGGCGAGGTCGGCGACCAGCCTCGTGATGCGCGTCGGGACCCACAGGGCGATTCGGGCGCCACCGGTGCCCCGCCACGGCGATCGCGGCTGGTCGACCGGCAGGGTCAGCAGTTCCGGAGCGCCGGCCAGTCGTTGGTGCCAGTATTCGCGCCGTTGGTCCCTGACCCGGTCGGTCTGTGCGGTCTCGGCCCACGGCACCAGGTCCAGCGCGCTGACCGGTAGCTCGGGCAGGTCGCGGGCATCGCCGTTGTGGTAGATCGACAGCAGGTCACGCACCACGATTCGCATCGACAGCGCGTCGATCACCGTGTGGTGCGCGACGATGACCAGCAGGTTCCTGTCCACACCGACCCGCAGCAGCCGATATCGGATCGCCGACGTGGTGAGATCCATCGGGGACAGCGCCGCCTCGTGGATCGCGTGTGCTCTCTCCGCAGCGGTGGCCGAACCCAGATCCAGTTCGACGTAGTCGAGGGAACCGTCCGGCGTCGCGACGACCGACCCGTTCCGGAGGTGGAACACCGTACGCAGCGCTTCGTGTCTGCGCAGGAGAGCGGCGCAGGCGTCGCGTAGGCGCGCGGGGTCGAGGTGTCCGTGCAGCTCCAGCTGGATGGGCTCGTGGTACGTCGGTGCGCCGGGGTCGATGTCGTGCAGGCGCAGTAGCGCGCGCTGTTCGGTGCTGGTGGGCACCGTGCCGTCCGTCGACGGCTGCCGGACCGGTATCCGGTCGGTGGTCGGGGTGGCCAGTTCCGCCTCCACCGCGGCCACCAGTTCGGGCAGCGTGGTCGACGGACCGAGCGCGGCCAGCGGCAGTTCGACGGCCAGTTCACGCTGGCAGCGGGACAACACCCGTACCCCGAGCAGCGAGTCCCCGCCCAGTTGACCGAAGGACGCCAACGGTTCGACGTGCTCCACACCCAGCACGGACCCGAGAATGCGCTCGACCCGCGTACTGAGGTCGGTCGGCGCGGGCGGCTCGTCGAACGCCGACGGCGCCCGCCTCCGTGCGCCTCTGAGTTCGGCCAGTATGTCCTCGGCTCGACGCAGGTCACCGTTCATGTGAGAGCACCGCCTCCCGCAGCAGGAATGGTGTGCCCGAGACCGGGATCGGCACGGCTGTGCCACCGCCGGTGGGCTCGGGTTCGGATGTCATGTCACGCCTGAACCGTCACTCCTCGACGGCCGGATCGCTGTCGCCTCCCAACTCCTGCCTGGCTGCCAGGTCGAGTACGTGGATGATCCACTGTTCGAGATCGGTGTCGGACTTGTTCGCAGCCGCTCGCCAGCGGGTGACGGCGTCCTCAGCCACCCGCAATCTGGGTACCAGCGGAGCCGGGTCAGGTGTGTGCCGGCCCAACCGGCCTTCGCGCAGTTCCTTGCGCAGCCGGTTCCTCGACCAGCCGAGCGCCTCCGCCCTGTCGAGCCAGTCATCCTGCACCGGTGCGGACAGTGAGGCGACCTCGGCGTGGTGCTGGAAACTGAGTCGCTCATGCCGCCTGGCGAGATCGAACTTGCGTGCCACCCAGGCGTAGTTGCGCAGTGTCTGATAGTCGAGGCCGGCGGTATCCAAGGTCCGTTTGTAGCGGTCTTCATACTTCTCCTGGCCGTATATGAGCCAGTCACCGAGACACCATGCCGCCGAGTCCGAGATGCGAAAAAGTTTCGGCCCGGCTTGTTCCCATGCTTCGAAAGTCAGGTTGTTAGGAAGTTCCAACCCCACTCTGGTCGCCAGGATCTGTGCTTTGCCGTGCCTGCTGGCCAGGTTCTGGTCGCCAAGGTGCTCCACGCGCGGAGTGGGCACTACCGGATGGCCATGACTCACTGTTGCTGGTCGGTTCGAATGGGCATGGGTGGACGTCGACATACATTCCCCCGATGTGGTTGCCGCAACGGTTATCTACTGTGTGGCTAACTGCGCAAACGGCTAATTACCGCACTGGTTGATTAATGCGACGGCTAACTACTGTGTGGTCAACTGATGCGCTGCCATCGTCCAATGGCAATCGTTGCCGCGATGGCATTCGGCCGTGTCCGGCATCGACCGTTCGGCATCGAGCGGCGGCGCCTTCGTTCACAGTTCAGCCATCAACTGCGGAGTGAGCAGGTCGTCCAGCGGGCGAACCCCCGCGAAGACCTCGAAGTAGCGGTCCGTCAGGTCGGGTGATGCGCCAATCGCTCTGAGCATGGCTGGTTTGGCGGGGTTCACCTGGAGGCGGGCGACGGACATCGTGCCGCGGTAGCCGTCGGACATGGCCGCGGTACGACCTGCCGCGAAGCGGGTGAGCGCGGAATCCAGGCGGCGTTGGTCGTGCAGCCGGTCGCCGATCGAGTCGGCGAGCAGTTCGGCCTGCCGGAAGGCATCGGTGATGCCGCGTGCGGTGATGCTGTCCTTGTGGTGCCCGGCGTCACCGACCAGCGCCCAACCGGGCCCGGCCGCCGTGCGGAAGAAGTTCTGCTGGTCACCACTGCCGTGCAGGCGATCCGTTCGGTCACTCGTGGACATGTGTTCGGCCACCTCGGGGGCGGTCGTGCGCACGGCTTCCAGATGCGCTTCCAGCGCCGAGGTGCGGATGGCCGCGAAGCGGTCCTGCGGCTGGTAGGTGGCCACGAACGTGACGTCGTCGCTACTCGGGATCACCGCGACCCAATGCCCGGTGCGCTCGTAGAACGAGAACTCACCGCGCATTCCCTCCCACATGCTGTAGTGCACGCATGTGGCCCGTGGGGCGCTGACCTCGTACGGAGCATCGACAAGACGCGCGACCGTGGAACGCATGCCGTCCGCCCCCACGACCAGCGCGGCCGGGACCCGCGTCTCCCCGCCGGGCCCGGCAGCCAGCCGCACCCCGGTCACCCGGTCGCCGTCGGACAGCAGACCTACGACCGCCCTGCTGTCCACGAACTCCGCCCCTGCCCGCACGGCGGCGTCGACCAACGCCTGGTCGAGTGCGGTGCGGCGCGGAGCGAAGCCGCAGTCGATCCCGTCGACGGTGGCGGCCCTGCCGTGCAGGCGGACATCGTCGACGCCGTAGGTGACACGGTCCAACCGGGGGCATCCGGAGGCGACGACCCGATCCAGCACCCCCCACCGGGCGAGCAGAGCCACACCGGTCTGGTGAATGTAGAGCGTTGACATCGTGTCAGCCGGGAAAGTCGCTCTGTCAACCAACAACACCCGGTATCCACCTATGCTGAGAAGCAATGCAGTTGCCGCACCGCTGCATCGTGCGCCAACTACGATCGCATCGAACATCTGGCGGCTCCCCGTCTCCTGGCGGTCCTCACCGATCACACGGCGGCCACGTCACGGCGCAATCACGGGCAGTAATACGCTGTCGCAATCCGTTGGCATGCGCTTGTCTCGGCGTGGCAATGCGGGCCCATACTACGGCGGCCCTCTTCGGTCCGCTACGGGGAAAGTTGTTTCGAGGCTGGTACCTGTACGGTCGTCCGGCGTCCACTCGGGACACACCGGGCTCGTCAACTGCCATTATTCGGTTGCCGACGCCTTACCATTGTTGTCCCGCCGGCGGGACAACCAGGCCGACGATTGTTCGCACGTGTGCTGAGATAGTTGGACGGTATCGTGTACCGGATTCGCACACTTATATCGCCAACCAGCGCAGGGCCCGTATCGCGAACCGTCGGCCCGGTGCACGGACCCCCTAGGGGTTCGGGTGCGCGTCGTGTTCGACCGCGCGAGCGATGAGGTCGGCCAGCGCGCGATCCTGGCCGACCTCGCTGTCCGCGAACGACTGCCACACCCGCTGCCGTACCTCGGGCCGCTGCTCCTGGCTCAGTTTGAACATCGCCTGGATGTCGTCGATCTCGAACCGGAAAGCGCCGACGCCAGGAACGATCTTGTTGAAGTAGCCGCAGGACGGGCCCATGTCCCAGTCGTTGCCCAACCTCGACTCGAATGCGGAGACGGTGGCGGTGATGACCGACATGGTCTCGCCGCGGTCGACGATCGGTGTGATGGTGCCCCGCACGTGGACAGCCGTGAAATCCCAGGTCGGCGCGGCGGGAGTGACGTCGTAGACGGTCGGCGACACGTAGGCGTGCGGACCGGTGAAGACCAGCAGTGCGCCGCCGCTGACCAGGGACGACCAGTGCGGATTGGCCCGGTTCATGTGCCCGACCAGCATGCCGCCCGGCTCGAACGCGCTGCCCGGCCGCGTGATCACGGGCAGATGCGTCGCGTGCGGTGTGCCATCCCCGTTGGTGCACAGCAGCGCCAGTGGATGGCTGCTGACGAGCTCGGCCACCCAGGACGGGTCGGGTGTCCGGTAGTCGGCGGGTACGTACATTCGCTGCTCTCCTTCTCAGCGTTCGGTCCCGTTGTCCCTGGCGATGGCCTCGACGATTCGGCCTGCTCGAACCGCGGTGTTGGACAACAGGGTCGAGGAAAGGCCGTGGCTGTACTCGGTGGCACCCTGCAGATAGATGCCGAAGCCGAGATCTCCCGAGGTGACCACCCGGTAGTCCAGGTCGACTTCCAGTCGGTTGTCGGAATCTCGCTTGCAGAACTCGGCGAGCGGGCCGAAGTACCGCGTCGGGTCGACCGGACGGTAGCCGGTCGCGTAGATCAGCGCATCCAACCGGTAGTGCCGGAGGTCGCAGGTCGGCAGGAACTCGACGTCGACCTCGACGTGACCGGTGCGGGCCGCGACGTTCTTGACCCGCGACATGTTCAGGAATTTCAGGCGCTCGGCGTGCCGTACCTTCTCCTGGTAGCTCCGGCGATAGAGCTCCTCGATGAGCTCGGTGTCCACGACCGAGTAGTTCGTGTTGCGATGGTGCGCCACCAGCATTTCCTTTACCGCCGGTGGCGAGTGGTAGAAGGTGTCGACCGTCGCCGGGTCGAATATCCCGTTGACGAACGGGGTGTCGTCGGCCGGGGTGAGCCCGTACTTCGTGAACACGGAGTACACGGTGGCCCTGGGGAACGTGCGGTGCAGGAACTCGACGGTCTCGGCCGCACTCTGGCCTGCGCCGACGACCATGAAGCTGTGCGCGGCGTCGGGGGAGTAGTTCCGCACGCGGCACATCAGGTCCTCGTTGTGCCAGACCAGGTTCGATGCGACGGCGCCGTCGGGCAGGTGCGGACGCAGCCCGGTCCCGAAGACGACGTTACGGGCGCGCCAGCGCGATGTGCCCGCCTCATGCCGGGAGTTGGCCGCCACGTCGACAGCCGTCGCGTCGATGACGTCGGGCGCCGGGTGAACGCTGACGACCTGCCGGTCGTACGTGACCAGCCGCGCGACCCGGCCGGCGCACCATTCCAGGTAGTCGTGGAACTCCACCCTGGTCGGGTACAGACTCTGATGGTTGGTGAAGGCGGCCAGCCTGCCCTTCTCGTGCAGGTAGGAGACAAAACTGAAGTTGCTGGACGGGTTGCGGAACGTGACCAGGTCCTTCAGAAACGATATCTGCATGGTCGCGCCGTCGAGCAGCATTCCTCGATGCCAGCCGAAGCGCGGTTTCTCTTCGAGAAATATGGACGTCAGCCGTCGATCCGGCGGCATCTCCTGATTGTATTCGTCAATTGCGATGGCCAATGCGAGATTGGATGGACCAAATCCAACGCCAACGATGTCGTGCACCTGATCTGCCGCCTGCGTCACCTGGTTATCTCCGCTCCTGAAGCAACGTGGACATCGGGTCACTACTGTGGCGTTCTCTTGGTATGTCCCGCTGGCGGGACAGTCGATGACAAGTGAACTCGCGGCGCCGCACGGTGTCTAGTGTGCTATACGGGGACATGGCGCCCGAGTACTCGCTGAAGTGCGCCGACGCCGACCGGCGGCGTAGCATTCGGCCATGCTTGTGCAGCAAAGGAGACTGCCCAACGGTAGGAACGTTTTCAGCATCAACCGAAACGAGACCGACTATCTCTACAAGGAGATATTCGAGGATCAGGCCTACATAAATCCGGGTGCTGCCGAGTTGTCCGAGCGGCCGGTGATCTTCGACATCGGGGCGAACATCGGACTGTTCGCGATCTTCGCCGCCGAACGGTGGCCCGGCTCGCACATCGTGTGTTTCGAGCCGGTACCCGAGGTGTTCGACGTGCTACGGCGAAATATCGCCGACATTCCCGGAGCGGCGGCCAGAAATGTGGCGGTCGGTGCCAGCCGCGAGACCCGGGAGATCGTCTACTACCCACGCTACACGATCCTGTCCGGCTTCGACGCCGAAGCGGGCGCCGACCGGGCCACCGTGGAGCAGTACCTCCGCAACGTCGCCAACGGGATCGACGACGAGGAGACCCGGGACGTCGTCCTCGGGAGCATGGACGAGATGCTCGCCGACCGGTTCGAGCAGACAACCGTGGCCGTCCAGCTGGAACGGCTGACCGACGCGGTGGCCGATCTCGGCGTCGCGCGGATCGATCTGCTGAAGGTGGACGTCGAGGGTTCGGAAGTCCAGGTCCTGCAGGGCATGGACGACGCCGTGTGGCAGATGGTGGGTAGTGCCGTCATCGAGATCGCGGACAACGCCGGCGAACTGGACATGGCCGCCGCGCTGTGTCACGACCATGGCATGCGCACCGAGATCCGACAGCTCCCCGAGTTCGGTGGAACCAACCTGCACGTCCTGTTCGCCGAACGCTGAACGTCGACGGCCGGCCGTGGACTTCGCGACGAACGACGCACGAGGAGGCATGGTGACGGACGCGGCCGCTCCCGCATTCGCGTTTCCGGTGACGCCAGGGCAGTTGCAGATGTTGTGGTACGAACGCGACCACCCGAACGCCGGATCGGCCTATCACATCACCATGACCCACCGGCTCACCGGTCCGGTGCGGCCCGACCTGGTCGCGGCGGCCTTCGACGCCGTCGTGCGGCGGCACGAGGCACTGCGCACCGTGTTCCGGACGATCGACGGTGAACCGCGCCAGGTCGTGCTCGGCGATCCCAAGGTGCCGCTGCGGTACGTCGACTGCGGGACCGACGAGGTCGCCGCGGACCGGGAACTCCGGGACAACGCCGAGCGCGTGTTCCACTTCGACTCCGAACCGCTGATCCGTGCGCTGCTGGTCAGGACCTCCTCGGAGCACCACGTCCTGGCGCTGGTGGCGCACCACCTCGTGACGGACGGACGGTCGACGGGACTGATCATGGCCGAGCTGGTCACGGACTATGCGGCCCTGTCGGCCGGTGGCAGGCCCGCCGGGCGAGGCGGACTCCAGTTGGCGGACTTCACGCTGTGGCAGGCGGAGGCGCTGTCGCAGGACGAGCTGCGCCGTCAGGGACTGTTCTGGCAGCGACAGCTGGCCGGCGTGCCGAGGTCCATCGAGATGCCGTTCGACCGGCCGAGATCCTCGGTACGCGACAACGTCGCGGACGGCCACGAGTTCACGGTGCCCGCCGACGTCACAGCACGACTGAGATCGCTCGCGCGCGAGCATGGCGTGACAATGTACATGATGCTGCTGGCCGTCACGCAGATCGTCCTCGGCCGGTGCGGTGCGCAGGAGCTGTTCGTCGTGGGCACCAACACCGAGCGCCGCCGCAGGCCGGAGTTCGACGACGTGGTCGGCTGCTTCGCCGGCAAGGTGCCGATCCGGGCCGACCTGCGTGGCCAGCCGGATCTGGTGACCCTGCTGGGCAGGGTGCGCCAGGCGACGCTGGACGCGCTCAGCAATGACGACGTGGTGTTCGACGACGCGCTCACCGAGCCGAAGCCACCGTGGGCCCCGGGTGTGCCGGCCATCAATCAGGTGTCGTTCCAATTATTTCACGGTGGCTTTACCGCGACCGACACAACGGTGGCCGGTGTCCGTTTCGAGCCGATTCCTGGCCCGACCGAGCGGATCGCGAAGGAAATGCTGGTGCTGTTCGTGGACGAGGGTGAACTGCGGTGTGGCCTGATGTGGCTGACCGCACTGTTCGACCGCGCCACGGTGATCAACCTGTGTGACGACTTCCTCGCCGTGCTGGACGCCGTGTCCCGGCACCCGAGTGAATCGATCTGGCGGCTGCCGGGAGTGGATCGATAGCTTGGCGCGCATGACATGTCGTGTTGTTCCGCCACCCCGTGGCACCAGTGTGGTTCTTGACAGAACATAGGAAAGTCGCTTGTCTCTGACGAGACTTTCCAGGGGGAGGCACTGTGCTCGAGGCACTGAAGATCCGCGACTTCAGATTTCTGTGGAGCGGTCGAGCGGTGAGCCAACTCGGGTCCTGGTTGCTGGTGATCGCCATTCCGGCGCACGTCCTGGCGCTCACCGGATCACTGCTCGCGACCGGTCTCACGATGGTCGCGGAATACCTGCCGCCACTGGTGGTCGGTCCCCTCGCGGGCGTGCTGACCGACCGCTGGGACCGCAGGCGCGTGATGCTGTCGGCGGACGCGTTCCGGGCCGTCTCGGTCGCGCTGATGTTGTTCGGGACCACCGCCCAGTCGGTGTGGCTGATCTACGCGGCGCTCATCGCGGAAAGCCTCGGCACTGTGCTGTTCCGTCCTGCCGCGCAGGCAAACACGCCGGCCATCGTCGGCACCGGCAGCGCGTTGAGCAGCGCGGTCTCGTTGAACGGGTTCACCGACGGCACGGTCCGGCTCGTCGGTCCTCCGCTGGGTGCGGCGTTGCTCACCCTGACCAACTTTCAGACGCTGATCCTGATCGACACCGCCAGCTATCTGGTGTCCGCCGTCGCCATCCTGATGACCTCCCGCAGGCCCGCCGTACAGCGCGAACCGGGCTCGACGGCGCTGGGGGTCTTCGAGGACATGGTGGCCGGCCTGCGAGTGCTGCGCGGGGTGCCGATCGCGTTGATGCTGCTGCCGCTCACCACCGTGTTCCTGACCGCGAACGCGGGGCTGAGCGCGATCCTGGTGCCCTTCGGGGTGCGGCAACTCGGCGGCAGCGAGCAGATCGGTCTCGTCGTGTCCGCACTGGGCATCGGGTTCCTGATCGGCGCGGTCCTGATCCGCCGACTGGTCGACCGGGTCCAGCCCCGATACCTGCTGGCCGTGGTCCAGTTGGCGACCGCGGCCGCGTTCTTCATGCTGTTCACGTCGACCTCGCTCGTCGTCGCACTGCCGGCCGCCGTCCTCATCGGCACCTTCGGTTCGATGACGCTGGTCACGCCACAGACGGCGCTGCAGCGGGTGGTCCCCAACGAGGTGCTCGGCCGCATCAGTTCGGTGTTCTTCGCCGCCGAGGCACTGGCGACGCTGATCGGCGCGCTGGTCGGGCCGCTGCTGGCGTCGTCCTTCTCGATCTACACCACGATGGTCGTCGCGGTCATCGTGACCGCGCTCGGCGCCCTGGTCGGCCTCCCGCTGGTTCCCGTGCTGCCCGAACTGCTGCCCACGAAGCAGCCTGCGGACACTCAGCCAACGGGGTCGAACGTCACCGGGACCGAGTGAGGACTGCGCAACAGGGCACCTGTCGCCCACGGGATCTGGTCGGGATCGACGGCCAGCCGAACCGACGTCAGGCGCCGGAACAGGGTCTCCAGCGAGATCGCAGCCTCGAACCTGGCCAGCGGCGCGCCAGCACAGAAGTGTGGCCCGTGGCCGAAGCCGATGTGCGTCCGCTTGCCCCGGTCGAACTGGAACTCCTCGGGGCAACCGAAATGGCCGGGATCGCGGTTGGCCGCGGCGAGCGACACGACAACCCCCTCACCGCGGGCGATGTGTTGCCCGCCGATCTCGATGTCCTCCAGGGCCCACCTCGGCATCGTCGTCTGCACCGAGCCCTCGTAGCGCACCGCTTCCTCGACGACCCCACGCCAGCGGCGGCTGTCGGCCATCAGCGACGGGATCTGCTCCGGCTCCCGCAGCACATGGATGAAGGCGGCGGCGATCATCGGCGCCGTGGCGATCTGGCCGGTGGTGTAGAGCAGGTACACCATGTCGTCGAGCTCGGCCTCGTCGGCGAACTCGCCACGGTCCAGTGCGCCCAGCAGCGAGCTGATCAGGTCGTCGCCCCGCTGGGTCTTCTTGATCGCGATCACGTTCCTGATGTGCTCGCGTAGTTCGGTGGTGTGGACACCACCCGTGCCCTGTTGCAGGGTGGCGATCAGAACGGTCAGCTCGGTGCCGCGGCCGTGCGGCAGCCGATGTTCGTCGGGCATGCCGAGCATGTCCGAGATGACCAGCTCCGGGATGGGCCACGAGTAGTCCTGCAGCAGGTCCGCCGATCCCGCCGACGCGAACTCGTCGATCTTGCGATGGCAGTTCGCCTCGATCGCCTTCCGCTGCCGTTCCACCGCGCCGGGGCTGAACTCGGCGATCACCAACTGGCGCAGCCGAGTGTGCTCCGGTGCGTCGCGCGCGAAGAGGTAGCCGTTGTGCGGAGCGCTGCCGTCGGCCCCCCCGGCGTTTCGCGGGTCGAAGCTCAACCGGGGATGGGACAGGCAGACCCGCGCGAGTTCGTACGAGGTCACGAACCACACCGGTGGTCCACCGTGCGGACCGGGGACTTTCGTGATCGGCGCGGTGGAACGCAACCACGAGAGATTGGGGTAGGGATCGATCGACCGCCCGCCCTCACCGCGTCCGATTACGTGGGCCAACTCGGTGAACTTCATTCGATCTCCAGCCGCGATGACAGATGGTTCCGGAGCAGAGCGGTGCCATGGGTTCCGGAGTGGGCCAGGTCGTTCACTGAATTGACGCCGGCCACGACTCCGAAGTAGCGAAGTGTCAGGTACTGAGATTGGCCGATCGCGCGCATCATGGCCAGTCGGCTCCGTTCGGTCATCTCAGACCTGTCGTCCCGCCGGCGGGACAAATTCGCACGGACTTTCCCTTGCGGACCGCGCCGGTTTCGCCTTGTTCGGCGCCCGGTGGCCTTGCTAGGGTCGGGATCCACGAGCGGATTGTCGAATGTCCGTAAATATTCGCGACACTATTGTCAAGTTCCTGTGATTCGTCGACGTGGCACGTGAATCGAATTCTCGGGAGCCGCGGTTCGTGATAGGGGGACAGTACGACGTGAGCACTTCGCAGCCGGTGGACGTGGAGGATGTCTACCCGCTCACCCCGATGCAGAACGGCATCCTCTTCCACACGTTGCGGTCGCAGCGGTCCGGGCCCTATCTCGAACAGTTCGTCTTCGACATGGCCGGAGATCTGGACGGCGCCCGGTTCGGGGCCGCGTGGACCGCGGTCGTCAACCGGCACCCGGCGCTGCGGTCGGCGTTCGTGTGGGAGGGGGTCGACGAGCCCGTCCAGGTCGTCGTGCGCGGATGCGTCGTTCCGGTGGCGGAGATCGACCTGACGGACCTGTCGCACGACGATGCCGAGCGGGCACTGGCTGACTTCCTCGCCGAGGACCGGGCGAAGGGTGTTCCGATCACCGAGGTCCCGCTGATGCGGCTGACCCTGGTACGGCACGCGGCCGGGACCGTCGTCGTGTGGACCCTGCACCACCTCGTGATGGACGGCTGGTCGATGCCGATCACTGTCCGGGAGGTCGCCGCGACCTATCGGGCGATGAGGTCCGGGGTCGACGCCGCGCTGCCCACGCCGCGACCGTTCCACGACTTCGTCACCTGGCTGGCGGCACAGCCGACCTCGGCGGCGAAGCGTTTCTGGCGGGAGCGGCTGACGGGCGCGGCCGGCTTCGACGTCCAGCCTCTGCTGCCCGGCACCGAGGACGAGCGCAGGGGCAGCGCGCGGGGCGGCCGCGGCTACCACGACCTGAGCCCGGAACTGAGTTCCGCACTGGCCAGCACGGCACAGCAGTGCAAGGTCACACTGAATTCGCTGTTCCAGACCGCATGGGCACTGCTGCTCGCGCGGGTCACCGGTACCACCGACGTGCTGTTCGGCATGACCGTCTCCGGCCGCCCTGCCGACATCGCCGATGCCGACGGCATCGTGGGAGTCTTCATCAACACCGTTCCGCAGCGGGTGTCGGTCGACGAGTCGCAACCGGTGCGGGACCTGCTGCGCGACGTGCAGCGCCGGCTACTGGACTCGATGCCCTTCCAGCAGATCGGGTTGACCGAGATCCAGGCGTGCAGCGACGTGCCGGTGGCCACACCGTTGTTCGACAGCATCGTGGTCTTCGAGAACTATCCCGGCGAGAATCCCGACTTCGACCTCGGCGATGGCGCGAAGCTGGTGGTGCGCGAGATCGTCGAGGACGCGGACTACCCGCTCACCCTCACCGTGCTGCCGCGTCGGCCGAGCATCCGGCTGCAACTGCTCTACGACGCCGAACGGTTCACCGACGAGACGACGACCACCCTGCTGGGCAGGTTCGAGGTCGTACTGGAGACACTCGTCGAGCACGCCGATGGCCTGGTCAGCGGTGTCGACGCGGTGCGGCCCGAGTACGCACGACGGCTCGTGGCCCGGTGGAACGACACCGAGCCGGACCTGCCGGTGACGCTGGTCGGGCCGGCGACCGGTGATCCGGCCGGGCTCCGCGTGCACCTGCTGGATCACCGGCTCGAACCGGTTCCCGCCGGGGTTCGCGGTGCGGTGCACCTGGTCGACAGGGCGACGGCGGGCAGCGGCATCCGGACCGAGCATTTCGGTCGGCACCTGCCCGACGGCACGATCACGTTCCTGGACCTGACGGCCACCGTGGCCGAACCGGCACCCTCGGTCGCGACACCGGCCGTGCCCCATGCCGACCAACTCCTCGGCCGGCCCGTCGTCCAGGTCATCGCCGACCTGTGGGCGGAGGTACTCGGGCGCCGGATCACCGGTCCGGAGAGTGACTTCTTCAGCGACGGCGGCGACTCCCTGGCCGCCGTGCGCCTGGTCGGCAGGCTGCGGATGACGTTCGAGACCGAACTCGACGTCAACGCCGTGTTCGAGGCGCGGACCCTGCGCAATGTCGTCGCCCTGCTGGACCAGGAGTTGGGACCCGAGCGCGTCGACAAGTCCGCACGTGAGCAGATCTCCGGGTGAGCAGGCGCCCCTGTCGCGGTGAGGAGGCGGCGATGCCGTCGGATCAGGTGTTGTCGTCATGACATCGGGACCTGGCCACACCCTGCTCGCACTGGAGGTCGGCAGCACCTACACCAAGCTGGTCGCGTTCTGTGAACGGTCAGGCAGGTTGCGGCTGGCCGGCCGGGCCGTCGCCAGGACGACCGTGGACGACGGTGACGTCGGCATCGGCGTCGACGCCGTGCTGGCCGACGCGCGCGAGTTCGGCATCACCGGCTGGGACGATGTCGCGTTGACCAGCAGCGCGGCCGGCGGCCTGCGGATCGCCGTGTGCGGTCTCACCCCCTCGCTGAGCACCAAGGTGGGGCTGGAGATCGCGTTGGGTGCCGGAGGTGTGGTTGTCCACCTGAGCTCCGGTCGGCTGCACGACCGGGACGTGGCCGGCATGGCGCGCGCCCGTCCCGGCCTGGTGCTGGTCTGCGGGGGCACGGACAACGGCGAGAGCGAGACCGTGCTGGCGAACGTCGCGCTGCTCGCTGAGTCCGATGTGGACGCTGTGTTCGTCTTCGCGGGCAACGGCGCCGTGCGCGCGGACGCGGGCGCGCTCCTGACCGCGGCCGGCAAGCGGTGCGTGCTCGCGGACAACGTGTACCCGGAGAGCGACTGCTTCCGGTTCGACGAGGTCAAGGAGCTCATCCGGATCACCTACGAACGCGACGTGGTGAAGGCACCGGGTGTCGACCGACTGACCGGACGTCTGCGCACGGGCTGTGTGCCCACACCCTTGGCGGTGTCGCGGGCCGTCGAGGTGCTGGCGGAGCGGTTCGGCGGCCTGCTCGCGCTGGATGTCGGCGGTGCCACCACCGACATCCACTCGTGCCACGTGGCGTCGGCGGGCACGGGTGTCGTCATGGCGACGTTCGAACCGCGACTGAAACGAACCGTCGAAGGCGATCTCGGCGTCTTCCACAACCTGCGGAACCTGTTGTCCGATGAGGACACGCAGCCGCCCGCCGAGCCGATCGTGGACGCCGACCGGGTTCGGCCGTACGCGCTGCGGGCCGTGGAACGCGGTCTCGCACGGCACTGCGGCCACGCGGTCCGCGTACACGACGCGCACGGTGTGCGGCAGGTGGTGTATGGCGCGGACCTGCGCCGGGTCACCACGGTACTGGCGACCGGCGGGGCGCTCAGCCACAGCGTTCGCCACGCGAAGGACCTGGCGGACCCACTGTCCAGGCTGCGCGGCACCCGCCTGGTGCCGGACGACGTGCGGACCTGGCTGGTCGACCGGCCCTACCTCGTTTCCAGCCTCGGCGCGCTGCTGCCCGCGCACGGCGATGCCGTGCGCGGATTCCTGAACGACGGCGTTGAGAAAGGGGAATGGTGTTGACTCCGGCAGGAGACTCCCTGCGCTCCGAGGTGTGGCGTGGTGTGCGTGAGTTCGCCGCGCTCGGCCTCGCGGACGTCACCGGATACGCGGTGGCCCACGGCAACGGCAACGTGATCGCGATCGTGGAACTCGGCAGCGACCACGACCACGCGCTCGATCTGCTGTGTCACGCGACCGTGCTGCTGTGCAAGGCGGTCGACGCGGTGCGCGTCGACGGTGTGCTGTTCTTCTACCCGGCGCACACCAGTGGCCTTCGGATGATCTTCTTTGACCGAGACGGCACATGGGAAGCCTTGTGCGGCAACGGTTTACGGTGTGTGGCCGGGTACGCCGTCGACCGGGGGCTGATCGACGGCAGCGGTGTGATCGTCACCGACGACGGCAGTAAGCCGGTCCGGGTGACCGGCCAGGAGTCCGAGGTCGTGCTCGGCGCCGCCCGCGAGGCTCGCCAGGTGCGGCCGGACTGGTGGTTCGCCTACACCGGGGTTCCGCATCTCGTCCTTTTCGTCGACCTGGCGGAACTGCCGGACATCGACGTCGAGGTCGAGGGCGCGCGGCTGCGCTACGACCGTCAGCTCAACGAGTCACTGGGCCACCCCGCCGGGGTGCACGTGGACTTCGTCGCGGTGGCGGGTGACGAACTGGTCGTGCGGACCTACGAGGTCGGCGTCGAGGCAGAGACCGAGTGTTGCGGTACCGGTGTCGCGGCCGCCGGATATCTCGCGTGGCGCAGCGGCCGGACCGGCCTGCCGGTCGTGGCGCACACGTCGGGTGGGGCCGTCCGGGTCGACCTGCGGCAGGACGAACTCACCATCGCGGGCGAGGTGGCGTACCTGCTCCCACCGGTGCGAACCGACCAGATCGGCGACCGGTCGTGACAGTGTCGACGGACCGGTCGGCGCGGCTGCGCGCGCTGCCGCTGGACGAACTCAGGACCCGCTTCTGGGCACTGGCCCGCCTGGTCGTCGAGCCGCTCGCGGCCAGTGCCAGGACACACACGTCGCCGTCGATCGAACGGTCGGTGCTGCTCCGCATGGGACTGGACTCCGGTCAGGCCAAGGAACTCGTGGACCTCGCGGTGCGCGACGGCTGGCTCGGCGACGGGGTGGGCGGAGTGCTTCGCCGGCACGCCGACGAGCACGGCATCAGCATCGACGACGCACACGCGGCACTGCTCGGTCGCCCGCCCACCGCGCGGCCCACGCGACACGATCCCGTGCCGCGACAGCTCTCGTTGGCCAGGGCCACACCGCTGCCGGTGGACGCGCTGCTGCTCGGTCTGGAGGCCTATCGGCCCCGCAGGCGGGGTTGGACCTGGCGGCAGCGGGCGACCGGCCCGGTGTCCGACGTCTTCGAGTACCGCGAGGTGAGCACCTCACTGGCCGGCGGTGCCGCCCTCCAGGCAGCCGAGTACTTCGGCGACGCCGACCCGCAACCGGACTGCGTGATCACGGCGGAGATCGCGTCCGGCCGCTTCGAGGACGACCTGCGGCGGATGCGGATGGCGGCGTGGCACGGCGCCGACCACATCATGGTGATCCGCACGCTGGGCCAGAGCCATGTCGACGGCCTGATCGAGGGCACCCCGGAAGGCATCGGCGGGGTCCCCATCAGCCGCAAGCAGTTGCGCGCCACCCGCCGCGCCGTCGACCTGATCGAGGACGAGGTCGGGCGCCCGATCAACCTGCACTCCTACGTCAGCGGCCTGGCCGGCAGCGAGATGGCGGTGGTCTTCGCCGAGGAGGGCGTCAACGGCGCACACCAGGACTGCCAGTACAACATCCTGTACCGCAACGTGAATCCCGAGCGTTCGGTGGTGGACGCCTTCGAGGCCAAACGTGTGCTCGCCCATGCCGGCATCCTCCAACTCGACGGCGCGCACAATGCCAACTCGACCGCGCTCAAGGCGTGGAACGTCCGGCCCGAACTGCTCGTGCAGCACGCGTTGAACTGCGTCATGTCGCAGTCGGCCGGGATGAGCGACGACCTCATCGCGTTGTCCACGGTGCCACCGACCGCGCCGCCCGCTCCCAAGCTCGCCATCGACCTGCCGTACGCGGTGGCCGTGCGGTACCTGTTCGACGGATTTCGGTTCCGTGCCCAGCAGAACACCCGTTACAGCACGACGAACCTGCACGAGGCGACCGTGCTGCACGTGCTGGACACCGTCATCTCCCGGCTCACCGGCGCCGACATCCAGAGCACGATCGCGGCGGACGAGGCACGGAACGTGCCGTGGCACCACTCGTCGGTGCACGCCGTCGCCGCGACGAAACAGGTCCTCGTCGGACTGGACGGCCTGCGGGACCTGGTGCGGGTCGACGTCGACCGCATGCGACCGCACCTGCGTGACCTGATCGCGCGGGCCGTGCTGATGCTGGAGGACATCTTCGCCGCCGGCGGGTACTTCGACGCACTGGCCACCGGTTTCTTCGTCGACAGCGGCCTGTACCCCGACCAGGAGGGTGACGGCGTTCGCCGGCAGCGGGAGGGCGGCGTCGGCGCGGACACCGTCGTGGCTCGCGCTCCTGGCTATTCGGCGCCGGTGTGCGGCCACTTCGGCGACCGGGTGGACGACGGCTGTGCGGGATGCACACTGTGCGACGACACCCTCGTCCGCTTCGTCGACGAACTGGACGAGAGTGACAACGTCGGCCGGCGTCGCGCGGCCGCGCTCGTGGACGAGGCGGAGTTCGTGCGTCCGGAGGCCGAGCAGAGCGGCGACGGGCTGGTCACGCTCAGCATGTTCATCCCGTTGCCGGAATGGCAGGGTGACGCCGCTGCGCTGCTGTTCGCCGAGCGGATGAACCTGCGTGACGCGCGCATCGTCGACAGGGTGGTCCTGCATCCGGCCGAGGGCGTGCAGTACGACCTGGTCGGCAGGGCGGGAGTCGACGTACGCCGAACCGAACTGCCCGAGTCGATGCCGGCTCGGGGCCAGGGCGGCCCGGAGACGGTTCGCGCGGCGCTGGTCGGCCGGCGGTTGCGCGTAGTCGGCGCGACGCTCGGCAACGACGAACACTCCATCGGGCTACAGGAAGTCACGAACATCAAGCACCAGGGCCTGGAGTGGTTCGGCGTCACCTGCGTCAACATCGGCTCATCCGTGCTCGTCGAACGCCTGCTGGACGAGGCCGTCGAGCAGGGTGCGTGCGCGTTGCTGGCCAGCCTGATCGTGTCCCACCGGGAGATCCACCAGGTGACGATGCGCAAGTTGTGCGACACGGCGGTCGAACGGGGGGTACGCGATCGGTTCCTGCTGATCGCGGGCGGACCCCAGGTGACGGACGAGTTGGCCAGGGACTGCGGCATGGACGCGGGTTTCGGCCGTGGCACCAAGGGAGTCGACGTGGCGAGATTCCTGCTGGACAGGATGCCCACCGAGGCGCGACCAACGGGAGGATCATCATGACGCGAGCGTCGGCGGGCGGTGCCGATGTCGTGGCACACCGGGTGCTCGCCACGTCGACCCCGGTACGCGCGGTGGCCGCGGCCTGGACCGGGCGGACGGCCGACGTCGAACCGATGCCGGCAGTGTCCACATTGTTCGGTGGGCGGCCCGCACCCCGGGGTGGGACCGGGACGCTTGCAGTGCCGATCGGGTCCGGCGTGGCCACCCGGTTGGCCGACGCGGCCGGGGGTTCACCCGCGCGGCTGCTGGCCCTGCTCGCGACCGCTGCCGGAATCGTGACCGCTCGCTACGCGGGACGTCCGGACCTGTTGGTGTGCACGCCGTCCAACGGAGCCGTCGACGCCGTGCTGGTGCCGCTGTGGGCACGCCCCCTGCGCGACGAGCACACCGATGAGCTCGTCGACAGAATGGCAGGCGTCGTCGCCGACGCCCTGCGTACCTCGGCCGTGCTGCCCGCCTCGTCGGCGGAGACGTTGTTCGTGCCGCTCGGCTCCGCGTTCGCGGTCTGCGTCACACCGGAACAGCAACCGCCCGCCGACGTGGAACTGGTGTGCGTCGCGACCCGGCGGCCCGGATCGGTCGGTGTCGAACTGCGGTTCGACGCCGCCGGGGTGGGTGCGTCGCTGGCCGACCGCGTCGCCGGACATCTCGCGACGGTCCTGGCACAGTTGGTCGCGCTGCCCGCCCGGCCGGTCGCCGAGGTCGACGTGCTGGACGGGGTGGAACGACGGGAACTCCTCACCACGCTGTGCAACGCCGATCCACCCGCGTCACCCGGCCTGCCGCTGCACAGCAAGGTCCGCGAGTTCGCCAGGACACGGCCCGACCACGTCGCCGTGGTGCACGGCGACCGCACCCACACCTACGCGCAGCTGCACCGGGCTGCACTGCGGTTCGCCGATCGGCTGGCCGCCGTCGGCGTCACGGCGGGCGACCGGGTCGCACTGCTGCTGGATCGCGGTGACCTGCCGGTGATCGCCGTACTCGGCTGCTTCGCCCTCGGCGCCGTGTACGTGCCCGTGGACACCCGCCATCCGGACGAGCGGGTGCGATTCATCCTCGACGACTGCGCGGCGACCGCACTGGTCACCCAGGCGGAGGCGCCCGCGGACTTCGCCGGTGCCGTCCTGGTGTTCGACGATCCCGCTGGCCAGGCCGAGCCGACCGAGCGGTTCGGCCCGGGTCCGGACGCGCCCGCGTACGCCATCTACACCTCGGGCACCACCGGCACACCGAAGGCGGTCCTGGTCTCGCACGGCGCCTTTTCATCCACAATGGAGTCCTACACCGACTGCTATCGCCTCACTCGCGATCCTGTGTGTCTGCAACTGGGATCGTTCGCGTTCGACGTCTTCAACGGCGATCTTGGCCGGTCGCTCTACGCCGGTGGCACCCTGGTGATCTGTCCCGACGAGGTCCGTGCCGAGATCGACGGCATCGTCGACATGATCGCGCGACACCGCGTGTCGATCCTGGAGAGCACACCGGTGTTGGTGAACCCGCTGGCGGAGGCGCTGTCCCGAGCACCGGAAGCGTTGGCCGGCCTGGAAGTCCTCGTGTCCAGCGCCGACGCGTGGCGTACCCGGGACTACGACGCGGTGTGCACGCTGCTCGGCGACCACGTCCGGGTGTTCAATGTCTACGGCTGCACCGAGGCCGCGATCGACCAGACCTACTTCCCGCCGGAGTCACGGGAGGGCATCGACGGACTCGGCTACGTGCCGATCGGCAGGCCGCTGACGCACACCAGTGTCTATGTCGTCGATCCGGACATGCGGCTGCTACCGGCGGGCGTGCCGGGGGAGCTGTGTGTTGGCGGGTCCGGCGTCGCGATCGGCTACCTGGGTCGCGACGACCTGACCGCACGCATGTTCGTCCCCGATCCGTTCGGGTCCGCCGGCCGGCTGTACCGCACCGGGGACCTCGTCCGCTTCCGGCCCGGCGGTGACATCGAGTTCCTCGGCCGGGTGGACAGCCAGGTCAAGATCCGCGGTTTCCGCGTCGAGCTGGGTGAGATCGAGGCCGTCCTGCGCGGGCACCCGGCCGTGCGCTCGGTCGTCGTGCTCGCCCCCGACGACGGCGCGGGTGCCCGTCGCCTGGTCGCCTACCTCGTCACCGAGAGGGAACTGCCGCCGGTGTCCGAGCTGCGCGCCTTCTGCGCCCGGTTCCTGCCGCCCTACATGGTGCCGGCGGCGTTCGTCGGCGTGCCCGCCATCCCGTTGACGGCCAACGGGAAGATCGACCGGTCGGCGCTGCCGGTGCCCGGTGTGTCGCGGCCGGACACCGGCGAGTCCTTCGTGGCCGCCCGCTCCGAACTGGAGCGGGTGGTCGCGGGGGTGTGGGCGGAGATCCTGGGGCTGGACAGGGTGGGTGCCCTCGACGACTTCTTCGTGCTGGGTGGCCACTCGCTGGCGGCCACGCGGGTCGTCGCGCGGTTGCGTGAGCTGTGCGGTGTGGTCGTCGCGACCCGGATGTTGTTCGACACTCCGACGGTGGCCGGTCTGGCCGAGGCGATCGCGGCACTCGAACCGTCGGTCGCGCTACCGGCCCCGAGCCAGGACGTACTCGTACCGGGCGAACCGATCGCCGTGTCCGCGACCCAGACCCGCTTGTGGTTCACCGAGCAGTGGCGGCCGGGTACCTCGGTCAACAACATCCCGGTGGTGCTGCGTCTGCGTGGCGCGCTCGACATCGGCGCACTTCGCCGGTCGCTGGACGACCTGGTGGTCCGGCACGAGGCGCTGCGCACGGTCTTCGACTCGGTCGACGGCGTGCCGTGGCAGCGGGTACGCGAGCCGTTCGCCGTCCTGCCGGACGTCGTCGACCTGTGCGGGACGGTCGATCCCGCCGTCGCGGCAGGCGACCTGCTCCCGGTGCGAGCAGCGCTGGACGAGCCGTTCGACCTCGTCGGCGGCCCGCTGTTCCGTGCCGTCGTGGTCCGCGTCGCCGACGAGGAACACGTGCTCGTCATGGCCGTGCACCATCTCGTCGCGGACGGCTGGTCGGTCGGTGTGATGCTGTCCGAGCTCGCCGAGCGGTACACCGAGGTGCGCGCCGGGCTGGACATCGTGGCCGAGCCCGCCGCGTGGCAGTACCGGCATCACGCCGCCTGGCAGCGGCAGGTGCTCACCGAGTCGGTCGTCGCCGAGCAGGTCGAGTTCTGGCGTGGCCACCTGGACGGCGTGCGGGACCTGGTACTGGCCGGTGACCGGCCACGCCCGCCGAAGCCGACTGGCGCCGGTGCCACCGTGTGGCTGGAACTGTCCGCCGATCTGGTGACCAGGATGACGGCGTTCGCGCGGACCGAGGGCGCCACGCTGTTCATGGTGCTGCTGGCCGCGTACGAGGTACTGCTCGCCCGCTACTCGCAGCAGGACCGGTTCGCGGTCGGAACGATCGCGGCCGGGCGTTCGCGGACCGAGTTCGAGGATGTCGTCGGCTTCTTCGTCAACACACTGCCGGTCCGTGCCGACCTCACCGGCAGCCCGACGTTCCGGGAGCATCTCGTCTCGGTCCGACGCGGCGTACTGGACGCCTTCGCACACCAGGACGTCCCGTTCGACCGCATCGTCGCCGACCTCGCACCACCACGCACTCCCGGTGTGCCACCGATCTTCCAGGTGTGCATCGCACTGGAGAACGACGAGAGCGACCCGCCCGCGTTCGACGACGTCACGGTGGTCGAACAGCCCGTGCGGGGGTTCGGCAGCCGCTTCGACCTCACGCTGGAACTGGCCGCGAGAGCAGGCGGCCTCCGTGGCGGGCTGACGTACTCCACCGAACTGTTCGACCTGACCACGATCGATCGGCTGGCGCGTGGCTTCCACCGGGTGATCGAGGCGGCCCTCGCCGATCCGGCACGGTCGGTGGACGAACTCGACATCATCGAGCCCACCGACGAGGAGGCGCTCACCTCGGCCGAGTCCGGTCGGTACCGGGACATCGCGCCCTCGGCGCTGCACGCGCCGATCTGGGCCAACGCGGCAACCCACCCGGCCGACATCGCCGTCGTGGCGGGCGACCGGGAGATCACCTACGGCGAACTGGTCGCCGCGGCCGACTCGCTGGCCTGCCGGCTGGTGGAGCGCGGTGTCGGACCGGAGAGCGTCGTCGCCGTCTGCCTACCCCGCTCCGCCGATCTCGTGCTCGCGATGCTCGCCGTGTTGCGCACGGGTGCGGCGTACCTGCCGGTCGAGCCCGAACTGCCGGTCGAGCGGATCGGCTTCCTGCTCGCGGACTCGCGGGCCGGGCTGGTGCTGACCGACGACGACTCGGCACCGCGACTGCGTGCTCTCGACGTGCCCACGGTGTCCTGTTCGGACAGTGCGGACACCGCCTTCGACCAGCCGGCCGTCGATCCGGACACGCCCGCCTACGTGTTGTACACGTCCGGCTCCACCGGCCGACCCAAGGGCGTGGTCGTGACACATGCCGCCATCGACAACCGGCTGCGCTGGATGCAGGCGGAATACGGCATCGACGGCACGGACAGGGTGCTGCTCAAGACCCCGGCCGGCTTCGACGTGTCGGTGTGGGAGATCTTCTGGCCGCTGCGTGCGGGCGCCCGGCTGGTGATCTGCTCACCGGAAGGGCACCGGGACCCCGCCTGTCTCGCCGATCTCGTGGCGGCCGGCGGCATCACGACGATGCATTTCGTGCCGTCCATGCTGGACGCGTTCGTCCGAGAGCCGGAGGTGGCGCGGCGCGGAGGATCGCTGCGTCGGGTGATCTGCAGCGGCGAGGCCCTCCCGCCCGACCTGGTCGGCCGGTTCGGTGACCTGTTCGACGCCGAACTGCACAACCTCTACGGGCCGACCGAAGCGGCCGTCGACGTCACCCACTGGCGGTGCCCGACCGGCCCGGTCACGCGGGTGCCGATCGGGTCGCCCGTGTGGAACACGCAGGTGTACGTGTTGGACCAGGGGCTGCGCCGGGTGCCGGTCGGCGTACCCGGCGAGCTGTATCTGGCCGGTGTCCAACTGGCCAGGGGATATCTCGACAGGCCCGGCCTGACGGCCGACCGGTTCCTGCCCAACCCGTTCGGGGAGCCGGGATCCCGGATGTACCGCACCGGCGACGTCGTCCGCTGGGGTGTCGACGGGCTGCTGGACTACCTGGGGCGTACCGACCACCAGGTCAAGATCCGCGGTCAGCGGATCGAGCTCGGCGAGATCGAACACGCGCTGACCGAGGAGTCCTCGGTGGCGCAGGCGGTCGTCACCGCGGACGTCGACGAGCACGGCGAACGGCGGCTGGTCGGCTATGTCGTCCCGGAGACCGTCGACGTCGTCGAACTCCGGCGCTCGCTCGGCACCAGGCTGCCCGGTTACCTGGTGCCGTCATTGTTCGTCGGCCTGGCCGCTTTGCCCCTGTCGCACAACGGAAAGGTCGATCGGTCGGCATTGCCGCGGCCTGGTGCGCCTCGGGACGCCGGCGTGTCGTTCGTGGCGCCTCGGTCCGATCTGGAACGGCTGATCGCCGGCGTGTGGGCCGACGTGCTCGGAGTGGACCGGGCCGGTGTGCACGACGACTTCTTCGCGTTGGGCGGGCATTCGCTGATGGTGGCCAAGGTGGTCGCCCGGTTGCGCAGGCTCTGCGGGGTCGCCGTCGGTGTCCAGACGGTGTTCGACGCGCCGACGGTCGCCGGCCTGGCCGAGGCGGTCACCGCGCTGAAGTCGGCACCGGGGGACGACCAGCCGGCGCCGCGCCGATTCGACCGCTCGAACTATCTCCTGAGGGGATGACGATGGACAGTTCGGCACCGGCGCCGCGGATGGAGCGGGCGTCGTTCGGGCAGGAGCAGCTGTGGTTGGCGGAGCAGGTGGTACCGGGCACGTCGGGATTCCACACGGTGCGGATGTGGGAGTTGCACGGATCGCTCGACCTGGCGGCGCTGCGGGCGAGTGCGGACCTCGTCGTCGCGCGACACGAGGCTCTGCGCACCACGCTGCACATCGACGAGTCGGGGCTCTGGCAGCGCGTGCGACCACCGCGCCCGGTCGAACTGGAGGAGTTCGACATCGCCAGTGCGACCGAGCCGGATCTCGACGACGTGCGTCAGCGACTCAAGCGGCCCTTCGACCTGGCCAGCGACCAGGTGTTCCGCGCCCTGCTGGGCCGGATCGCGCCGGACCACCACCTGTTCGTGATGAACGTGCATCACTCGGCGTGCGACTCGTGGTCCTTCAATCTCATCAGGGCGGAACTCACGGCCGCGTACGCCGCCTACGCGGCGGGCGCCGAACCGGACCTGCCGGGGCCGGGCACCAGGTACACCGATTTCGTTCGCCGGGAACGGGACTGGTGGAACGCGGGCGGCCGGCGGATGAGCCGCAAGTGGCTGGCCTCGCTGGCCGAGGTGCCCTCGCTCTACGCGCCGCTGCCGGAGATGGGCCGCCGCGAACTCGTCGGACCGGTTCGCACGCTGTGCCGCGATGTCCGGGCCGACAACCTGAGCGGTCTGCTGGCGCGGGCCACCGCGGCGGGTGCCACGGCGAACATGGCGATGTCCGGGCTGTTCGCCCTGCTGTTGAGCCGCTGGACCGGCCGGGATCGGGTCGTCTTCTCATCGCCGGTGGGCACGCGGTCGGAACCCGACGTGGAACGGACCGTCGGCTTCTTCGTGAACAGCCTGCCGATGATCGTGGACGTGGCGGGCTGCCGTGACTTCGAGGAGCTGCTCGGCCGGGTGCGTCCGGTCGTGCTGAACACGATCATGCACGCCAGCGTGCCGCCCGCGCAGGTCCGCGCGGCGCTGTCCGGCGGTGCGAGCAGCGCGCGGTTCGACCCGATGCACGCGATCACACTGTCCGTCGAGCAGTGGGCGCCGACGGACTTCGCGTTGGGCGACGTCGCGGCCACCGACCGCTTCATCCACCCCGGGGACACGACGTTCGGCATGTCAGTGCGGGTCGACGTCGGCGAGCAGGGTGCCAGGGTGTGGGTCGAGTACGACTCCGACGCGGTGTCCGGTGTCATGGCGGCACGGTTCGCGGAGCACTTCGACGAACTGATCGAGGCGGTCGCGCGGGACGGCAGGATCGCCGACCTGCCGGCGGTGCCGCGCCAGGACGAGAAATCCCTCGCGGACCTGGAAAGCGGCGAGTGGACCGACGGTACGGCGGATCTGCTCACCGCCGTCGCGGCGCACACCGTGCGGCAGCCGACGGCCGTCGCGGTGCGGGACGGGTCCCGTTCGCTCACGTTCGGGGCGCTGTGGGCCGCCGCCGGTGCGGTCGCGGGCGAGTTGCGGGGCCGAGGCACCGGCCGTGAGGACGTCGTCGCGATCCGGATGCCCCGGTCGGTCCGGCTGCTCGTCGCGGTGCTCGGCGTGCTGCGTGCCGGCGCGGCCTTCGCGCCGTTGGACCCCAGGGACCCGCCTGGGCGCGGGGCAGCCATCCTGGCCGGGTGTGGGGCCAGAGCGCTGGTCGTCGCGGAACCGGCGGCCGCGGCCGGCTGGACCGGCGACACGGTGGTGGTCGGCGATCCGGCGCCGGATGCTCACGACACGTCGTCGGTGCCGCCTGCCGACCCGGACTCACTCGCCTACGTGATCCACACCTCCGGCTCCACGGGCATGCCGAAGGGCGTCATGATCACGCACCGCGGTCTGTGCAACTACCTGGCGTGGGCCGTCGCCGAGTACGGGATCGAGCCGGGCACCGTGGTGCCGCTGCACACGTCGGTCGCCTTCGACCTCGCGGTGACCAGCCTGCTGGGACCCCTGTTCGCCGGTGCGTGCACCCACGTGCTGCCCGAGAGTGACGGCCCGCTGGCCGTGGCTCGGCAGGCAGGCGGGTACCGGATGCTGAAGACCACGCCGAGCCACCTGCTGGCAGTCCTGGCGGGCGACGGCCAAGGCGGCCTGCCGCCCGTCGTCGTGCTCGGCGGCGAGAACGTGCCCGGTGACCTGGCACGTGGCTGGCGGGAACTGGCGCCCGCGACCATGTTCGTCAACGAGTACGGCCCGACCGAGACGGTCGTCGGTTCGACCGCGTACCACCTGCCGGACGGCATCGGCGGCGCGACGGTGCCGATCGGTACACCGATCGCGAACACGGTGGTCCACGTGCTCGACCAACACCTGCGGCCGGTGCCCGTCGGTGTCCGTGGGGAGTTGGTGATCGGCGGCGCAGGAGTGGCCCGCGGCTACCGGAACAGTCCCGGCCTGACCGCGGAGCGGTTCGTGCCGGACCCGTTCGGTTCCGGCGAGCGGCTCTACCGCACCGGGGACCTGGCGTTCTGGCGGTCCGACGGCACGCTTGAGCTGGTCGGCAGGATGGACGATCAGATCAAGGTCCTCGGCTACCGGGTCGAGCCGGGGGAGATCGAGGGTGCGCTCGCGGCAGCACCGGGGGTCGGCCAGGCGGCCGTCGTCGTCGACCGGCGGGCCGAGGAGGTGCGTCTCGTCGGCTTCGTCGCGCCGGCCGGGCAACCGGGCGAGGAGTTCCTCACTCGGATCGGCGAGCATGTGCGGCGCCGGTTGCCGGCGCACATGGTGCCGGACTCCGTCGTGCTGGTCGACCGGATGCCGACCAACGCCAACGGAAAGGTCGACCGAGCCGCTCTCCCACTGCCCGACCTGCCACGGACCGATGTCGCGCCGCCGGCTGGGCGGGGCAGCGGCGACCGCTGGCACGACCTGGTGCGGATGGCGTGGTCGCACGTGCTGGAGGTGGACGACCCGCCGTCGGACATGAGCTTCTTCGAGGTCGGCGGCACCTCGTTGATGCTGATCAAACTGCTTGCCGCGCTGAGGGTGCGCGGTGTCACCGAACTCGCCGTGACGGACCTGTTCCGATTCCCCACCATCGACGATCTCGCCGACCACCTCGCCGGCGCGGTGCCGGCATCGGTCACCGAGCCGCAGGACGCCGTCGACCGGTCGGCGGCGCGGCGGGAACACCGACAGCGAGCGAGGAGCCGACGTGACAATCGATGACAGGGCACCGACCGGCACCGGGTTCGACGCGCTGCCCGACGACTGCGTCGTGGTGCCCGCCGGGAGCGCGCAGCGCGGCCTGTGGCTGACCCAGGAACTGGACCCGGCCAGCCCGGCCTACCTGATCACGAACGCGTTCGAGATCGACGGCGACCTGGACGTGCCGGCGCTGGCCGCGGCGCTGGACGAACTGGTCGTGCGGCACGAGTCCCTGCGGACCGGCTTTCTCAGCGTCGGGAACGAGATCCATCAGGTCATCCACGAGACCGTGCCATCCGTGCTGCGGATGGTGGACGCGGCGACCGACGAGGACGTGGCCGCCGCCGTGGAGCGGGAGAACAGCACCCCGTTCGATCTGACCCGTCCTCCGCTGCTGCGGGTGCTGCTGTTGCGGCGGGCTGCCGGGCGGCACGCGTTGGTGGTCGCGTTGCACCACATCGTCGTCGAGGGAGTGTCGATCGAGCTGCTGTGGGCCGACCTCGCCGTCCTGTATTCGGCCGCTGTCGACGGCTCCCCGGCCGGCCTGCCGGAACTGCCGCTGCGGTACGCCGATTTCGCCGCCTGGCAGGACGAATGGATGCGGACCGACGACTATCGGGAGCAACTGGGCTTCTGGCGCGACCAACTCACGGGTGCACCCCCGGCGATCACCTTGCCCGATGCGGCGGCGGACGGCCCGTCCTGGCAGGGTGGCAGCCATTCGGTCTGGTTGTCCGAAGCCGAGACCGCCTCGGTCGCCGCTTTCGCCCGCCGGCACGACGCGACCTCGTTCATGGCTCTGCTCATGGTGTTCAGCGGAGTGCTGCATCGGTGGAGCGCCCAGGCCGACGTGATCGTCGGTACCCCCGTCACGCTGCGGGACCAGCCCGGCCTGGAGAACGTCGTCGGCCTGCTGATCAACTCCGTGCCGGTGCGGGTCACCTGGGGCGACGACCCGACGGCCGCCGACGCGTTGCGGCGCGTACGCACCGCGACGGCGGAAGCGATGGCACACAAGCAGGTTCCGTTCGACCATCTGGTGACGGCGCTGCCCGAACTCCGGGGGCCCGGCCGCGATCCGATCATGCAGGTGATGTTCGCCTACCAGGACGAACTCGGTGCCGAGACCGGCCTTCGGTTGGCCGACACGTCGATCAGGCCGATTCCGGTGCGGGTGCGGACCGCGAAGTTCGACCTGTCCCTGGACTGCGTCATCGAGCGGCGGCGGCTGCGGTGCGCGTTCGAGTGGAGCGACGATCGGCTGGACCAGGACCTCGTGCGCCTGTTCGCGGACCACTTTCTGCTGTCGTTGCGACACGTGCTCGGGCACGGACAGGCGCGGGTCGGTGAGTGGCCGCTGATCGATCAGCCGTCCACACCGGACTGGCTGGCCGGCTTCCTCGGCGACGAACCGGCAACGGCGGGCGGGGACCCGGATGAGTGACGACGAGCAGGCCTTCTCCGTCGCGATCATCGGTACCGCCTGCCGGTTCGCCGACATCTCCGGTCTCGACCAGCTCTGGACGGCACTGCTGACCGGTCACGAGTTCGTCGACCACTTCACCCCGGACCAGGCGCGGCTGGCCGGCGCCGACGACGGGCGGCTCGCCGACCAGCACCTGGTGCTCGCAGGCGGCGTCCTGGACGGTGCCGAGTCGTTCGACGCCGACTTCTTCCGGATGTCGGCGCGCGAGGCGCGCGAGGTCGACCCGCAGCACCGCGTGTTTCTCGAATCCTGCTGGCACGCACTGGAGGACGCGGGCCATGACCCGGCGCGGTTCACCGGCGAGATCGGCGTCTTCGGCGGTACCAGCACCAACACCTATCTGCCGCTGCTCGGCGCGGCCGGGATCGAGCCCGCGACACCGTACGGTAACGAAGTCGACTTTCTCACCAGCAGGGTCGCGTACCAGCTTGGCCTGACGGGACCGAGCGTGACCGTGCAGGCCGGTTGTTCGACGTCGCTGCTCGCGGTGCATCTCGCCGCGCAGAGCCTGCTCAACTACGAGTGCGACCTGGCGCTGGCCGGTGCCGCGTACGTCGTCACCAGCAGACGGCACGGCTACGTGCACACCTCCGGCGGTCAGCTGTCGCCGGATGGCCGCTGCCGTCCCTTCGACGCCGCGGCCGACGGCTGCGTGCCCGCCGACGGGGTCGCCGTTGTGGTGCTGCGCAGGCTTGAGGACGCGGTCGCCGAGGACAACGTGCTCGCGGTGCTGCGTGGCTCGGCCGTGCGCAACGACGGCAGGCGGACGCCGGGCTTCGGCATGCCCAGCGTGGATGGTCTGGCCGCCACCATGCGGGCCGCCTGTGCCGCGGCCGAGATCGCGCCCGACGAGGTCGAGCGGCTGGAGGCGCACGCGATCGGCACGCCGTGGGGGGATGCGATCGAGGTGGCCGCCGTGGCCCAGCTGTCCGGCGTGGCCAAGCGGACGCTGGGCTCGGTGAAGTCCATGATCGGCCACACCGACACCGTGTCCGGTCTGGCCGGGCTGCTCACCGCGGTTGCGGAGATCCGCAACAGGACACTGTTGCCGGTGCGGCACTTCGCCACACCGAACACATCGCTGGACCTCGACGCGGCCGGCATGGAGATCGTGCCCTCCGCCGTCGACTGGCCCGATCCGGGTCGGCCGCGCAGGGCTGGTGTCACGTCCTCGACGGCGGGCGGCACGAACGTGCACGTCGTGGTCGAACAGGCGCCGCCGACGCCACCACGGCCCGGCCGGCCGGGACCGCATCTGGTGGTGTTGTCGGCGAAGACACCGTCGGCACTGCGGGACAACACCACCGAGCTGAGCGCCTACCTGCGTGCGCGGCCTCGGCTGCCGCTGGCCGACATCGCGTTCACGCTGCGTTCCGGGCGCGCCGAGTTCGATCTCCGACGCGTTGTCGTCGCGACGGACGTCGCCGATCTCGTCGCGCGACTGGACAACGACGAGCACATCGCCGACGACGAGATCCCGGTGCTCGAACTCGACGCGGCACAGGAACGGCTGATCGACGCGGCACCGGCACTCGCGGCCAGGTTCGAGGTCGTCCGCGAACACTCGGCGGAAGCGGTACGTGTACTGGACGCCAGGTTGGATCCGGCAGTGCGGGCGTGGGTCGCGGGTGGCGGGTTCACCGGACCGAATGTCGGGCTGCCGGCACGCGAGGCGGCGCTGATCATCTACTTCGGACTCATGCGGTTGTGGGTCGAGCTCGGTCTGCTGGCCGACATCGAGGTGAACCTCGGCGAGGTGCTCGCCGGCACGGCCGGCCTGCCGGCGCTCGATCCGTCACCGCTGTCGCCCGGTGATCCGGTGTCCGCGTTGTGCACGGCCGTGGGCGCCGCCTGGTGCCGTGGCCGGACGATCCGGTGGCCCGCGCTGCGAAGCGCAGACCACGGTGGCGTGCACCAGCCACGTCGGGTCAGCCTGCCGGGCTACTCGTTCCAGCGCCGCAGGCACTGGGTCGACACCGACGTGGACGACGACGCCGGCACCGGCGTTCGATCCAGGCCGGAGCACCTCGGTGCGTACGTCGAGCCGGCATCCGACGTGGAGCGCACCCTCGCCGAGATCTGGGCCGAGGCACTCGACGTCACCCGGGTTGGCGTCACGGACAGCTTCTACGGCTACGGCGGCGACTCGGTGCTGGCCCTCAAGGTGGCCACCCGGATCCGGGCCCTGCTCGTGCCGGACATCCCGACGACGGTCGTGCTGACCAGCCCGACCATCCGTGAACTGGCGGCGGTCATCGGGCAGCGCGGGGCCGCTCCCGCCGGGCCGGCGCTCACCAGGGCGGACCGCAGGTCGGTACGTGAACTGCGCGCGGCGGGCGACGCCTGATGACCCTGACGAAGGAGGCCTCGATGACTGAGGACAACGACGACCAGCACGGGTATCTCGTCGTGGTGAACGACGAGGAGCAGTACTCGATCTGGTGGCAGGACCGTGCGCTGCCGTCGGGCTGGCAGCCGGAAGGCACCCGTGGTTCCCGGCGGGACTGTCTCGACCACATCGACCGGGTGTGGGTGGACATGCGGCCGAGAAGCCTGCGCGAGCGCATGGCGCACAGCGACACCAACTGATCAACGGACTATCCGCGACTCGCGAGGTGTACCCGAATGACCATCGACAACGCCACGTCACTCTGGGGTGGCCACACCGAGCCCACCTGCCTGCTCCGCCGGATTCCCGACGTGGCGGCCGGCCGGAGCGAGCAGATCGCCGTGGTTGACGGTGACCGGCGGCTGACCTACGGCGAGTTGTTCGCCTGGGCAGGCCGGATCGCGCGGCTGCTCGCCAAGCACGACGTCCGGCGGGCGGACCCGGTGGCCATCGCCTGCCCGCGCGGCGCCGAGGCGGTCGCGGCCCTGCTCGCGGTGACCCTGTCCGGATTCTGCTACGTGCCGTTGGACGTCGAGTACCCGAGGCTGCGCCTGGAGCACATGCTGCGTGACAGCGGCGCCCGGGTCGTCCTGCACGTCGGCGCGGGTCTCGACCTGGACAGCGACGCGGTGCCGGTGCCGATCCCGGACGCCGTCGGGACCACAGCCGACGAAGTCGACAGGTCCTGGGTCGCGCAGGGGGATCCGGACCTGCCGGTCTACGTCATCTACACGTCCGGATCGACCGGCTGGCCGAAGGGTGTCACCCTCCAGCACAGTTGCCTGGACAGCGTCGCCCACTGGCAGGCCACGTTCTCGCCGGCGCCGGACCTGCGCACCGCCCAGTTCGCCCCGCTCAACTTCGACGTCTCCTTCCAGGAGATCTTCGGCACCCTCTACGGGGGTGGCACGCTCGTCGTCGTGCCGGAACGGCTCCGCCGGGAACCGACGGCGTTGCTCGGCTGGCTCGCGGACAACCGCGTCGAACGGCTGTTCCTGCCGTACGTGGCGCTGAAGATGCTCGCCGTTGCCGCCGGATTCAGCTCCGCACCGCCGGATCTGGCACTGGTCGAGGTCAACGTGGCCGGTGAGCAACTCGTGTGCTCGGCCGACATTCGCTCGCTGTTCACCGCGCTGCCCCGGTGCCGGCTGGTCAACCACTACGGGCAGAGCGAGAGCGCGATGGTGACCGCCCACGTGCTGGACCAGGACCCGGAGCGCTGGCCGACACTGCCGCCGATCGGCACCCCGCTGCCCGGCTGTGAGCTGCTGGTCGACGTGGCCGACGGCGAGGATGCCGGTGAACTGCTGGTCGCCGGACGGCCGGTGGCACTGGGCTACCTCGGCCGGCCCGAGCTCAACGCCCGCCGCTACCTCGACGTCGGGCCGACGGCCCACGGCAGCACGCGAGCGTTCCGCACCGGTGACCTGGTGCGCGTGCACGACGGTCAGGTGCACTTCCTGAATCGCATCGACGACGACGTGAAGCTGCGCGGGATCAGGATCAGTCTGGCCGAAGTCGACGCACAACTGATGGCGTTGCCCGAGGTCGCGTCGGCGGCATCGGTGGTGCTGGACGGTGTCGATGGCTCGCGCGCCCTCCGCGCCGCCGTCGTGCTGAAGGACCCCGTCACCCCGGTCGCCGAGGCGGACCTGATCGACAGGCTGCGCCGGGTCCTGCCCGAGGTGTCGGTACCTGTCTCCATCCTGGTCGTGGCGGCCATGCCGAGGACACCGAGTGGCAAGCTCGACCGGGACGCGGTCGCGGTCGCGGTGCGTGCGGCGACCACCTGACCGGCAGGATCTCTCAGCGCGCGGTACTCACGGCGAACATCGCCGCTGCCGGCTCGACCGCCGTGCCGAGTACCTGTTCCAGGAACAGCCGCGCGGGGGTGTTGCGTTCGGTCGGCCGGTACGGCAACACGACCGACGATCGCCCCGACATCTCGGCGCGGGCGGTCAGGAAACCCAGCATCCGTTGTTCCAGTTCGCGGTTGAGCACCCGGCAGCTCATCAGCAACACCCGGACCTCCAAGGTGCCCTCGCCGTCGACGGCGAGGATCAGGCCGACGACGCCGTAGTCGCCGAACCGGTCCCGCATGCTGACCGTCCACCCCAGACCGCCATCGCCGAGGAAGGCCTCCAGCTGCGTGACCGAGAAGGCCTCGCCGGTCAGGTTGAACTGCGTCGTCCGGGTCGTGAGTTGGGCCGCGCGGTCCATCGTGTGCCCGTCTATCGGGCTGAAGCTCACCCCGATGTCGCACTGCCGCAGAAATTCCGCGTGATCGACGCTCCGCGCGGCTGCCGCCCGCCGATGGCTCTCCTCGGTGTAGCGGTCGGCGCGCAGCCGGTCGTCGTCGGTCACGACGAACTGGTCGAAGACCCATTCGTGGGCCAGCGAACCCACGATCAGCTCCGGCTCGCGTGGCACCTGAACGACGGTGACGTCGGGCAGCCGGGTGCGCATCATCTCGCACTCGACCGGGTCGTCGTCGACGAAGACGAACGAGTTCAACGCCAGGCCGAGCTCGTCGGCCAGCGCTTCGACGGCATCCGGCTTCGGGCCCCACCCGATCCGATGGCCGGTCACGTCGTCGATCCGCAGCGCCATGTCCTCGCGGCCGGCGAAGACCGCGAGCACGTCGGCCTCGTTGTTGCGACTGCACAGGCACAGCAACCGCCCGTTGGCCCGCTGCCGCAGCATGAACCGCTGCAACCACAGGTGTGCCTCCGTGAGGATGACGCCGTCCGCGCCGTCCTCACCGCACACTCCCTGCCACAACGTGTTGTCGCAGTCCAGGACGACGACCTTCCTCGGCGCCGCCCAGATCGACTCCGCGGTCCGCGCGATGTACGTGCCGACCGCGACGAGATACTCGTCCGTGTAGGGCAGGTGGCCGATGGTGTCCCCGTACTCGTCGTGCACCGAGGACACCTCGTACAGTTCCGCTGCCGCGTCGACGTCGAGCAGGTGTAGTCGGGTCGAGCCACGGACCAGCCCGGTGATCCGCCGAGTGGCCGCCGCGACCCAGTCCGCCACGTCCTCGGTCGACCGTGCCGGCGGGAGAATTCCGACCAGCCAGGTGGCCCCGGTGTGCCGCACGGCGGCGGCGAATCCTGCGGCGAGTTCGTCGAGTAGCCGGTTCGCGTCGGCGATCGGGGCTCCGCGCCGGTCGTCGCCCACCCGCAGGAAGTCCGCCGGCCGAATCAGCAGGACGTTGACGCCGTCGTTGGTGCGCAACAGGCTCGTCGGGTCGTGCAGCGACTCCAGCACCTGGCCGTAGGGCGCCCGGACCACTGTCGCGTCCGGGCGCAGCTTGGCCAGCCACCAGGAGAGGGTGTCGGTGACTGTGTCCAGCACGAACGTGCCCGTCAGGGCGATCCGTTGCGCCGTCATACCGCCTGCCTTTCGCGGATACGAGACAATCGCACTGAACAGTGATCGAGTTGCGCACCACAATTGTTTGTCCCGGTGGGCGTGAATTGAGGCTACCTGGGTCTCGCGGAGTGGTGCAAGCTATTGCCGGCCATCTACCATTCGCGCGTCGGAGGAATCTATTCTGGGAGTGGACGTGCGGTTGACAAGGGACGATATGGCCGCGTTCCGGTATGCCAGCGGTGATGCCAACCCGTTGCACGCGTCCGAGCAGTACGCGCGCCACACCGCGTTTCAGGAACCGATCGCACACGGCGTGTTGGCCTGCCTGGCCGCAATTGACTCGACAGACGACCCGTGGGACGGGGTGGGCCAGGTCGACGTCGACTTCCGGCAGCCGGTGTTCCCCGGCCAGGAGTACGACGTGGCCACCGCTGCGACATCCGAACATGAGCAGCGAATCCTCGTCCGTGACGGAGGCCGGCGGTGTTTCGACATGACCATCAGGCGCGGCCGTGCACCGGAGGATCGGCGGGCACCGGCCGCGGCGATGCGCGACACGGCGGCGGACCTCGCGTTGGACGCGATCACGCCGGGTAGGACCGCGTGCGGTCCGTACGGACCGGAGTGGAACGTCGGGAACGCACTGGCCCACCAGTGGCCCGTCGCCGCGCGACGGTTGGGCCCCCAGCACCTGATGAGCCTGATGTGGTGCAGCTTCCTGTCGGGCATGGAGATTCCGGGTCGGCGTGGCCTGATGTGCCGGGTGTCGGTCCGGCTGTACCCGGTGTCGGAAGTGGCACCGTGCACTTACCGCGCCCAGGTGCGGGATGTCGACCGTAGGTTCGGCCTGGTGACCGTGGCCGGGGTGTTGGCGATGGGGGAGCGGACCCTGGCGGAGGCCGAGATCGAGGCGATGGTGCTGGATCCGGCGCCGCCGGCTTCGCTCGACGACATCCGGCAGGCACTGCCGGCGAGTTCGGTGCTGGCCGGCCGGACGGCGGCGGTCGTCGGTGGTAGTCGCGGTCTTGGTGCGGCCGTGGCACTGGCGCTGGCGGATCAGGGGTGTCACGTGCTGGTCGGCCACCGGCATGTCGAGCCGGGACTGGGTGCGCTCACGGCGCAGGCGGCCAGGACCTCCGGCCGGATCACCTCCGTTCGCGGTGATGCGACGGATCCCGAGTGGGCGGAGCGGGTCGTCGAGTTCGTGCGCGAACGGGAAGCGTCGCTCGACCTGCTGGTCTGCAACGCCGCTCCGGCTGTCGGCCGGCTGGCCTTCGACCCAGCCGGGCTGCCGCGTCTCGACCAGTTCGTGACGACGGCGGTGCGGTTGGTGAGCGCCCCGCTCAGCGCTCTGTTGCCGGCGCTGACCGCGGCGCGTGGGCGCTGCATGGCGATCTCGTCGTCCGCGCTGACCAGTCCACCCCTGGACTGGCCGCACTATGTGACGGCGAAGGCCGCGGTCGAGGGTCTGGTCGACTGGACGGCGGCACATCACACCGACGTGGACTTCTTCCTCACTCGACCAGGCATGATGCTCACCGACCAGACGAACACGCCTGCCATGCGGGACATCGCCGGCCGGATCGAACCGACAGCAGCGGCCCTCGTCCGCAGACTGGTCGATCCCACCGGGCCGCGCGGCCGCCCCGAAGTGGTGCCGATTCCCGGCTAGGGTCCCGCCGGCGGGACACGCATGTCCATATTGGACTCAATCGCGACGGTACCACCGGACCGGCCACTGTTGCCCGTCGACCTCCATCGTGGCACCGTCCTCGGTGACGTCGACGAACCCCGCGTTCTCGGCGACACGCTGGGAGGCCACGTTGTCGGCGTGCGCCCACAGTTGGATGGCGCCGACCGGCCAGGCGCTCCTGACCCGCTGGCACATCTCGACGAGTGCCTGGCTGGCGACGCCCTTGCCTCGGGCATCCGGGGCGACCCAGTAGCTCACCGAGGCCACGTCACCGTGCCGGTCGGCGGCGATGTTGCCCAACAGGTCGCCGGACGTCGCGTCGACGACAGCCAACCCGATGGCCTGGTCGTCGTGGCGGAGCCGGTCCAGCGCTCGGAGGAGGTCGTCGACGGTGAGGGAGGGCCGCTCGGTGGTGAACCGGACGATCTCGGTGTCGCGCACCTGCCGCACATACCAGCCGGCGTCGTCGTCCGACCACTCGCGTAGTACGACCTTCACACAACCCTCACGCACGACGCCGTTGTCCCAAGCACCTGACACGGCAGTGTATCGGTCTCGCACGCCGTTGGTGAGCCACCAGGTCGCGACGCGCCCGCCCCGGAATGTCGCGACCCTGATGGCAGAAGCGGCATGACGCACCGGTGGTGTCCGCTGGCTTGGACGAGTCGCGCGCCCAGCGTGCCAGGCAGCGCGGCGTGCCTGGCTTCGGTGCGTTCGCCGACAGGGAGATCGTGTATCTGCGCCGACATCGGGAGGATGACGATCCGGCGGTGTACGTGATGGAGATCAGGTCGGACGGCCAAGGGCACCGGCCTCGGCACGCCCGGCCACATCGCGTTGTTCGTCTTCTGGTCGTCGAGCCGACGGGTGGTCAACTCGGCACGCTCGGGTCCGTCGCGCAACGGATCGTCGAAGCGCTGGAACTGCCCGTGGCGGCCGCCGCCGACTGGCTACGGTCGCCACGGGCTCGTCATCAGTTCCGATGACCGTCCGCGGTGGTTGATCGGGTGCTACTGCATTGACGCGTCGTCGACGCCGATGTTGTCGGTGCCGGCCAGCGTCTCCACGTAGAATCTCGCGGAAGTCAGTGTGCCGGTCCAGGACACCGGTGCAGTTCCGGTCAGCAGTGTCCAGCCTGCCGAGTTGACCGCGCCCTGTGCGAGGGTGATGAAGTTCGTCGTTCCGTTGGCTGTCACCGCCAGTGTCACCTTGGCCGTGGGTGTGCCGGTCTGGGTCTTCACCCACACGCTGGTGGTGTAGGTCTTGCCGTTGGTCACCTTCGTGGTCAGGTCCTGACTGGGACCGTTCCAGGATGCCGTGCGGCCGGTGAGCAGCAGGGATTCCGCGCCGCTGTGCGGTGCTGTGGTGTTGGCCGTCAGCGTGCCGGTGCCGAACACCGACCACCCCGCGGTGCCGGACTCGATGTTGCCGTTGGTCAACAGGTTCGAGCCGACAGTGGTGCTGTAGCCGACCGCCGCGATGTTGGCCTGGACGGAGTTCTCGGTCGCGTCGGACGGGAAGCCTGCCGTCATCACGCCTTCGAAGAACGAACCGGCCGAGCCTTTGCTGTTGTCACCGCCGATGCCCAGGATGATGCCGCCCTC
>DASUJK010000286.1:0-20259 GCA_036279295.1 Pseudonocardiaceae bacterium | reverse complement strand
CGATGCCGGACTGGCTGGCCGGCCACGACGTGGTGATCGGCGATGTCGGCGACCGGGCGGTCCTGGATCGACTGCTGCCCGGTGTGGACGCGGTGTGTCACCAGGCGGCCATGGTCGGGCACGGGGTCGACCCGGCGGACGCGCCACGCTACGCGACCCACAACGACCTCGGCACCGCCGTCCTGCTGGCGGCGATGCACACCCACGGTGTGCGGCGGCTGGTGCTGGCCAGTTCGATGGTGGTCTACGGCGAAGGTCGCTACCGCTGCGCGGAACACGGTGTGGTCCGGGCAGCGCCACGCCGCACGCAGGACCTCGACATGGGCCGGTTCGAACCGCCCTGTCCCGTGTGCGGGGCGGCACTGGAGTCGGACGTGGTGCCCGAAGACGCGCCGGTCGACCCGCGGAGCACGTACGCGGCCACCAAACTGGCACAGGAACACCTGGCATCGGCGTGGGCCAGACAAACCGGCGGCGGTGTCTGGGCACTGCGCTACCACAACGTGTACGGCGCCCGGATGCCACGCGACACTCCGTATGCCGGAGTGGCGTCGATCTTCCGGTCCGCCCTGGAGAGCGGGCAGGCACCCAGGGTGCTGGAGGATGGCCGGCAGCGCAGGGACTTCGTCCACGTCACCGACGTCGCCCGAGTCAACGAACTGGCACTGCGGGCCCGGTTCGACGCGGGGCACACGGAAGCCGTGAACGTGTGTTCCGGAGAGCCTCGCACCGTCTTCGAGCTGGCGGCCGAACTGGCCAGGGCGACCGGCGGGCCGGCACCGGAAGTGGTCGGCGGAGCCAGGTCCGGCGATGTCCGCCACATCGTCGCCGACCCGGGAAAAGCCATTCAGCTGCTGGGCTTCCACGCCCGGACCTCCTTCGCCGACGGTGTCGCTGATTTCGCCACGGCACCGCTGCGGGCACCGGCCGGTGCCCGCGGCTGAGTGGTGCCGGTCATGGTCGAACCAGTTCGGCGTACCAGCGGCCGGCCGCACCCTGCGCCACCGACGGCGTGAGCCCGGCTCGGGCAGCCACGCGGCCGGCGATGTCGACGGCCACCCGCGCCCACGGGAACGTGTCGCGCTGTCCGGCCACCCACGCGGTGCCCCGACGCACTCCGGTACCCGGTGGGTCGAGTTCGACGACGGCGGTGCCACCAGGCGCCAGGAGTTCCCGAACCCTCGCCAACAGGGCGACCGGATCACCGCCGATGCCCACGTTGCCATCCGCGAGCAACACATGCCGCCACCGGCCTTCCCTGGGCAGCCGGTCGAACACGTCCGCCTGCACCGCGGGAGCGCCGCGCCTGCGTGTCAACGCCACGGCGACCGGCGAGACGTCCACGCCGAGGGTGGGCACGCCGCGGTGGATCAACGCGCCCGCCAGCCGGCCAGGGCCACAGCCGACATCGAGCGTCCACCCTCGGCAGCGCGCCAACAGTAGATCGTCGAACGTGTCCGGCGGCCCGTGCCACCGGGCGACCGGCAGGGCAAGTCGCTCTCCGCCCGCCAACTCCAGGACGCACGACCTGCCGCGCAGCGCAGCGTCGAAACCACCGACGGACAGGGGAACGCCGGACACAGGAGGTGCGCTCATCCACGGAATCCAGCGGCCGTGGCCGCGACAGCGGCGGCGAATCGGCTACCCGGCACGTCGCGGGCCACGGTCACGGCGTCCGCCATGGTGTCCACATCGGTCAGACGCGGTCCATCGGTGACTCGCAGGCCCCGTCGTTCCAGGACCTTGAGTGTCCAGGCCGCCGTGTCCGCGCGGGACATGGGTACCTCCCGCAGTGCCTCCGCGTGCGAGGGGTCACGCAGGCCAAGCACCCACCAGCCGCCGTCCTCCGCCTCGCCGAGCACCGCGGGGGCGCCCGACAGGAACGGCGCGACACCAGCCAGCAGATCAGGGGTGACCTGCGGGGTGTCCATGCCGATCTGGACCACCGGCCGACCGGGGAACCGGGTGGCGGCATCGGCGTGCGCGTTGGCCAATCGATCGGCGAAGCTGTTGCCACGCTGAGGGATGACCGTCATCGCGGCCAGGGCGTCCTGTAGTTCGCCGGACCGCTGGGCGGCCGACAGGTCCCCCGTCATGGCGACCAGTGGGATGGCGCCGGGAGTGTCGCGGACGGCCAGGAGTGTGTCCAGCAGCGCGGCGGCTGCGATCTCGGCGGCCGCGCGTGGGGTCGCGGGCGGAGTCAGCCTGGTCTTGGCCAGGCCGGCGACCGGTGCTTTCGCCACCACCAGCAGGCAGAACCGATTCACCGCAGCACACCCATCATGTCGTGGACCGCGCGGGCCGTGCCCCGCACCGAGCCGGACACCTTCGAGGTCGTGCCGGCGGTGCGAGGCCGATAGTCCACAGCGACCTCGACCAGGCGCCACCGGGCATCGTGAGCGCGCAGGAGCAGTTCGAGCGGATACCCGAACCGTCGGTCGCGTACGCCGAGCGCGATCAGTTCGACACGTCGGGCCACCCGGATGGGACCGATGTCGCGAACGGCCGGCCCCCGGTGGCGTAGCAGCGCCGCCAGCGCCGCATTGCCGACGCGTGCGTGCCACGGCCACACACCATGACCCGTCGGCAGGCGCCGGCCCAGGACCATGTCGGCCTCCCCCAGCTGAACCAGCCGCACCATCCGCGGCAGAGCCTCAGGGCTCAGTGATCCATCCGCGTCCAGGACAGCCACGACATCGCTGGTGGCGGCGAGCAGGCCGGCGTGGACGGCGGCACCGTAGCCAGGACTGTTCTCCAGCACCACGTACGCGCCCAACCGTCGTGCGACATCGGCCGAGCCGTCGGTGGACCCGTTGTCGACCACCACGGCGCGATATCCGGGCGGCAGAGCTGCCAACACGCCAGGGAGCGCGGCGGCTTCGTTCAGGCACGGCAGAACAACGTCCACAGTGGCTTGTTGGGTTCCCACGGCCGCGACAGTACTGACCTCATCGGACAACGGCAACCGCGCTCGGGATACCGGAAACCATTGTGTGACCATGTCTTACGAAGTTGTTACGGAAGCATCGGCCCCTCTTCGAGCAGCGGCGGACAGCCTATTGTCCTATGTAGACGATAGGCGAACGTGCTGTAGCCCGGTGTCGCCGACCGCGCTGGGCGTGGCAGTGGAGACATTCGATTCTCTTTCTTTGTCGAGGTGATCCTCCCGTCCAGGTCGACCGAGGTGCGGGGCACGCCGTCCGTCCCATGAGCGGCCGACGCTTCCTCGCTCTTACCGACACGAAGTTCAATCCTGGCGTCCGTAAGATTCTGGTAATCGAATGACTCCGGCCAGCGGTCCCGCAGACCTCAGCGCGGCCGCCCGATGAGTTCCGACCCGGCTGAGACGGGTGCACAGCCGGTTGACGCAGCCACGACGCGCGGGGCGGCGCAGGCGGCCGCCTACCGGGCACTGTTCCGCAACGCCGTGCGCACCTGCGACGCGATGGGTGTCACGAACGTCGCGTGGACCGAACCGACCTTCCAGGCGCCCTTCAGCTTCGGCACGTCATCGGGCCGCAACCCGGCGTGGTGGGAACCGGACTGGAAGGGCACCAGCACCGGCGCCGCCGCCGACTGGTACACCGGCACGGAACGGGTCGTCGACATCCTCTCGATCGATGTCTACATCCCACTGGTCAAGACCAACAACTGGCAACCGCTGTCCACGACACTCACCACGGTGCGCAACCGGTGGACCGCACTGGGCATGCCACTGGCCGGCCGGCCGTGGGCCATCGGCGAAGCGGGCGTCAGGTCCGACCCGGCCGGTGGTGACACGACCAAGGGTACGAACGCCATGCAGGCCGAGTACGACACCGCCGTGGCCAACGGTTTCGTCGGCATCTCGCGGTGGACGCTGGGCGGCGACTCCTTCGGCCCCACCCCGGCCAGCGACCCGAGCCGCCTGCGGGAGCGGAAACTCGCCCAGCTCGACGCCGATCCCCGAACGGCCCACCCGTAGTGCGACCGGTGCCGCCCGCGACCCCGCACGGCACCATCGCGACATCCGCCTGGTGGACACCTCGGCGACAACACTTGGACGATCATGGAATTCCAGCTGCATGGAATTCCAGCTGCTCGGCCCGTTGGAGGCGAGGCAGGCAACGAACGTGGTGCCGGTGGGCGGACCTCGCCAGCAACGCCTGCTGGCCAGCGGCGCCGGAAGGTCGCATGCCCGTCCGCCCAGATCCGGGCGGACGGGCGACTGGGCTACTCCGGGAGCTCCCGGGACGTATAGAAGCGCCGGACCTCCTGAGGCCAACCGCAGGCCACCGCGATCTTCCCGGCCCAGTGCCGCAAGGCCGCCTCGTCAGGCACGTCCACCACGGCGAAGCCGCCGATGTGCTCCTTGGTCTCGACGAACGGTCCGTCGGTGAACACAGGGGTGCCGCTGGACGGGTCGATGCTGAACACGGGTGAGGTGTCGTCCAGACCGCCGGTGACGATGAGGACCCCGGCCTCCCGCATCTCGGCCACCAGCGGCCGCAGGGCCCTGGACTTCTCGTTCAACTCCTCCTCCGTGTGGTCGGGCACCCAGTCGTTGTTGAAGGCGATGAGGTACTCGGTCATGGCTCCTCCTTGGGCTCTTCACCCTGTCCACGAACGGCGACCGCTCAGTTCGACACCGCCGCGGAGACTTCCTCGACGACCTCGGGCACGAGCTCGGCTGAAATCGAACCCGCTACTCCGGGCGCGGGTCCCAGCGGAACCGGCGGACCGCGACGATCGCGCCGACGACGCCCCAGGCCAGCAGGACCGCCAGGTGTGGCCAGTCGAAGCCGGTGTGCTGGGCGAACGGACCCAGCAGGGCCTGGTTGAACGGGCGCACGGGTAACACACCCGCGATCGTGTTGAGCACGTCGGAGTGAATCGGGAAGTACGTGCCCGAGATGAACACCAGCGGGAACAGGATGAACTGCACCACGGCCGGCGCCGCCTCCGCGTTGCTCACCAGCGACGCCACCGCGACGCCAAGCGCGCAGAAACTCGCCGCTCCCAACACGAGCGTGACCAGGATCGCCGTCCAGTGTGTCGGCATCGGCACGCCGTAGGCCGCGCCGACCCCGATGATCAGGCCGACCTCGATGATGCTGATCACGACGCAATGGGCCAGCAGGCCGATGAAGTAGACCCACGCGGGCAGCGGCGTCGCCCGCAGCCGTTTGAGAATCCCGTTCTGCCGCCGGAACGCCAGCACGAGCGCCAGCTGGCTGTAACACGCGCCGAGCACGGACAGCGCCGCGATGGTGGGGACGTAGTACTGCAGGCCAGACAGTCCGAAGTAGAACGAATTGTTGCCGCCGCCGTTGAACACCGCGCCGAAGATCACGATGACGACGACCGGGAACACGAAGGTGAAGAACGCGCTCTGCGGGTTGCGCCAGAACGACAGTTGCTCGTAGCGCACCTGGTGCGCCAGCAGTCGCAGATCGTTGCGCCGGCCCGCCTGCGCCGGCATCGCGGTGGTCATCATCCGCTCCTTGACAGCACGCGTCGCCTGCGTGGTTTGGCCTCATCAGGTGGGTTGTCGTCCTGGTCGGTGCCCGTGCTGCCGGTCAGCCGCAGGTAGATGTCCTCCAGGCTGGGGCGCGTCACCGACAGTTGGGCCAGCGGCTGGCCCCGGCCCAGCGCCCAGCCGGTGAGCTGGTGCAGGACGGCGGTCGGCTCGGCTGCCTCGACGGTGACGACACCGTCGGCTACCGTGGCCGCGACCGGTACGTCGGACACGGCCACACCGGCCGGCAGGTCGAACCGGATGCGGGTGACCGCGGCGTCGCGGCCGCCGATGGTCGTCGGCGTGCCGTCGGCCACGATCCGGCCGCCCGAGATCACCGCGACCCGGTCGGCCAGCGCCTGTGCCTCGTCCATGTAGTGCGTGGTCAGCATGATCGTGATGCCGGCCGACCGCAGGTTCGCCACCACCTGCCACGCGCCGCGCCGGGCGTTCGGGTCGAAGCCGGTGGTCGGCTCGTCCAGGAACAGCAGACGCGGGTTGCCGACCATGCCCAGGGCCAGGTCCAGTCGACGCTTCTGGCCGCCGGACAGGTCCTTGACCTTCTGCTTGCCCTGATCGACGAGGTCGACCAGTTCGATGATCTCGTCCACGCCACGCGGGTTCGGGTAGTAGCCGGCGTTGCGCGCGATCGTCTCGCGCACGGTCAGGTACGGCTCGACCGCGACGTCCTGCAACACCAGCCCGATCTGTTCACGCAGCACCCGGCCCGCCGAGCGGTTGCCCGGGTCGTGGCCGAGCACCCGTACGTCGCCTGTGTCCCGCTGGCGGAAGCCCTCCAGGATCTCCAGCGTCGTGGTCTTGCCGGCACCGTTCGGTCCGAGCAGCGCGAAGATCTCGCCTTCCTGAACGGCGAAACTCACCCCGCGGACGGCCTCCACCTGACCATAGCTCTTGCGCAACTCGACGACTTCTACAGCGTTCACGTGCGTCACCCCCTGTCCGGACCTGTCGACATGACCCAGCATCCAGCACCGATCACACGAGCGCCTAGGCCGAATGTCACGACGTTGATCGCACTTTTGTGTTCGACAGGTATCGAAGCTCGACTCCGTACGCTCGCTGGTTCGAGCGAAGTCTCTTTTTCTTGGCGTGCCAACGGATACCGGAGACACGGCCCTGCCTCGTGATCGCGCTGGGCAACCACATGCTTACACTGTGGACAGCTGTGTACCTACGAACAGCGTCACGAATCTCAGTGCTGCACAACGAGTTCAGGCGGCATGTCGTGCCGGGCGGCGGTGCCGAACCACCGGGACAGGGCGTCTTCCAGGTCGGTGCCGCCGGTCCAGACCAGGTAGCCGTCTGGCCGGGCCAGCAGCGGCGTCGCGCCCGGGCGGGTCTCGACGCGGTCGGCCCAGCACGCCGATGGTGTCGTGCCGACGAGCACTCCTCGGCCGTCCGCAGATACCGGGACCGTAGTGGTCCGGCCCACGGTCCCGGGTAGGCGATCCCGATGCCGGACAGCTCCAATGCCACGGCGTGCCTGGCTTCCGGCACCGCGAGCAGCGCGGTGACAACCTCCCGGACCACTGCGGCGTCCGGGTCGGGCAGGCCCAGCACGCCCTGGGCGCGGGCGCTGACCAGCACGCGTGCCGCGACCGGGTGGCGCTCGTCGTGATAGCTGTCGAGCAGGCTTTCCGTGCCGTGGCCCCGGATCCGGGCGGCCAGCTTCCAGCCGAGGTTCGCCGCGTCCTGCAGGCCGAGGTTGAGCCCCCGGCCGGCGTCGGCGACCGACTGCTGCACGGTGGCGGACAATTCGTTGCTGGTCATTCGGATTCCCCCTCGGGTCGGGCGACGGTGGCGTGCACGTACAGGTCGGCCAGTCGCGCGCCGCATCGGCAGCCGCACGGCTGAGCAGTACGCATTGAGCGGTCTCGGCCACGTTCACGTCCCGCTGGGCCGGTATCGCATGGCCACCGACTGCTTCGACCAGGCCCTGCGCGGCGCCCGCCACACCGGCAACCTCACCATCGAACACACCGCGGTGCGCGGTCTGGGCAGCGTCCACTATCTCCAGGGCCGGTTCGGGCCGGCCACCGAGCACCTGGAGCAGGCATTGGCCATCGCCGGCCGGTCCGGCGACCGCCGAGGGCAACTTGAAGCCCACCAGGACCTGGGGCACGTGTGCTTCGCCACCAACAGTCATCGCGCCGCCCTACGCCACCACAACACCGCGCTGGGCCTCGCTCTCGACCTCGACCAACCCGCCGACCAGGCCCTCGTCCACGACCGACTCGCCCACACCCACCACGCCCTTGGCAATCCCCGCCAAGCCCGCCACCACTGGCAAACCGCACTGGAGGTACTCACCGCCATCGGCACCGACCGCACCAAAGATCCCGCCGTCACCACCGCAGCCATCCACGTCCGGCTGCGCGGCCGCACCGGCCTGCCAATGGCCCGATAGGCCAGCTTCGCCGTCCCGACCTACCCCTGGCCGACTGGCCGTCGGACGGGCCGAATCCCCATTCCGCGGTCACCGCGAACACCTGCGCCGCGAATGCCGTTCAACTTGATCAGGTCCATGTCGGCGAGCTTCAAACTCGGCCGAGTGGTCGCGGTCCCAATGGACACCAGGCGCGGCAAATCATATATATTGTACATGTGACTCGTACTCGATGTGCCGGCGGCGGGACTGCTGGGTGGCATGGTTCGCAGCAGGTTGATCGTGCCTGAACCGACCAGATCACCCACATCCTCGGCGCTCGCACAGTTGAGCATGCCGAGGGTCGCCAGCCAGGCAGCGGCGGAATATATTCGCCTGCAAATCTTCCACGGGCACTACCCGCCGAACACCCGGGTACCGCAGGACCAGGTGGCTGTCGACCTGAACATCAGCAGGATCCCGATTCGTGAGGCACTCGTCACTCTCGACAGCGAAGGCTACGTCGTCCTCGAAGCCAATCGGGGGGCCGTCGTCACCGCCTTCCACGCCGAGGACCTGCGCAGTTTCTTCAAGATGCGCGGATTCAGCCTCGCCCTGGCCGCGCAGCGCTGCGCACGGCAGGCCGACCCGGTGGTCATCCATACCCTGAACGAGGTCTGGGAGCGGATGTACGCGAGTACGTCGGCGGACGAATTCGCCACGCACAGCGAGCAGTTCAACCGGCATATCACCGAATTCGGCGGATCGCCCCGGCTACGGGCAGCGATCGCCCGCTACCGGAACATCGTGCCGGGCAATTTCTTTGCCGAGGTCCCCGGTACCCGGGAAGTCGAATCGGAGAGCGCCAAGCGAATTTCCGTCGCGATCGCCGACCAGGACGTGGACGGCGTGCTGGCCTGCTATCTGGATCGTGGCCGGGAGCACGCGGAACGACTCATCAACCTGCTCGCCGAACGCGGCCAACTCGCCGACGACTGAACAAGGCGACTGAACAACCGGCCGCATCATGACGCAGGCGCGAGCACCCGCATCGGTCGTCCCGCCAACCATGCGCTGACGTTCTCGACCACCTCCCGGAAGTAAACGGCATAGCTCTGCTCGGAGACATAACCGACGTGCGGGGTGGTGATGAGACCCGGCATGGTCCGCAACGGGCTGTCGGGTGGGAGCGGTTCGACGTCGAACGTGTCCAGCGCCGCACCCGCGATGGTGTGGTCGGCCAACGCCGCGATCAGCGCCGGTTCGTCGACGATCGGGCCGCGCGATGTGTTGACCAGGTAGCCACGCGGGCCGAGCAGCGCCAACTCGGCGGCCCCGATCAGGCCGGTGGTGCGCGCGGACAACGTGAGGTGCACGGTCACCGCGTCGGAACGCTCGAACAGGTCGGCCTTGCTGACGTACTCCGCGCCGGCAGCCGCCGCCTGTTCCGCTGTCATGTGCTGACTCCACGCCACGACACGCATCCCGAACGCGGTCGCGTAACCGGCCACCTGCCGGCCGATCGTGCCGAGGCCAAGGATGCCCAGCGTGCTACCGCGCAGTTCCCGGCCGACACCGACCTGCCAACCGCCACGCGCCACCGACGCCGTCTGCGCCGGCAGGTCGTGGCACAGCGCGATCAGCAGGCCCCACGCCAACTCGCCCGTGCCGGCACCGGAACCGTGGGTACCGCACACCGTCACGCCCAACCGGTTGGCGGCCGCGATGTCGATCGAGGCGTTGCGCATACCGGTGGTGACGAGCAGTCGCAGCCTGGGCAGGCGGTCGAGCACGGCGGCGGGAAACGCGGTGCGCTCCCGCATGGCCACCACGACGTCGGCGTCGGCCAGGGCCGCGACGACGGCGTCGGGGGTCGGCAGGTGCTCGGTCAGCACCCGGACCTCGGTGCCCGCCACAGGTGACCAGTCGGCGCTGGTGAGCGCGACCTGCTGGTAGTCGTCCAGCACCACCACTCGCGTGATCATCAGTCCTCGTTTCCAGGAGTGTTTCCAGGAGTGTTTCCAGGAGCCAGCGCCGACCACGTGGCGATCAGCGACGCCCAGCCCTCGCCCGCGGCTCCGAGGACGGGAGCGAGCACCGGGAGCGTGATGCCCGCGGCACGGAACTCGTCGAGCCGCCGGGTGACGAACCCGATGTCGCCGATCGCGCTGAGCGCCGCGACCGTGTCGGCCGTCGGAAAGGTGTCGTCCACCGGGAACCCACTGCGAGCGAACCCTCGGCGGTAGGACCGCAGGCGCGCGTAGGCAGCCAGCTGCCGTGCCACCTGGTGCTCGGCGCCGGCCACCTGCTCGGTGACAGCGACCGGGACGTAGGCGGCGACCGTGAACCGGTCGGGGTCCCGACCGACCGCCGCGGCGGCCTCGCGTGCCGTGTCGGCGAGGACACGGGCGCGTTGCGGGGTGATCCAGTTCAGGATCATGCCGTCGGCGACCTCGCCGGCGAGCGCGGCGGCCCGCTCGGACACCGCGGCGAGCACGATCGGTGGCGGGCCGTCCAGGTACACGCCGCGCAGCCGGTGCGGCTCGGTACGCGAGCGGTCCAGCATGCTGCGCAGTGCGGCCACCGCGGCCCGCAGCTCCGTCGGTCCGGGAACCGCGTCGACGGTGAGCCCGCCTGCCGAGGTTTCGGCGTGACCGGCGCCGAGGCCGAGGACGAACCGGCCACCGATGGCCTCCTCGGTGGCGGCCGTCTGCATGCCCAGCAGGATCGGGTGACGCAGCGCCAGCGAGGCCACACCGGACACGACGGTGATCGTGGCGCTGTGCATGCCGATGGCGGTCGCCGTGACGAACGCGTCCCTGCCGGTCATCTCGGGCACCCACACGCTGGTGTACCCGAACGCTTCCAGGAGCCCGACCTGATCGTACACATCGGACAGTGGGGCGCGGGACGAGATGACGGCGCCCAGCCCGGTCACGGTCATCCGCGTGTCCCCGCTCCGGCCGCCCTGCGCCGCACGTCGGCGTCGGTCGGCGATGTGGGATCGACAGCGGCGTGCAGCGCCCGTTTCGCCGCCGAGGACAGCGCCCTGGGCAGCGCGGCCAGCCGGGCGGCGATGGTCGCCGCCATCTCGTCGGGGTCGTCCGTGACGCGGTGCACGATCCCCATGTCGAGTGCGGTGGCCGCGTCGACGCCTCGTCCGGTGGTGATCAGCTCCAGCGCCGCGGCGGCACCGATCGTCCTGGGCAGCGACTGTGTGCCCGCCGCACCGGGCAGCATGCCGAGCTTGACCTCCGGCAGACAGAACGCGGCGTCGGCCGACGCCACCCGGATGTCGCCGAGCAGGGTGAGCTCGAAACCGGAACCGAAGACGTAGCCGCGCATGGCGACCACGACCGGAACCGGCAGTTCCCACGCCTCCCGCCACACGTTGCGGCGCGCCCTGATCCACCGTTTGGCCAGTACCGTCCCCGGTGCGCGGAACTCCTTCAGGTCGGCGCCGGAGCAGAAGTTCGGGCCGGTCGACCGAATCAGCACCGCGCCGATGTCGGGGTGGTCGCGGCACAGCGCGAACCCGGCAAGCAGGTCGTCCCGCATCGCGATGTCGAACGGGTTCATGACGTTCCGGCCGGCCAGGGTGAGCGTCATGACCCGGCTGGCATCGTCCACTGTGGTGGCCACGCAGCCCATGTCAGCACCCCCGGAAGGACGGTGGCCTGCGTTCGAAGAACGCGGTGAGCCCCTCGTCTCGGTCATCGGTCAGTTGCAGGAAGGAGTTGAGGTCGGCTTCCAGTTGCATGCCGTGGTGCATGGCCATGGCCGTCCCGGAGGTCACGGCCTCCTTGGCGTAGCGCAGCGCGATCGGGGCCAGCGCCGCCATCGTGGCGGCGGTGTCCGCGACGGCGGCGACCGGATCGTCGGCGATCCGGGTCAGCAGGCCGGCGCGCACGGCAGCCTCGGCGTCCATGCGGTCGCCGAGGAACAGCATCGCCGTGGCGCGGGTGAGGCCGACCAGGCGGGGCAGCCGTTGGGTGCCGCCCCAGCACGGCAGCACGCCTGCGGACAGGTCGTCGATGGCGCAACTGGTGCCCGGCGCGGCGATCCGGATGTCCCCCGCCATCGCGATCTCAAGGCCGCCGGAGGCCACCAGGCCGGTGAGCCGGACGAGCACCGGCACCGGAATGGCGGCCACGGCGGCGGCCGGGTCGACGCGCGGCCGGACCTCGGTCGCTGACGGATCGAGGCCGGTGCAGAAGTCCTCGCCCGCCGCGCCGAGCACCACGACGCGGACGGTGTCGTCGTCCAGGACCGTGTCCTCGATGGCGGCGACGAGCCGCTGCACAGTGGCCGCGGTGAGCAGGCCCCCGGGCAGTTCGATGGCCACGACGCCGCCGTCACGGTCGACCGTCAGTTCCCGCGCCATGGGCACTCGACCTTTCGGTTGGGACAGCTCATACCGGCAGTTCCCTGCGCAGGAGCTTGCCGGTCGAGGTGCGTGGCAGGTCGGCGACGACGTAGATCCGTTCCGGCCGCTTGAACCTGGCCAGGCCAGCACACGCCCGCGCGGCGTCGTCCAGGGTGAACGTGCCGCCGGGCGCACGCAACACGACGAACGCGCCGACGACCTCGCCCCACGTCTCGTCCGGCACGCCGAGCACGGCGGCGTCGGCGACCCGGTCGTCCTCCAGCAGTGCGTTCTCCACCTCGACCGGCGAGATGTTCTCACCACCCCGGATGATCATGTCGGAGGCCCGGCCGGTGATGAACAGGTAGCCGCGGGTGTCGAGGTAGCCGAGATCACCGGTGACCAGCCGGGACTCCGCTGCCACCGGTTGGGTGTTCCCGTCGTGCCAGTAGCCGGACACGTTGCGCCGGGACACGATCGCGATCCGGCCGTTCCGGTTCGGCTCGACCGGTTCGCCGGCGTCGTCCAGGACGTCGATCCGCACGTCCGACACGGCCCGGCCGACCGAGTTGATCAGTGCGGCGTCCTCGGGTGACTCGGCCGCGATGAACCGGCGGTGGTCGTCCTCGTCCAGCACAGCCACGGTGGACACCGACTCGCTCAGCCCGTAGGCGCCGTTGTAGCCGACCGACGGCGGGAGCGCCGCCACGATCCGGCGCAACAGCGTGGGCGGCATGGGCGCGGCGCCGTAGGAGACCGACGTGAGCGCGGTCAGGTCGGCACCGGCCAGTTCCGGTGCGTCGATGAGTTTGGCCAGCATGGTGGGCACCAGGAACGCGTGGGTGATGCGGTGTTCCGCCGCCTGTGCCAGCCACTCCGCGGGTGCGAACCGTGGTTCCAGCACAACCGTTCTACCGCCGTAGAGCGCGGTGAGCAGGCTGCTGATGCCCGCGATGTGGTACAGCGGCACGGAGATCAGGGTGCGGCCGACGTCGCTGCCGTCCGTGACGTCCGTCCTGGACAGCACGTACTCGGTGAGGGCACCGTGGGTCAGCGGGACGCCTTTGGCCCGTGCCGTCGTGCCGCTGGTGTAGATCAGCACGGCGACGTCGGTGTCCTCGGTGTCGTCGGGCACCGAGAGTGGCACGTCGGCCGACGTGGACAGGTCGGCCAGACCGATCATCCGGACGCCCAACTCACGACCGGCCTCGATCACCGCGGGCGCGGCCGCCTCGTCCACCAGGAGCAGTTTCGCGCCGGAGTCGGCGACCAGATGGCGTACGTCGGCGGCACCGGACCGGTAGTTCAGCGCGGCCAGACACGCGCCGAGCGAAGCGCAGCCGAACAACGCGGACACGAACTCGACATGGTTGGCACCCAGGTAGCCGACGACGTCACCGGTGCCGACACCGGCGTCGGCCAGCACACGGGCCACCGCGCCGGCACGGCCGTGCGCCTGACCGTAGGTCTGCCGCGTGTCGCCCTCGATCAGCGCGACGTGATCACCGGCGAGCATGGCGGGCAGATCCAGCAGCATGGCGATGTTCATATGCAGCCCCTAGTCCGACGACGGCAGCTTCTTCGGTTCGGCCAGGTTCATCGGCTGGTCACAGCACAGCAGTTCACCCGGCTCGCTCGGGCGGATCACCAGGCACTGCGTCCCGCACTCCGCGCACGTGAGGCGTTTGCCAAGTTCGTACACCGCTGCCCCTCCCTACTTCCGGTCCATCGGCCTGCCGCAGCAGCGGACCTCACCGTCGCCGCCCCGGGTCACCACGACCTCGCCGTCGCAGACCGCACACTTGAGCCGTCCACCTGTCTTGTTCGCCATCCCGCTCCCCTCTCGTCAGCCGGCCAGCACCGCGCGGACGTCGGCGTCGTCGGTGGCGAGGCCGGCGAGCAACCCGTCGGCCTGCTGGTCGGTGCCACCGGCGACCGTCACGTTGGTACGGAACTTCGTGGCCACCACGCCGCCGAGGTCGCCGTCGTCGAAGCGGTCCGGCGAGCCGTAGCCGACGCCGTCGACGACCACGAGCCCGCCATCGGCCATCGGCTCGACCGTCAGGCCCTCGGCCACCGTGGCGATCTCGTCGTCGACGAGCACCCGTCCGTCCACAGTAGCCAGGCTGACCTCACCGCGCACCAGCGCCAACGCCACCAGGAACGGCACGCTGTACTTCGCGTCCTGGAGCGTCGCGGGCCGACAGCGCCGGGCCAGCGGTTCGCACAGCGGCTTCGACCTGGCGTCCACCCGCACCACGACGCGCGCCGGATCGGTGACGGCGGGCCGGGCCAGCAACGCGGCACGAACGTACGGGTGCGAGATGCGGCAGCACGGCCACTGTTTGACCCGGGCGCCGAGCACCTGCCAGCCGGCACCGGTCAGGTGTGCCGCGCCCGCATCGTCCAGCGGTGTGCCGAGATAGATCCGGTGCAGCCCGGCTGCGCCTTCGAACACCGTCGCCGGGCCGGCGATGCCGGCCCGCGCCAGCCGGCAGGCGGCGACACCGCCTCGTGCCGCGAACCCGGGGTAGATCGCGCGCGCCGTGGCACCGATGCCGAATGCCGCCTCCTTGCCACCGGCCGCCTGCATGTACGCCAGGCCGAGCGCGGACACCAGTTCGTCCTCGGTCAGCCCGGCCAGCACGCCGTAGGCGACGGCGGCGCCGAAGTAGCCGAACACCTGGGTGAGGAACCAGTCCGACGTCGGGCTGGCCCACGCCGCGACGTCACCGAGCCGGCACATCACCTCGTTACCCAGCGCCACGGCGGACAGCAGCGATCGCACCGACGCGCCGAACTCGGCGGCGGCGACCAGCGCAGCCGGCAGGGTCGCGGCGGACAGGTGCGCGTGCCCGGGGTCGTAGATGTCGTCGTAGTCGAGCATGTGGATGAGCGCACCGTTGCCGAACGCGTCGTCCTCCCGCGCACCCAGGTACAGGCCCGGCCACGGCGCGCCCGGCGGCCCGACCGCCCGCGCCACGGCGGCCGCGAGATCGGACGTCCGCGCCGCAGCGACGGCGATGCCGAGTGAGTCGACGACCTGGCCGCGAGTGTGGTCCAGCACCCCGGCCGGCACGCCGTCGGCCAGCCGCCCGCGCAGCGCGGCCACCAGCGCACGGCTCACACTCGGCTCACTCATCCCGCAGCACCCTGGCGGCGTCCCGGTGGAACGTGATCCGGCCGAGTTCACCGGCCGGCACGGCGTCGTGGTCCTCGATCCGGGACGTGATCCGCACCATCGTGCCGCCGATCTCGTACTCCGCCTCCCGCATGTCGCCGACCGTCGCGGACACCAGGCACCTGGCCTGGAGCACCTCGACACCGGCCGGGACCGCGCCGTCGGCCATGGTGATCCTCGGGTTGCGCAGCAACAGGCTGCACGCCGTGCCAGGTGGCCACGGCTCGGCTCCGGCCGCCGCCACCCGTTGGCCCGCCACGTCCAGCACGGCGCAGGCACCGTCGTTGCCGACGACATCGGCCGCCAGCAGCACGCCCGCGTCCAGGAACCGGGCCACGTAGCTGCTGCCCGGGTCACGCCACATCTGTTCCGGCGTGTCCTGGCGCACGATTCTGCCGTCGCGCATCAGGCAGACGCTGTCGGACATGCTCAGCGCCTCCTGCCGGTCGTGCGTGACGTAGAGGGCGGTGATACCCGCGGTCTGCTGGATGCGGCGGATGTCCAGCCGGAGCTGGGCACGCAGCCGGGCGTCGAGGTTGCTCAGCGGCTCGTCCAGCAGCATCACCTTCGGCTCGTAGACCAGGGCGCGGGCCAGCGCGACCCGCTGCTGCTGGCCGCCGGAGAGTTGGTAGGGATAGGAGCGGCGCAACTCCGCGAGACCGACCAGTTCCAGGCTCTCCGCGACCCGGCGGGCCACCTCGGCGCCGGACAGGGAGCGCACCCGCAGCGGGTAGCCGACGTTCTTCTCGACGGTCATGTTCGGCCACAGCGCGTAGGACTGGAACACCATGCCGACGTCCCGGCGCCGGGTCGGCACGTCCTGCGAGCGATCGAACACCACCCGCTGACCCAGCGCGATCACGCCGCCGTCCGGCCGTTCCAGGCCGGCGACCGACCGCAGCGTCGTCGTCTTGCCACAGCCGCTGGACCCCAGCAGGGTGACGAACTTGCCGTCGGCCACGTCGAACGTGACACCGTCCAGCACGGTCTTGCGGGCGAACCGCTTGCGCAGGTCCCGCACATGGATGGCCGCCATGGTCACACCGCCGTTCCGACGAGTCGTTCGGGTGTCGCCTCGGTCCGGCCGAGGGCCGGTGTGCTGGTCTCGGGCACCTTCTTCTCCTTCCGCCGCCGTCCCGACGACGCGCCGAGCAGCAGCAGGCCGGCTACCACGGCGATCACCACGCACTGGCCGAGCGCCAGCGCCGCCGCGTAGCCGTACTGTCCGTCCTGCATGTACTGGTAGATCAACACCGAGAGGGTCGCCGTGTTGCCGGTGGACAGGATCGCGGCCGCGGAGATCTCGTTCATGGCGAACACGAACGCCAGGATCGCGCCCATCACCAGGCTGGTGCGCAACTGCGGCACCGCCACCGTCCGCATCCGCCGCCACAGCGACGACCCGACCACGTCGGCTGCGTTCTCCAGTTCCGGTGACGACTGGAGCACGGCCGTCTGGACGACCCGCACGACGATCGGCAGCCAGCCGCAGAAGATCGCGATGGCGAGGATGTAGATGCTGTCGTACACCGGCGTGCCGATGTACGCCCACACCAGACCCAGCGCCAGGATGGTGCCCGGCAGGCCGAGCGGCAGGTTCGCCAGGAACAGCACGACCTTGGACAGCGGGCCCGCGTTGCGCACCGTCGAGTAGGCCACCAGGCCGCCGATGATCACCGCCACGACGAGCGAGGCGCCGGCCAGTTTGAGCGAGTTCGCCAGCGCCTGGGACACGGCGGGGTCGTGGGTGACGGCCCGGTAGTTGGCCGCGGTGAACATGTGCCAGCTCAGGTTGTTGGAGAAGAACGGCACGACGGAGCGGAGTATCACGCCCAGCAGCGGCAGGATCAGCGAGATCAGCACGTAGATCCACATCACCACGGTGCTGAGCACCCTGGCCCTGGTGCCTGCTTCCCTCGGCCCGGTGCGCACGGCCTTGCCGGTGTCGGTGGCGAACCGACCCTGCGCCCTGGTCGCCCGCATGTGCACCCACAGGCCGAGGGTGGCCACGATCAACAGCAGTGTGCCTGCCGCCGCGGCGCCGTTGTAGTCCAGCGGGAAGCTCGTCGTCAGCGAGAAGATCACGTTGGACAGCACGTAGTGCCCGGACGGTGCGGTGAGTACCGACGGCACCGAGTACATCTCCGAGGACAACACGAAGACCAGGACGAACGAGGACAGCAACGCGGGGGACAGCAGTGGCATCGTGATCCGCAGCGACGTGCGCCACCCACCGGACCCCACGACCTCGGCCGCCTCGTACACGTCCTCCCCGATGCGGTCGATGGCGTCGGAGGCGAACACGAACGCGTACGGCGCGAAGTACACGCACAGCACGAACACCGCACCGGGCACGCTGACGACGTTGACCGTCGGCAGGCCTGCCTTGGCCAGCAGGATGTTCAGCAGTCCCGCGTTGGGCGCGGCCAGGCTCACCCAGCCGACCGTGGACACCAGCGGCGAGATGAACAGCGGAGCCATCAGCGAGCCGCGCAGCAGGCCGGCCCCGTAGGGCACGGCCCGCCGGTACAGCGTCGCGAGACCGAAGCCGATCGCGGTCGTGATGACAGCACAGGACAGCGCGAACAGTGCCGTGGTGCGCATCGGCACCAGGAACTGCCGTGTCGTGTAGACACGCCTCAGGTTGTCCAGTGTCCATGCGTTGACAGGTGCTGTCGGCAGGTTCGTCGACAGCGCCGCCTCGATCAGGTAGATCGCCGGCAACACGATGCCGACCACGAACAGTGCGAGTAGGAGTAGCCGCGGCAGTCGCGACCGCACCCAGCGGACACGCCGGTTGTCTCCTGCCGCGCCAGCGGCGCGGGAGGAGAAGGAGTGAAGCGACCGCTGAATTCCACGAGGTTGTTCCGCCACGGCTACTGCCTCCTCTTTCCTGTCAGGGTCCGGGCCGGGTTACGGCGTGCCCATGACGCTGGCGAACTTCTTCTGCAGCGCCGGCAGGTTGGTGGACCAGTCGGTCGTGGTGGGGATCCACGGCTGGCCGAGCGGCTGGAACCACGGCTCGCCGGTCGGCTGGGCCCGGGAGTCGGCGACACCGGTCAGCGCGCACTTGGAGTTGATCTCCGCGCTCTGCCGGAGTTCACAGGTGCTCTTGCTGGTCATGAACGCCCACAGCAGCCGGGCCGCGTTGGGGTGCGGCGCGTTGGTGAGGACACCGTAGAAGGCGTCCGGGAACTGCGGGGTCGGGTTCGGGTAGACAAAACCCACCGGCGCACCGGACTTGACCAGCGTGATCATCGCGTCGTCGAACTCACCGAACGCGATCGCCTGCTGTCCGGACACGATGGCGTCGCGGCCACCCGCCGTGCCGTCGTACAGCTTCGGGTTCTGCGCGTGCAGCTTGGTGAGGAAGTCCGGCGACACCGTGTTGTCCCCGTACAGCGCCGGGATGCCACCGGCCGACGTGGTGGGCGTGACAACGGCGAGCTTGCCCTTCCACTTCGGGTCGAGGACACCGTTCCAGTCGCGCAGCGCCGCGGCCTCGGAGTCGGTGACCAGCTTGGTGTTGAAGGCGACCACGATGGTCTCCGGCTGCGGCGCGTACACGCCGGGCGCGATGACGTAGCCCTTCGGGTAGAGCGCCGCGTCCGTCGGCTTGATGTTGACGAACGCGCCCGCCTGGGACAGGGCGTCCGTCGTGGTGATGTCGGAGCCCTCGAACAGGTCGGTGTCCTGGACACCCGCCTGGTAGTCCTGCAACAGCTTCGCACCACCCGGCGCGCCCGCGTTGCGGGTCAGGGTCACCTTGATGTTCGGGTACTGCTGGTTGAACGCCTTGATCAGGGCCTGCTCACTGGCCAGCGGTGCGGCGTAGAGCAGGTTCACCGACCCTTCCTTGTTCGCGGCGTCGACCAGTTTCGGCGTGATCGCGAGCACGTTGCTCGCCGCGGCCGCCCCGGATGCCGACCCGGCGGCGGCCTGCGGGGCCGCCGACGTCCTGCTGCACGCCGCCAACGCGACCACCAGGGTGGCGGCGACCGTGACGGCGGCCAGTGTCCTACCTCGACTGGGCATCGTTGCCCCCTCTGGTCTCTCTCGCGCGCGTGGAGGGCGCTGTCCTACACATCGATGGTCTCCTCAGTGGCCATGACGACGCCCTTGCGGCCGTCATCGGCGAGCAGTTTCACGAAGCGGTGCGGGTCTTCCTCGCGCCAGTGCATGGGCACCACGAGTGCCGCGTCCAACAGCCGGGCGGCAATCACGCCGTCCTCGGGCTCCATCACCATCTTGCCGTCGATCGGCAGCATGGCGACGTCGATCGGTGCGAACAGGGCCATGTCGCCGAACAGCGCGGTGTCGCCCGCGTGGTAGAAGCGCTTGCCGTGCACCTCGACGACGAAGCCGCACGGTGCGCCCAGTTCGACCCGCCAGGTCTCACCGACGCCAAGCGGCGAGTCGTGGATCGCGTTGACGCATTTGATGCTGCCCCAGTCGAACTTGAGCCGACCGCCAAGGTGCAGGCGCGTCACGGTGGCACCTTCGCCGAGATAGTGCCGGCCGGCCGACGGGGTGGCGACGATCGGCACACCGAACTTCTTGGACAGCACGATCGCGTCGCCGACATGGTCGTTGTGGTTGTGGGTCACCAGAATCATCGTCGGATTCAGGTCGTCCGGGATCTTGCCGACCGCGGGATTGCCGGTCAGCCACGGGTCGAGCAGGAGCGACTGGTCATCGAAGTTGATCGAGAAACACGCGTGCCCATGGAACTTGAGGCTCGTCATCGAGAGTCCCTTCTGGGAGAACGGCAGTGCTGTGTGGACTATTCGGTGGACACTCCCAGGCGTACCTCCAGCTCCTTCCGCAGC
>DASUJK010000285.1:0-7588 GCA_036279295.1 Pseudonocardiaceae bacterium | reverse complement strand
GGAGTCCTGCTCTCACGCTCCTGGATCCGCTCCGCCCGCGGCATGTGGCTGGCCGTGTGCACCTACACTCTGCCCTCCGCCGACGGACGACGCACACAGTCCTTCCCAGAACAACTCGTTCCCGGCTATGCCCTTCGTCCTCGTCTGGAATCGTCGTGATGGCGAGTACGCCCGAGATCGACACGGATCAGCGAGGGCCCGAACGCGCGCCTGATCATGTGATGCGATTGACGGAGTCGGAAATGTGGAGAGCAAGAAGACCTGTGCTCAGTCCGATGACGAAACGGGAATAGACAGCTATCACGGTGAGTGCTTCGGCATAGACCGGGATGCGGACGATCTCACTTCCGGTGGTGGGGTCCCAGATCCGCACCGTCTGATCCTTACTGGCGGAGGCGAGTAGGTCGCGGCCGTCTACCTTGACCGGGCAGAGGCCGGTCACCCAGTTGGTGTGGCCGATGAGTTGGTGCAAGGGGGTGCCGGTGGTGGGGTCCCAGATCCGCACCGTTGCATCGTCACTGGCGGAGGCCAGTAAGTCGCGGCCGTTCACCCGGACCGCGCACACACCGTGCACCGGGCGTGTCTGGCCGGTGAGTTGGTCGAGTTGAGTCGCAGTGGTGGGGTCCCAGATCCGCACCGTTGCATCGTCACTGGCGGAGGCGAGTAGGTCGCGTCCGTCCACCCGGATCGGGCAGACACCGGTCACCCAGTTGGTATGGCCGGCGAGTTGGTGCATGGGGATGCCGGTGGCTGGGTCCCAGATCCGCACCGTCTGATCCTCGCTTGCGGAGGCGAGTAGGTTGCGGCCGTTTATCTCGACCAGGCAGACGCCGGTCACAGCGGCTGTGTGGCCGGTGAGTTGATGGAGTTGGGTGCCCGTGGTGGGGTCCCAGATCCGCACGGTCTGATCCTGACTGGCGGTGGCGAGTAGGTCGCGTCCGTCCACCCGGATCGGGCAGACGCCGGTCACCCAGTTGGTATGGCCAGTGAGTTGGTGGAGTTGGGTGCCGGTGGCTGGGTCCCAGATCCGCACCGTGTCATCCCAACTGGCGGAGGCGAGTAGGTCGCGGCCGTCCACCCGGACCGCGCACACACCGTTCACCGCGCTGGTGTCGCCGGTGAGTTGGTGCAAGGGGGTGCCGGTAGCGGGGTCCCAGATCCGCACCGTGTCATCCTCGCTGGCGGAGGCGAGTAGGTCGCGGCCGTCTATCCGGACCGCGCACGCTCCGTTTACTGAGTCGGTGTGGCCGGTGAGCTGGTGCAGTTGCGTACCCGTGGCGGGGTCCCAGATCCGCACCGTCTGATCCCGGCTGGCGGAGACGAGTAGGTCACGGCCGTCCACCCGGACCGCGCACACACCGTGCACCGGGCCTGTGTGGCCGGAGAGGATGGCGCGTTCGGTGCGGGGACGTACGTGGGCCCACACCGCTCGATAGGGCGCCGGGTCGGGGTGCTGGCGGTAGCCGGTGTCGCACTGGTCAAGAGCTTCGGTGACCGAGAACATCGCCAGCCGCGTATCCGGTTCGGCATCCACCGCAGCAGGAGTCCGGCGCAACAAAGCCAACGCCTCCCGCCCGGCTGGTGTGGTCGCGGCGGCCGCGGCAGGGATGAGCCGCCGCAAATCAGCCTGCAACGTGTAACCGACGTCGGTGAGCAACTGGTCAATCACACCGGATCGAGCGGCGTGATCGGGCAATGACCGTCGCAGATACGCCGGCGCCCGGTCCCAGCCGTGCTCGTGGCCATGGGCCAGGAATGCCCGGGTCACAGTCGCTTCGATGTTGTCGCTGACGGGTGTCTGGTGATGCTTCAGCGTGTCATTGAGGGCCTGATGAAACAGTCGATACACCGGTTCGGTGTGGCGGGCGGACTCGACCAGGAAGTTGGCCGCCGAGGTGTGCGCGAACTCCCGCAATCCGTCCAGGGTGGGCGTGCGGCCGGTGACCGCGGTGACAGCGGTTTGCCACAACTCGATCGGGATACCGGGGGCTTCGATCGGCGCCAAACAAGCCAGCACATCCACCGCGGCTACCCCCTCGACCGACGGCAGGTGTCGCAGGAACGTGTCCAACGCGTCCTGGACAGTCGGAGTGAAACGGATCTCATCGACCGCGACCGGGTACTGGTCGTAGAGGCCGTGGGTGCGGGCGACCAGCGCGGCGATCAGGAAGTTCTTCTCCGCCAACTCAGCGATCCGCCGTGCCACCGGTGCGGCCACGTCATCAGCCTGGTAGGGGTTGTGGGGGCGTTCGGCGCCTCGCAGCTGCAGGGTTGCCTGCGCATAGGCGGCCAGGTCCTCGACAGCGAAATAGGTGGGGTCGTCCAAATCCAGCAGCGCCGGCACCGCACCGAACACGCCCAGCAGGTCACCCGCACCATCGAACCGGCGGGTCCCGAGGAGAATCCGCACCCCGGTCCGGGCCCGGTCGGCGGCCAGAGGCAACAGCACCTCCCGCACAATCAGCCGCGCTTGGACGGGGTCACTGGCCTCGTCCAGCGCGTCAACGACCAGCATGAACCGCCGACCGGGTTGATCAGCCAACTCGTCCGCGACCAGTGCGGGCAGATCGCGGGCCTGCCGGGGGATCGGCGTGGATGCCGCGCGAGCGATCTCGCAGGCCACGTCCAAGGCGTTCTTGCCCTTCACGTGCACGGCACACGCCACCGATCCCACCGTCGCCCGAGGTCCAACTCCCTCGCCTGTACCGGGGTCCGGCTCGGGATCGGTATCGCGGAACTCGTGGTCCGCGGTCACCACGATCCGACCCAGCACCGCGGACTTTCCTGCCCCCGGGGACCCTGTCACCGCCAGGATCGCCCGGTCCGGGCTCGGCTGGTCCATCCAGGAGATGATCTGCCGCAACGCAGTCGTGCGGCCCCGGAATCGATGCCCAGACTCTGCGGCGGACATCACGCCCCGGGCGCGTGGGCGCCAATGTCGGTCAGCTTCAGCATCGCGGGTGAGCGTCCAGTTCCACGCCTGCTGGGCGGTGTCGCCGCTGGCCTGGACGGTCCACCGGGTCAGTAGCAGAATCTTCTCTTCTGGCAGGAACCGGTCGGCGTAGTTGACGGTCACGGCTTGGCCGTTGCCGTCCTGGTCGGCGTGACCGACCACTGCGATGACAGCGTCGTAGTCCGGGCACCACAATCCGCCACCGCTGAACCCGTGCTTCACCACAAACCGGGACCCGGTGTCCAACCGGACCCAGCCATACCCCAACGCCCGGCCGATCGTGCCGTCCGCGTCATTGCCCTTCCAGTCACCATCAGGGAACCCGAACGCCCACCAGCGCAGCCCCTCCAACCGGTCCGGAGGTGGGCGCCGCAGCCGCGCTCCCACCACCCCCGGTAAAACCGGTGCCTCCAGTTCCAACACGGCCAGATCCGCCACAGCCGCGGGCGCGGACCGAACCTGGCGTACCGCGATGCGGGTCAGCATCGCCTCGGCTCCGGCGAACGGGAACGCCACCCACAACCCATCCCGCGGGTGCCCCTGGAGCTGGGTCACGTGTGCTGAAGTCACGAGTCGCTGCTGATCAAGCACGACCGCGGTGCCCAGCGGGCTATGGTCGTGCTCGGAGGCGTGCACGGCCGCGATCCATGACCGTTCCCGGGGCGGCTGCAGGCTCACGCCGGTCCCGTCACACCGACTCTGATGCCGGGTCGTCGGCAGCGGGCCGGCCCGGTCGGGAGTGTTTCCACGTCATTTCGATCTCGAAGTTGGCGTCGGTGGCGGCTTTGGCGATCAGCCAGTTCGCGGTGCCGCTGACTTTGATCCCGAACTTCAGTTTCACTTCATCCGGGCTGGCTTGGCGGACTTTGTCCAATACCACGCGTGCGGCGTCGATCGCCGGGGCTACTGCTTCCCGAACCCGGCCGGCGATGTCGTTGGCTCCTGCTGGTTGAAATCCCGCTGGTGGGTCGAACTCGAACCGCACCACCGTCTGATCGTCCATCACGTACTGGGTCACGCTTGACGCCACTCTTGCCCCCAAGGCCAGCCGGACAACTCTCTACCGAGAGTCATATGACGTTACCCGGTCGCCATACATCGGCAACCAGTCGCACCCGAACCGCAATCGTCACTGCGGCGATGTCAAGTTCGGTTCGGGGCAAACATCCTCTCTTCGGCATGGGAGGCCGTTCGGCTGAGCCAGCCACGCCCCGATGTGCCCAATCAACACCACATTGATGAACTGGTGCACATTCCTGGTGAACGCGACTGTGACGACACAAGGAGAAGGGCACTCGAAGTCCGATGCCCGGTCATCCGGGTGGGGCGTCGCGACCCTGCATCACCGTCACGCCGATGTCCAGCCGGAAAAGATGGCTGGACATCACCGCGCCGGCAATGCGAACGGGACGCGCCCCACCCGGACCGACCGGGCACCACATGCATGTCTAGGTCAAGTGCAGGTGGTGGGGCTCACGACAGGGACATCAACTCCCGTCGTGAACGACGCCTCGTTGAGAGGACACCACCATGACCGAAACACCCTGGGACAGCGCACGCCTGGAACAGCTCGACCCGCGCACTCTGCTGCTGGACTACAACTCCCGCACCATCGGCGACCTGGAAACCGAGGACCCCGATCTGGTCGCCAGCATTCGTCGCCACGGCGTGAAGGTGCCTGTGCTGGCCGCCCGCGTCGATGCGGACACCGTGCGGGTGTTGGACGGGCACTCCCGCACCATCGCCGCCAGCCTCGCCATCAGCGAGCACCCCACCATCCCGGTGCTGATCACCGACATCACCGGCGAACAAGAATGGGAACTACTGCGCGACCAGTGGATCGCCAACGAGGTCCGGCGCGGCTACTCCCCCGCCGACAAAGCCCGCATCATGGAGAAACTCACCCTGTTCGGCCTCACCACCCAGGATGTCGCCGAGCAACTGAGCACCACCCCAGAGGTGGTCGAGGCTGGCTTGGCCGTCCGGCGCAGCACCCGGGCCAGCGAGCTCACCCGGGTGCACCCGCAGTTGGACGTGCTCCAACTCGCCGCGGTCGCCGAGTTCGAGGACGACGCGGCCGCCTCAGCCACGCTCGACACCACACTGGAGGAGGAGCCCGAGCAGTTCGACCACGTCGTGTCCCGACTGCGGCACCACCGCGCGGCCTGCGCCGAACGCGACATCCGCGTAGACGAACTGCGTGCGACCGGGGTGACCGTGCTGGACCAGGTCGACCCCGCCACGACGCTGGCGTTGAGCAGGCTGCTGGTCAGCAAGCAGGACCACACGTCGCTGGGCGACAACCCCGACAGTCACACCGACTGCCCGGGGCACGCCGCGCTGGTGTCGGTGTCCTACAGCGAGGTCCAGGTCAAATACGTCTGCCAGGACTGGAGCTCCTACGGCCATCTCGACGCCTGGACCTCACACAGCACCACCGCCACGGAGGTGCGGGGCCAGCTCTCGGAGACCGAGAAGGCCGAGCGCCGCCGGGTCCGCACGAACAACGAGGCGTGGCGGGCTGCTCAGGACGTGCGCCGCTGCTGGCTGCGCACAACTCTGTTCGCCGCGAAGAAGCCACCCAAGCGTGCCCAGCAGTACCTGCTGCTGGCGTTGGCCGAGGGTGGCCAGCATCTGACCCAGGCGATGGGCCGGGGCAACCGCTACGCCTGCGAACTGCTCGGGCTGCGCGAGCCACAGTGGGGTCGCCCCAGCCCCATCGCCGCCCGCGCCAAGCGGGCCGCTGGTGACCAGGCTCTGATGATGGGCATCGCCGTGATGGTGGGCGCGTTCGAGGAAGCCCTGGAACCGAAGGCCAGCGTCGACACCTGGCGCCGGCCCACTCCGGAGGACCGGCTGTACTTCGCGGCCCTCAAGGACTGGGGCTACGTCCTGTCCAAAGTCGAACGGCTGGTCCTGGACCCCACCGCCGACGCGGCCGACTGGACCCACCTCACACCCACCGCCCAGGACGACGCCGAGAACCGCGCCGCCTAACCCACCCAGTCATCCACCGGCCAGTGCGGGCACAGCACCTGCACCGCTGCCGCATGCCCACACACCTGTTTGAAGGAGCACCATCATGTCCCGTGAAACCCTGGAATGGCTCAACACCAACGTCCTGATCGGACACACCGACAAGCGCGGCAAGGCATGGCACTACCGGTCTTCCACCCAGGGTGTGGAACCCAACCACTACAGCGGACCCATCCCGATCGCCGATGTCCAGCGCAGGCTGTTCCACTGGCACGTCGAGTCCGGCCCGGTCCTGGTTCAGGCCGGACGCCACGGCCTCGTGCGAGCAGACAACCGGCAGGCGCTCTACGCCGATGACACCGGCGAGGTCCTGGGCGTGTTCGCCGAGAGCTACGCCATCCACCAGTACCAGGACTGGCTGCTGGACAAGGTCGCCTCGATCCTGGATGACAACCTGTCCATCGGCTCGGCCGGCCTGCTACGCAACCGCGCCCAGGCATGGGTCAGCGTGGAGATCCCGGAGAACATCACCACCCGCGAAGGCGTCACCTTCCGACCCAACCTGCTGGCCTGCACCTCACACGACGGCAGCCTGGCGACCACCTACAAGCGCGTCGTCACCAACGTGGTGTGCGACAACACCATGAGCGCCGGCCTGACCGAGACCGGCCAGGTCATCAAGATCAAACACTCCCGCTACAGCGCCTTCCGGGTGCTCGATGCCCGCAAGGCCCTGGACATGGTGATGGCCGTGGCCGACGACTTCGCCGCCGAAGTCGCCCAGTTGTGCCGGGTAGGGGTCAGCGATTCGGTGTGGCGGCAGTTCCTGACCGCGCACGTGCCCGACGGTGACTCGTCACGGTCAAAGACCCTGGCCCACACCGAGCGGGCCGAACTGGATCGGCTGTGGAACTTCGACGAGCGCGTCCGCCCATGGCGCAACACCGGGTGGGGCGTCGTGCAGGCGGTCAACACCTACACCCACCACTACGCCACCGTCCGCGGCGCCTCCCGCCCTGAACGCAACCTGTGCCGCGCGGTGGCCGGCCAGACCGACGCCCTCGATCTGGCCACGGTCACCACGTTGGACAAGGTGCTCGCCGCCGCATAACCGGCGGTCCGCGTTTCTCACCACACCAATCACGAAGGAGTCCGTCATGTCCGGAGAAACCGTCGTCCACATCACCGGCAACCTCACCGCCGACCCCGAACTGCGCTTCACCGGCAACGGCACCGCGGTCGCCAACTTCACCGTCGCCTCCACCCCGCGCACTCTCGACCGACAGAGCGGCGAGTGGAAGGACGGGGAGGCGCTGTTCCTGCGGTGCACCGCCTGGCGCCAGATGGCCGAGAACGTCGCCGAGTCACTGTCCCGCGGCGCGCGCGTCGTGGTCGAGGGCAGGCTGCGGCAGCGCTCCTACGAAACCAAGGACGGTGAACGCCGCACCGTGGTCGAGCTCGACGTCGACGAGATCGGTCCGTCGCTGAAGTTCACCACGGCCAAGGTCACCAAACCGGCGCGGCGAGACGCAGCCGAAGCACCAGCTGACGAACCGTGGACGAACGAGCCGGCCGGCAGCGCGGTACGCGCGCCGGAGCCGGCGCCGTTCTAAACAGTTCGCCCGGACCCCACCACTTGGTTCCACTTTCATTGCCGTG
>DASUJK010000284.1:0-5514 GCA_036279295.1 Pseudonocardiaceae bacterium | reverse complement strand
GGTCCGGTGTTCTACGACCCGCGTGGCCGGCGCAGACGGTGGACTCTTGCCCTCGGCGTGCTGGTCGCGATGGTGGGCATTGGCATCCTGACCTGCGTCGGGCTGGTGCTGGGCGGCCGGAGCACCGGGTACGAGTACCCGGCCGACCGCGCGGGCGTCACGATGACGACGCTGGGTGTGAGCCCATGACCCGGCCACGCAAGCGCGGCCGACTCCTGCGTGCGCCGCTGGTGCTCGCGGGTGTGATGGCAGGTCTGGTCGTGGTGCTGCTCGTGGTCGCCGGTTACACCGGTGCGCAGGTGGGCATCGACGCGCACGCCCATGAGCCGGTCGCCGCCGACCAGGTGCCCGGCGCCGTGTTGAACGGCGGCTCGGTGGTGGACGCCACGGGCCACCGCGTGGTGTCGCACGCGCTGCCGCCGAAGACCGTCGTGCTCACGTTCGACGACGGCCCGGACCCCATGTGGACGCCGAAGGTGCTCGACGTGCTGCGCAAGTACGACGTGCCGGCCACGTTCTTCGTCGTCGGGTCGATGGCCGTGCGGCATCCGGAACTGGTCCGCGCGATCCACGAGTCCGGTGGCGAACTGGGTGTGCACACGTTCACCCACCCCGATCTGATCGACGTGTCACCGTGGCGCCTGGAGAAGGAACTGGCCGTCACCCAGTTCGCGCTGGCCGGCGGTGCGAACGTGGCCAGCTACCTGATCCGGCCGCCGTACTCGGCAGGCGCAGGGGACGTGGACAACCTCGGTTACCGGACCGTGCTGGAGGCCGGTGACCGCGGCTACCTCAGTGTGTTCACCGACGTGGACAGCGAGGACTGGCAGCGGCCCGGCGTCGACGCCATCGTCCGCAACGCCACGCCGCACGACGGGCGTGGTGCCACCGTGCTGATGCACGACGCCGGCGGGGACCGGTCGCAGACGGTCGCCGCGCTGGATCGGCTCATCCCGAAGTTGCAGGCGGAGGGGTACCGGTTCACCACGGTGGCCGACGCGGTCGGGCTGCCCGAGGTCAACCCGCCTGCCAGCCTCAACGACCGTGTGCTCGGCCTGTTGCTGCTCGGCACGACCGGCCTGTCCCTCGGGTTCGTCGCCGCGCTGCGCTGGATCATGGTGGGCGTCGGCGCGCTGGTGGCGATCCGGTTCCTGGTGCTGGTCGTGGTCGCACGTCGACACGTGCGCCGCAGGCGGAGTCCGGCGCGGTGGGGTCCGGAAGTGACCGAGCCGGTGTCGGTGATCGTGCCCGCGTACAACGAGTCGGCGAACATCGAGGCCACACTGCGGTCGATCCTGGCCGGCACCCATCCGGTGGAGGTGATCGTGGTGGACGACGGGTCCACCGACGGCACCGCGGACATCGTCGAGGGCCTCGGGCTGCCCGTGCGGCTGGTCCGCCAGCCCAACTCCGGCAAGTCGACCGCGTTGAACACCGGCATCGCGCTGGCCGGCCACGACATCATCGTGATGATGGACGGTGACACCGTCTTCGAGCCGGAGACCGTGCACCGCATGGTGCAGCCGTTCGCCGACCCGACCGTGGGCGCTGTCGCCGGCAACGTGAAGATCGCCAACCGGCACACGCTGCTGGGCAGGCTCCAGCACATCGAGTACGTGATCGGCTTCAACCTGGACCGGCGCATGCAGGACGTGCTGGGCTGCATGCCGACCGTGCCCGGTGCCGGTGGTGCGTTCCGCCGGTCGGCGCTGGTCGAGGTCGGCGGCCTGAGCGACGACACGATCGCCGAGGACACCGACCTGACCATCGCCGTCGGCCGGGCCGGTTGGCGCGTGTTGTACGAGGACTCGGCGACGTCGTGGACCGAGGCGCCGGCCACGGTCCGGCAGTTGGCACTGCAGCGCTACCGCTGGACCTACGGCACGCTGCAGGCCGTCTGGAAGCACCGCGCGGCGATCGTGCAGCGCGGCACATCCGGCCGGATCGGCCGCTGGGGCCTGCTGCACATGCTGGTGTTCCAGATGCTGCTGCCGCTGTCCGCGCCGGTCGTCGACCTGTTCCTGGCGTACGGGCTGCTGTTCCTGGACACCGAGGAGACGCTGCTGCTGTGGGCCGCCGTGCTGGCGATCCAGTTGGCGGGCGCCGCGCTCGCGTTGCGCTGGGACGGCGAGCATCGCAGCCAGATCTGGATCCTGCCGCTGCAACAGGTGCTGTACCGGCAGTTGATGTACGTGGTGCTGGTGCAGTCCGTGGTCACCGCGGTGTCGGGGACCAGGGTCCGGTGGCACAAGTTGCGCCGCACCGGCGGCCTGGACCTGGTGTTGCGGGACATGACACCGGCACCGGTCACGCCGGTCGCCGGTGTCGTACGGCTTACCCAGGTGGCCAAGCCGACGCGGCGGGCGAAGGCCGACCGTGAGCGGTGGCCGGACCTGTTGCGCGCTGTCGCCATGGTCCGCGTCGTGTGTTACCACGTGTTCGGCGGCGGCTGGCTGAGCATGGTGTTCCCGTCGATGGGCGTGATGTTCGCGCTCGGCGGCTCGCTGATGGCCAAGTCGATGGACAGGTCGGCGGCGATCGACGTGATCGGGAACCGGCTGCGGCGCCTGCTGCCACCGCTGTGGCTGTTCGGCGCGATCATGATCCCGCTGATGCTGTGGCACGGCTGGTCGGTCCGGTTGAGCCAGTTGCTGCTGTGGGTGTTCCCGATCGCGGACCCGCCGGGCAGCGAGTGGGGTACGGACGCGACGGCGGTGCTCTGGTACGTCCGCGCGTACGTGTGGTTCGTGCTGCTCACGCCGTTGCTGCTGCGCTGGTTCCGGCGTCACCCGGTGCTGACCACCGTGGCGCCGTTGGTGCTCGTGGCCGGCAACGAACTGCTCGGCGCGCCACTGGCCGACTGGGGGATGTTCGGCCCGGCAGTGCTGGACCTGGCCATCTTCGGCGCGTGCTGGGTGCTCGGCTTCGCCCACCGGGACGGCACCCTGGCGCGGATGCGCCCGGTCACCGTGGCCACGTTGGCGTCGGCCGCGATCGGCGTCGGCGCGCTGTGGACGGTGACACACCCGAGTCCCGATGCAGGCTTCGACCTGAACGAGATCGCGTTGGGCCAGGCCCTGATCTCGGTGGGCGCGGTGCTGGTCCTGCTCAGGCTGTCCCCGAAGCTCACGTGGCTGTCCGGGGTGCCGGTGCTGGACCAGCTGATCAAGCTGATCAATGCCAGGGCGATCACGATCTACCTGTGGCACAACGTCGCCATCGACCTCGCGGTGCCGGTCGAGGACTGGCTGGGCTGGTCGTCCCAGTTCAGTCAGCTGGGTATCACCGTGCTGCTGACCGGAATCGCGGTGATGGCGTTCGGCTGGGTGGAGGACGTGGCGGCCCACCGTCGCGTCCAACTGCTGCCCATCACCGTGGGCCGCGGGAAACCAGCGTTCGCGACGTGACAATCCACAATGGACTATTTGGCCTCCGCTGCCGCACGCTCCAAGCGGTTCCGGTAGCCCGCCCACCATGCCTGATCGCCGGGGGCGAGGTTGGAGTTCTCCGGCCGCAGCCCGGCTGTCCCGTCGACGAGTTCCCGGACGATGTCGGCGTGCCCGCCGTGGCGGTTGGTCTCGGCGATCATGTGCACCAGGATGCGGTGCAGTGTCACCTCGGGCCGCGACCACCATGGCACGCGGCCGAGCGCGTCCAGCGCGAGCGCGTCGATCGTCGCGTCGCTGTGCTCCCACGCCCGGTGGTACAGCCCGATGATGTCGGCACGCGGCTCGTCGGCGGTCGCCCACATGTCCGCGTTCGGTTCGGCATCGTCGTCCAGCCAGGGCAGCGGGATGGGCGACGGCCGGTCGAAGACCTCACCGAAGTAGCCAAGCTCCATGCTGGCCACGTGCTTGACCAGGCCCAACAGGTTGGTTCCCGTCGGCGTCAGCGGGCGGCGGACGTCGTACTCGGACAGTCCGTCGAGCTTCCACAACAGGGCTTCGCGCGCTTCCTTCAGGTAGCTGTGCAGGTCATCCTTCGGTCCGGTCATGGCCGGCAGTCTTCCACCCGGTGCCGACAGCGTGGGCTCAGCGGGACTTGCCGCTGTTCGCGTCCACTTCCGGTCCGCTGGTGTCGATGGCCTCGAAGTCGTTGCCGTGCAGCGTGCCCAGTGTTTGCAGTTCGTCATTGTTCCACCGCGGGTCCGGCGCGCCGGAGATGTACCAGGCCGAGCCGTTGTCGGCGACGATCACGCCCTCGGTCTTCATCGCCTGGGCGATCACCCTGGCCTGTTGCGGCAGACCGGAGATGTCCACATCGGCCTTCAGCCGCAGCCGAAGGCCCATCGGCGGCAACGACGAGTCCGTACTGGAGGAGGCCTGGTGGCGGGCAGGCCAGAGGAACGCCGCCTGCGAACGCGGCACGGTGACCCGGATGGCGTGGTCGATGTGTCCGGCCGCGACCTCCTCGTAGCGGACCAGGCCGGGTGTGATCGGCAGCCCGGCCGCGTCGGCCGACGTCCAGCCCTTCGGACGCAACTGGTCGGACGTCAGGTGGTACACGGCACCGGAGCCGGCCTGCCACGAGCCGTCCGAGTTCGGGTGGGCGTTGTACAGCTCGTACAACGTGCACGTGCCGGTGTCCACGACGAGCACGTGCCGGTCCCCGTCGCTGTTCGAGCCGCCCTCGACGGCCGCGTTCGCCGGGATCGGGTACGGGCCGGGATCACTCTCGTCCGCGTAGCTGAAGTGCACCGCGACCATGGGCTGGCTGCCGGACACGTACGTCACCGGGATGCCGATCGGACCGCCGTCGTAGTCACCGGAGCCGAAGTCGGCGTGCACACCTGAGCCCGCGCCGATGCCGGCGACGTACCGGGAACTGGCCGACAGCACGGGCAGCGACGTGACGGGCGTGTGCCACACGTTGTCCGCCGGCAGGTTCGGGCAGCCGTCCAGCGCGCCGCCCGGGGTGGGACGCGGGGCCACCTTGGTCGTCGTCGTGGCCGCCACCTTGGTGGTCGTCCGGGTGGTGGCCGTGGTCGTCGGCGTGGCCGTCGTGGTGGTCGGCGCGGTCGTGCTCGACGTCAACGCCGGATCTGGTTCCTTGAGTGCCACGGTCCTGGGGTGCCGGGGACTGGACAGCGCCACCGTCGCCACCAGTGCCACGACGGCACCCGCTGCGGCCGACATCAACAGCCCTGATCGGCCGATCCGGCGTCGACCTTCGCGTGTCACGAGTGGCGATACTGGCCAGTCGGCTGCCGATCGTCAATGCCTGTGCATGGGTCAACAGCTCTGCACGTTGCCACCAGGAGCTGCTTGGTCCTGGCGTAGGCGTCAGGTCCAGGGCCGCCACCTTCTGCCGGGTCGCGGTGGGCTGTGCCCCGTTGGCCTGTGGGGTCGTCGGGGTCCGCGGACCGAGCAGGTTGTCGGTCACTAGGGCACCATCCTTCCTACGAGGTTGTTAGATGACCTTGTAGGAGCTCGGCGAGGGCCGGGAGATGGCCTGGGTCGGTCGCCCTTCGAGGGCCAGCATGACACCGCCACTCCCAGCTCTTGCCGGGGCTGC
>DASUJK010000283.1:0-2451 GCA_036279295.1 Pseudonocardiaceae bacterium | reverse complement strand
TGGACAGAGGGCCTGCCGGATAACGCACCGCCGCGGGTCGCCGGGCCGGTCGGACGGCAACACCACGACGCAGTGGGTTGGCCCGAGCGTTCTGCCCGATCGTCGCCAGTCGCCCCTCCGAACGTCCCAAAGGGCCGATCGGCCCGCGGAGCGTGCCAGTGCGGGGTCCTTAACGATCGACGCGGAGCCGGGTGGTGGTGCCCTGTGGGCCGGTGCTGATTTGCAGGAGGTCGACCAGCTGGTTGGCCAGGTACAGGCCCCACCCGGAGGTGGCGAGGCCGGCGGGCCGGCGTCGACCGGCCAAGGGGTCGCTGAGGTGCCCGGTGTCGGTGATCTGACAGAGCACGGCCGTGGGATCGGTCCAGCAGGACAGCGTGCCGGTGCCGCCGGCGTGATACACGCTGTTCGTCGCGATCTCCCACACCGCCAAGGTCAGTTCATCGGTGCGTTCCCCGGACAGCCCCGCCCGCGTGGCGGCCTGGCAAACGAGCCGGCGCGCGGCGAGCAGCGTGCCCATGTCGAACTGCATGACCGCGGCACGGGCCGGGGCGCGGTCCAGTTGACCGGCCTGGACCCACCGGGTGCCCGGATCGGTGTACTGCTCGCTGATCCGTTGCTGGCCGTCCCGGCGGATCAGCGGGTGGGTGCGGGCGGCCTGGTCCAGGACCTGTTCGGGCAGCCGGCCGGTGTCATAGGGGCACAGGAACGTCGCGGCCTCGCCGGCGAAGGCCACGTTGACCAGCGCCTCGTGCACCATCATCTCGCCCAGTTGCTCGGGTGAGCCCGTCCAGGCCGACTCGCCCACCACGCTGAGCGGCTCACCGGCGTGGGCGTCGAAGAAGGCGCGGACGGCCGGGATGATCCGGGCCGGGTTGGCACCCAGATCGCTCATGTCCACCATCTGCCAATCAGAACCGCCACCGTGGTCCACGACGTCCCAGAGCCAGTCCCGCTGCCGTGCCGGGACCGCCACCAGCACCGGACTGCCCCGGGCCACACGGCTGGACACGAACCGGCCCACCTGCACCGCGTAGTCGGCCTGGTCCCGGTAGAGCACCGCCTCGTGCTCGAACCGGCCGGTTCCTCCCAGCGGGGACTGCACAGCGGTAGACGCGCTCATCGGAACTCCTGGGGTGCCATCGGGTGGGAGGACCACCTCGGCACCACAAGCCAGCCCCGGGCTGATTCACCAAGCGTCCCACCCTCTGGGCCACCACGCCCAACGGGTGCACCAACACCTCCGGCGTCCCCACCCGCCAGCATGACCCCGATGCGGGACGTGGCTGACGTCTCACCCAGACGGCGCGCGCATCACCGTGGTCTTGACCGGGGACGACAGAGCCTGGCGGGGTGCCGCTGTCTCTGCGGTGCGATCGGGCCTCATCCCCGCAGTGACACATCCGACCAGGAGGCAAACCGTTTCACGGGTCGGCGCCACCGAGCACGGCGCCTGCCGCGGCGTATGCGGGCACCAGGGCGGGGCCACGCCCGTGCACGGCACACCCCGGAGCGGCGCGGCCGTCGGCGTGGCGCCGGCTCAGGGGCGGGCGGGGCGCGCGGAGGCGACGTCGTCGACAACGTCGATGATGTTGACCAGGTTGGCGATGAGGCTTCCGTACACCGGCCAGTGCAGGCCGGGCAGGTCCCGGGTGGACAGTTGCCGGGTCAGCGCATCGACCCGGTCACGCATCGGGTACACGCTGGCATCGGGGTCCGCGATCCGCGCGCCGGTCTCAGCAAGTAGGTCCACCCAGAGCTGTCGGAATCTTGGGTCCCACTGCTGCGCCGACTGCGTCGTCTCATCCACCGTGCGGGCGATCGAGCGCAGGTAGGCGATGCCGTCCTCCACGCGGTGCAGGATCGACTCGTAGGCCTCGGCGTCACCGGCCTGACGGCTCCAACGCCGGCGCGGGTTCCACCAGCTGCTCTCGCGGGCGTGGGTGACCAGCTGCCGTGCATGGGCAAGGTCCTCGTCCATGCCATGGGTGCGTTCGATCCACTCCGCCGACTCATCCTCACTCCACGATGAGCCCATCTGGGCGGCCATGTCCCGCATCAGGGTGCCCATCTTGCGGTCGATCGCATCAAGTTGCTGCTCGGCGCTGCGGTGCGTCAACGGCGGGAACAGCACGAGGTTGACCACCACGCCGCAGGCGACTCCCAGCGCCGTGTCGACCAGTCGGGACAACAGCAGCGACTCCTGGTGGGCGATGCCCAACGTCAGCACGAACAGTGCCGTCGTGGCCACGGTGGTCCCCTCCCGGCGCAGCACCCCCAGCCGGGCCAGCAGCAACGCCACCAGCAGGGTGAGCGCCAGTGTGACCACGTTGCGGCCGACGGCCTGCGCCACCACGAAGGACAGCACGATCCCCAGCCCGGTCGCGGCCACCGACTGAGCACCACCGGAGACCGTGCGGTACACCGTGGCCTGCACCGTCAACAGCGCCGACC
>DASUJK010000282.1:0-27557 GCA_036279295.1 Pseudonocardiaceae bacterium | reverse complement strand
CGGCCGACGACCTTGCGCTCCCAGTTGATCATGAACAGGGTCATGACCACGCCGAACGCGAACAGCACGACGACCTTGATCAGCACCAGCCACGCCGGGTCGGCCGCCAGCAGCTTGGCGGTGTCCCCGTTCGTGTAGAGGTGGAACGGGCCGGGCATCACGCCTCCCTCTCCTGCGTGCCAGCGGCGCGCACCCCAACCAGGTCACCGTGGCCGACACCGAGCCGACGCGCGGTGAACGGCCCGGAGTTGGCCGGCAGCCACACCACGTCGACCGGCAGATCCGTCTCGACCGCCGGCAGCGTCACCGAGTCGGCATCGGTGAACACCGTGACCGGCTGGCCGAACACCACGCCGAGCCGGGCCGCGGTGTCCGCGTTCAGCCGGGCCACCGGTGTCTTCGCGGTAGCCGCCAGGTGCGGTTCGCCGTCCTGCATCGAGCCGTTGTCCAGCAGTTGCCGCCAGGTGGCCAGCAGCGCCTGGCCGGCACCGATCTCCGGCCGGGCGGCGGGCAGCACGTCGACCCGGGCCGGTGCGACCCGGTCGGCAGCGACACCGGCCCTGGCCAGATCGGCGCCGGACGCGGCCACCGTCTGCGTGAACAGGTCCACGTCCATCTCGACGGCCAGTGTGTCGAGCACCCGGCAGTCCGGCAGCGCACCGGTCCGCTCGATGGTGGTGTCGAACGACCTCGGCCTGCCTTCCCAGTTCAGGTAGGTGCCGGACCGCTCGTTGACCGGCGCGATCGGCAGCACCACGTGCGCCCGCCTGGTCACCTCGCTGGCCCGCATCTCCAGGCTGACCACGAAATCCACCGTGGACAGCGCGGTCATCGCCAGTGCCGGGTCGGCGAGGTCGCCCGGGTCGACGCCGCCCACCACGAGCGCGGACAGGTTCGCGGCAGCGGCGGCGGCGATGATGCCGTTGCCGTCCCAGCCCGGGTTGACCGGCAGCGCGCCCGCGGCCAGGCCCCAGGCCCGTTCCAGCTCGGCGCGGGCAGCGGGGTCGCTGACCAGGCGGCCACCGGGCAACAGCGTCGGGGCGGCACCTGCGGTCAGCGCACCGCGCTCACCGGCCCGCCTCGGGATCCAGGCGATCCGGGCGCCGGTCGCGGCTGCCGTGGCCCGGACCGCGGTGAGCAGGCCGGGGATGGCCGCCGCCCGCTCGCCGACCAGCAGGACAGCGCCCGGCTTGCGCAGGGCCTCGGTGACGTCCGCCGGCAGGTCGGCCAGCGCCTGTGCTTCCGCGCCGGGCACGGCCGGCAGCAGCGTGCCGAACGTCTTGCGTACCGCCGGAGTCGTCCACTGTCCGATGTGGAACAGCGCGAGCTTGCCACGCCGAGCCGACTTGCGCAGCCGCAGGAAGACGATCGGCGACTCCTCCTCCGGCTCGAACGCCACCGTCAGCACGGTGGGCGCGGCCTCGACGTCGGCGTAGGTCACGCCACCGGTGTCCGGCGACGAGCCGACCACCACGTCGGTGAGGAAGTCCAGCTCCTCGGCCGAGTGGGCCCTGGCCCGGAAGTCGATGTCATTGGTGCGCAACGCCATCCGGGCGAACTTCGAGTAGGCGTAGGCGTCCTCGACGGTCAGCCGGCCGCCGGTCAGCACGCCGACACCCTTGGCGTCCCTGGCCGCGGCCAAGCCGGCCGCCGCCGCCTGCAGCGCCTCGGTCCAGCTGGCGTCCCGCAGTTCGCCGGAGGTCTCGTCCCGCACCATCGGCCGCAGCAGCCGGTCGCCGGCTGTCGTGTAGGTGAACGCGAAGCGGCCCTTGTCGCAGTTCCACTCCTCGTTCACGTCCGGGTCGTTGCCGGCCAGTCGCCGGGTGACCCGACCGCGCCGCCAGTCGTTGCGCTGGGCGCAGCCGGACGCGCAGTGCTCGCACATGCTCGGCGTGGACACCAGGTCGAACGGCCGGGAGCGGAACCGGTAGGCGGCGCTGGTCAGCGCGCCGACCGGGCAGATCTGGATGACGTTGCCGGAGAAGTAGCTGCCACCGGGCAGCGTGCTCGGCGTCGTCGAGTGGTCACCGACGGCGGCGGTCTCCGCGGTACCGATCTGCTGCACGGCACCGCGTTCCAGCAGGTCGATGAACTGATCGCCGGCGATCTCCCCGGCGAACCGGGTGCAGCGCTGGCAGAGCACACAGCGCTCCCGGTCCAGCAGCACCTGCGGGGTGACGTGGATCGGCTTGGCGAACGTGCGCTTCTCGTCCACGAACCGGGAATCGGCCCTGCCGTGCCGCAGCGCCTGGTTCTGCAGCGGGCACTCGCCGCCCTTGTCGCAGATCGGGCAGTCCAGCGGGTGGTTGATGAGCAGCAGCTCCATCACACCCTGCTGGGCCTTGTCGGCCACCGCCGAGGTCCGCTGGGTGCGCACCACCATGCCGTCGCCGACGGTGACGGCACACGCGGGCTGCGGCTTGGGCATCGGCCGGCCGCCCATCTCCACCTCGACCAGGCACTGCCGGCAGGCGGCGGCCGGGTCCAGCAGCGGGTGGTCGCAGAACCGGGGAATCTCCACCCCGATCCGCTCGGCGGCCCGGATGATCAGCTCGCCCTTGGGCGCGTCGATCTCGACGCCGTCCACGGTCAGCCGGACATGGCCCTCGGGTACCGGCCTGCCCTCTGTCTTCTGTTCGGGTGCGATCGTCATGGTTCAGCGCGCTCCCGCGAGCTCGTGCCGGCCGGTACCGGCCGGGGTGGTCGCCTCGTTGGCCCGGCACAGGGCGAGGAACTCGTCCCGGAAGTACTTGACGCCACTCTGGATCGGCGACACCGCACCGTCCGCGAGCGCGCAGAACGACCGGCCGAAGATGTTGTCGCAGATGTCCAGCATCGTGTCGATGTCGCTGGGCGTGCCGTCGCCGGCCAGCATCCGCTCCAGGATCTTGGCCAGCCAGTAGGTGCCCTCGCGACACGGCGTGCACTTGCCGCACGACTCGTGCTCGTAGAACTGGGTCCACTTCATCACGGCCCAAGGCACCGACACGGTCTCGTTGAAGATCTGCAACGCGGTGGTACCCAGGATCGAACCGGCCTCGACGGCACCCTCGAAGTCCAGCGGCACGTCAAGGTGCTCCGCGGTGAACAACGGTGTGGACGAGCCACCCGGCGTCCAGAACTTCAGCGGAATGCCGTCCTTCATGCCACCGGCCAGTTCCAGCAGCTCACGCAGCGTCGAACCCATCGGAGCCTCGTACTGGCCGGGCTTCTCGACGTGGCCGGACAGGGAGAAGATCTTCGGGCCGGGCGACTTCTCCCGGCCCATCCGGCGGAACCACGCCGCACCGCCGTTCACGATGAACGGCACGCTGGCGATCGTCTCCACGTTGTTCACCGTGGTCGGCGCGGCGTACAGACCAGCGGCGGCCGGGAACGGCGGCTTGAGCCGAGGCTGGCCGCGCAGGCCCTCCAGCGAGTCCAGCAGCGCCGTCTCCTCGCCGCAGATGTACGCGCCGGCACCGGCGTGCACCGTGATGTCCAGGTCATACCCCGAGCCGAGGATGTTCGTGCCCAGGTAACCCGCCTGGTACGCCTCGCGGACGGCCGAGTTCAGCCTGCGCACACAGTGCAGCGCCTCGCCACGCACGTAGATGAAGCAGGCGTGCGACCGCATCGCGTACGCGGCGATGACGCAGCCCTCGATGAGCGAGTGGGGGTCCGCCATCATCAGCGGAATGTCCTTGCAGGTCCCCGGTTCGCCCTCGTCGGCGTTGATCACCAGGTAGTGCGGCTTGTCCTCGTTGGGCGGCATGAAGCTCCACTTCAAGCCCGTCGGGAAGCCGGCACCGCCCCGACCGCGCAGGCCGGAGTCCTTGCACAGGTTGACCAACTGCTCGGGCGTGCCGGCCAGCGCCTTGCGCAGTGCCGTGTAGCCCTCCAGCTGCTCGTACACGTCCAGCCGCCACGACCTCGGGGACAGCCAACGCTTGGTGAGCACCGGGGTGAGCGGGTCAACACCGGTCTGTTCGGTCATCGCTGCACCCTCACTTCGAGTCCGGAACAGCAGGCAGCGGCGCGTCGTCGGGCATGACCGGGGCCGTCCAGCCCCGGTCCGCCGCGATGGCCGCGCCACGCAACGTCTCGGTCGCCTGCGACGGGCCGTCGACCCTGGTGTCCAGGTCGTCGAAGAACCCGGCCAGTTCGCGCGACACCGCGCGGAAGTCGACCAGCGGCGCACCGCGGTCCGGTGCCGGCAGCTCGCCCCGCCGCAGTTCGTCCACCAGCGCGGTCGCCTTGTCCACGGTCTGGTTGTCGAAGAACTCGTAGTTCACCTGGACGACCGGTGCGAGATCGCAGGCGGCCAGGCATTCCACGTGCTCCAACGTGATCGAGCCGGTCGTGCCCGGCTCGCCGAACGTCTCGTCGTGCGCGGGCTCCAGGTCGCCACCGTGGTAGTCGGTGTCGTCACTGCCCAGGTACTCGCGCAGCCTGGCGTAGATCGAGTCGCCGCCGAGCATGGCGCACAACGTGTTCGTGCACACGCTGACCAGGTGCTGGCCGCACGGGGACCGCTTGTACATCGTGTAGAACGTGACGACGGCGTCCACCTCGGCCGTGGTCAGGTCCAGCTGGTGCGCGCAGAACGCGATGCCGTGCTGGCTGACGAAGCCCTCCTTGGACTGCACCAGATGCAGCATCGGCAGCAGCGCCGAGCGGGCCCGCGGATAGCGGGCGATGATCTCCGCCGCCTCGGCCACCGTTGCCGGGCCGAACACGTCAGGGGTCACGTCAGTCACCGGTCCACCCCACCCATCACCGGGTCGATCGACGCCACGGCGGCGATCACGTCGGCCACCATGCCGCCCTCGCACATCGCGGGCATCGACTGCAGGTTGATGAAACTTGGATCCCGCACGTGCACACGCATCGGCCTGGTGCCGCCGTCGGACACCATGTGGTAGCCGAGCTCACCGCGCGGGGACTCGATCGGCACGTAGACCTGGCCCGCCGGCACTTGAAAGCCCTCGGTCACCAGCTTGAAATGGTGGATCAGCGACTCCATCGACTGGCCCATGATCTTGCGCACGTGGTCCAGCGAGTTGCCCATGCCGTCGGCGCCGATGGTCAGCTGCGCGGGCCAGGCGATCTTGGCGTCGGCCACCATGACCGGGCCGGGCTCCAGCTTGTTCAGGCACTGCTTGACGATCTTCAACGACTGGTGGATCTCCTCCAGCCGCAACAGGTACCTGGCGAAGCAGTCGGCGTCCGTGGACGTCGGCACCTCGAACGTGTACTCCTCGTAGCCCAGGTACGGCTCGACCTTGCGGATGTCCCACGGCAGGCCAGCGGCCCGCAGGATCGGCCCGGTCGCACCCAGCGCGATGCACGCGTCCAGCGGCAGCACACCGATGCCGGCCATCCGGTTGCGCCAGATCGGCTGACCGGTGAGCAGCTTGTCGTAGCCGGGCAGCCGGGAGTCCATCACCTTGAGGAAGTCGCGGATCTTCGTGTCCGCGTCGGCCGGCAGGTCCTGCGCGAGCCCACCAGGCCGGACGAACGCGTGGTTCATCCGCAGGCCGGTCAGGAACTCCAGCAGGTGCAGCACTTCCTCGCGTTCCCGGAAGCCGTTCGTCATGCCGGTCAGCGCGCCGAGCTCCATGCCACCGGTGGCAATGGCCACGAGGTGCGAGCTGACCCGGTTGAGCTCCATCAGCATCACCCGGATCACCTGGGCACGCCGTGGCACCTCGATGCCGAGCAGCTTCTCGACGCCCAGGCAGTACGCGGTCTCGTTGTGCAGCGGCGCCAGGTAGTCCATCCGCGTCACGAACGTGACGCCCTGGGTCCAGTTCCGGTACTCAAGGTTCTTCTCGATGCCGGTGTGCAGGTAGCCGATCACCGATCTGGCCTGGGTGACTGACTCGCCCTCCAGCTCCAGTACCAGCCGCAGCACACCGTGCGTCGACGGATGCTGCGGGCCGAGGTTGATCACGATCCGCTCGTCGCGGGCCGCCTCGGCCATCAGGTCGTCCCAGTCGCCGCCGGTGACCGTGTAGACGCGGCCCTCGGTGGTTTCCCGCTCGTCGGCGTACTCGGCGGCCGCGTAGTCGGTGTCGAGTTCGGCGTCGGTGTCGATGTTGCCGCCATTGTCGATGCTCATGAGTAGGCCCTCCGCTGGTCCGGCGGCGGAATCTCGGCGCCCTTGTACTCCACCGGGATTCCGCCGAGCGGGTAGTCCTTGCGCTGGGGGTGGCCGTCCCAGTCGTCCGGCATGAGGATGCGGGTCAGCGCGGGGTGACCGTCGTAGACGATGCCGAACATGTCCCAGTTCTCCCGCTCCTGCCAGTCCGCCGTCGGATAGACCGAGACGACGGAGGGCATGTGCGGGTCCTCGAAGCTCACCGCTACCTCGAAGCGGACGCGGCGGCGGTAGGTCATCGACGTCAGGTGGTACACCGAGTGCAGCCGCTCCGGCACGTCGTCGCCGTAGTCCACAGCGGACACCGAGCTGCACAGCTCGAAGCGCAGCGCCTGGTCGTCCCGCATCGCCTGGCAGATCGTCAGCAGGTGCTCGCGGTCCAGGTACAGCGTGATCTCGCCACGGTCCACGGTGATCTGCTGGACGGCGGACGCCGGGATGCCGCGCTCCTGCATGGCCTCGGCCAGTGCGTCGACGAACTCGTCGAACCAGCCGCCGTAGGGCCGCTCGGCCGGCGGCGGCAGGTAGGCGGGCAGCCGCAGGCCGCCGAACCCCGTGGTGTCGCCGGAGTCGTACACGCCGAACATGCCGGTCCTGGCGCGGCCGGCCACCACGGGAGTGTGGTGCTGCGCCGGGTTGTCCCCGGTGGGCACGAGGTCCGGCTCGTTGTGCTCGGCGCCGGAGTGCGCCTCGCCGGGCTGCGGGACGTGCGCTTCGCTGTTTTCGCTGTTTGTCACCGCACTCACTTCTTCTTCGCGTACTTCACCGAGCTGGGAATCATCGGCGTCTTCTCGCCGCTCTCCAGACGCAGCGCCTGGCGGGTCGGGCCGAGCGGCTCGTCCATGATCTTGGCGTGGATCTTGAGGATCGCGTCGATCAGCATCTCCGGCCGGGGCGGGCAGCCGGGCAGGTACATGTCCACCGGCACCACGTGGTCGACACCCTGGACGACCGCGTAGTTGTTGAACATCCCGCCGGACGACGCGCAGACGCCCATCGCGAGCACCCAGCGCGGCTCGGGCATCTGGTCGTAGATCTGGCGCAGCACGGGAGCCATCTTGTTGCTCACCCGACCGGCCACGATCATCAGGTCGGCCTGCCGTGGCGACGCCCGGAAGACCTCCATGCCGAAGCGCGCCAGGTCGTAGCGCGGGCCACCGGTGGTCATCATCTCGATGGCGCAGCACGCGAGGCCGAAGGTGGCCGGCCACAGTGACGACTTCCTGGTCCAGTTGACCAGCTTCTCCACGCTGGCCAGCAGGATGCCGTTGGGAAGCTTTTCCTCAAGACCCATGGTGTTCCTCCGCCGCGCTTGTTGGTGTTGCCCTGTTCGCGATCAGTTCCAGTCCAACCCGCCGCGGCGCCACACGTAGGCGTAGGCGAACCCGAGCGTCAGGATGAACAGGATGATCTCCACCAGCCCGAAGATGCCGAGCGCGTCCGACGTGACCGCGAACGGGTAGAGGAAGACCATTTCGATGTCGAACAGGATGAACAGCATCGCCGTCAGGTAGTAGGCGACCGGCATCCGGCCACCACCAACCACCGGATGCGGAGACGGCTCGATGCCGCACTCGTAAGCGTCCAGCTTGGCCTTGTTGTACCGGCGTGGCCCCACATACGGCGCAGCTGTCACCGAGAACACCGCGAAGGCCCCGGCCAGCGCGAACAGCAGAATGAGGGGGAGGTAAGCCTGGAGCACCCCTGCGCCGTCCTTTCCTCACCAGCGGCGATCGCCTATCACCGCGCCCGCACCATACGGGGTCTACGTCACACTCATAGTGGTTAGGCATGCCTAACCAGGTGGCGGTGCGACATCCGCGTCACGCCCGACCGCTCCGATGCGGCCGAACGCTTGTGAAAATCTTCACAAGCAAGGCCGTCCCCGTTGTGAACTTCTTCACAAGACGCGGATGACAGTCTAGGGCGTGGCTCACAGGAAGGCGCCAGGGTCTTCTTGATCGTTGTGACAGACAACACGCACCAGGGGTCAGGAGCCCCTTGATCGATCTACTCGCCCAGGAGATCGTCGACGTCGATCCAGGAGACGACATCGGGTCGTTCGCCGGTAGCCAGCCACTGCTTCAGTACTGCGGCAGCGAGGGCAGGCGGCAGCCCGGTGCCTGCGAAATACTCCGGCTCGTAACCACCGTGCGCGACCGGTGATTTGCCGTCACCGATCGGGGCACCATCGAATTCGTCATCGAGCCAGCGGAGATAAACCCAGTTCTGCCGAACCGCGACCTTGACCACGGGTGACACATCGCGGTCGGCATGCCGCAGATCATCGAGATAGGCGTCGTCAGCAGGGGGCGTGCCGAGCCTGTCCAGCAGCACGTCCACGTCCTCGGCCACGGTGATCGCCATCGACTCGGATCGGCGAGGCCCGTCCGGCGGTGCCATTTCCCACGATGCGGCGATGGTCATCCTTCGTCTTCCTTCGGGTAGATCCAGATCGTTTCATCGGGGTCGACAATCGTCAGTGTCGAACCGGCCGGCAGCAGGCGGCGAATGAGTTCGCCCAGCTTCCGATCGCAGGTGTACGGCCGAGGAGGGCGTCTCGCCGACACCGCATGGTGGCCTGCTCAGCACCAGCATGGCGTGCCGCTTGCCCTCCTGCTGCATCCGAACCACGGCCTGCGCCTCGCAGTGCGTGTCCAGGGCTGTGTTCCGCCGCCCGAGCCCGGCCAGCACGGCGCGGGTTCGCCGGTACCACGGTGTGGCTGTGCCGCTGCTGATCGGCTCGGCGGTGCCGTCGTCGTTGATCCAGGCGCCCTTGGTCTCGGCTCCGTAGCCGCTCCGCCCGATCCGGCGGAGCTCGCGGCGGACAGCCTCCGCGCGCCTGCGCTGGTGCACCGGCGTGGGCAGGGCCGCCGCACCGGCACCGGTGAGGCGGTCGATGATCGCCTTGACGGCCGCCTCACCCGGCGGCCAGTTCGTCCGCCTCGTGGCCGCGCCGGGTCGCCAAGGCGAGCAACACAGTCAGGTCGGCGGCCGTCTGATTCGTGGCGCCGGAGAGCACCGCGGCGTCGCTCTCCGCCGCCGACTGCCAACTGGTGCGAGCCAGGTGCCGGCGGGCCGTGGCGAGTGCGTCAGCACGCCGCGCAGGCCGGCCACCACGTCCTCGATCGAGGCCATCGCGGGACCGTCAGGCGCTGGGGACCAGTTTCGTGGCTGTCGTGATGACCCGGTCGGTGAAGTCGCCGTCGCGGACGTCGTACAGGCCGGCCAGGAGCTTCAGGGCCAGGCGCATCAGGTGGGTGCGTGGCATGCCGTGTTCGGTGAGTGCGTGCATGACCTTCGGGTTGCCGATCAACCTGCTGAACACGTTGCCCAGCCGGTAGTAGCCGCCCAGCGCCTGCCGGACCGCCGCCGAGTAGCCGACCAGCGCGCGCTCCCTGGACGGGCCATCCGGCCGCGCCAGCGCCTGCACGACGCACTGGGCCGCGATCTTCGCCGACTCCATGGCGAAGCCGATGCCCTCGCCGTTGAACGGGTTCACCATGCCGCCCGCGTCGCCGACCAGGAGCAGGCCGTTGCGGTAGTGCGGGGTCCTGGAGAAGCCCATCGGCAGCGCGGCGCCGCCGATCTTGCCGGTGGCGTTGTCCTCGCTGAAGCCCCATTCCTCGGGCAGGCCGGCCACCCAGGTCTTCATCAGCGACCGGTAGTCCGTCGACTTGAACGCGCCCGATGTGGACAGGATGCCGAGCCCGACGTTGACCGTGCCGTCACCCATGCCGAAGATCCAGCCGTAGCCGGGCATCAGCCTCGGGTTCGCCGGGTCGGACCGCTCCCACAGCTGGAGATGGGACTCCAGGTAGTCGTCCTTGGTCTTCGGGCTGGCGTAGTACCTGCGCACCGCGACACCGATCGGCCGGTCGTCACGCTTCTCGATGCCCACCGACAGCGCCAGCCGCGCGGACACGCCGTCGCACGCCAGCACGAGCGGCGCCCGGTACGTCACCGGCACCTTGTCCGGACCCGCCTTCGCCGTGACGCCGACCACCCTGCCGGTCCGGTCGTCGGTGATGGCGCTGGTCACGTTGGTCTGCTCCAGCAGCCGGGCACCGGCCCGCTGTGCGTTGCGGGCCAACAGTTCGTCGAAGTCGGCCCTCGGGCGGACGACACCGTAGGGCGGGAAGTCGGCCAGATCCGGCCAGTCCAACTCCATCGTGTGGTGCGCGGTGACCACCCGCAGGCCGCGGTTGTGCAACCAGCCTGCTTCCTCGCGGGTGTCGATGCCCAGGTCGATGAGCTGCTTCACGCCACGCGGGGTCAGGCCGTCGCCGCACACCTTCTCGCGCGGGAACGTGCTCTTCTCCAGCAGCAGCACGTCGAGCCCGGCGCGCGCCAGGTAGGTGGCCGCCGTGGAACCGGCAGGGCCCGCGCCCACCACGATGACCTCGGCGTCCTCGTCCGCTCGACGACGGCTGGGCGTACTCATGCGGCTCCTCGATCGGGTGGTGGGGATTCGTCGCGAGTCTATGCGACCGGATTGACGGCCCCGGGGTTGCTGGCTCCGGGGTTGCCGACGCCCGGGTTGCCGGCTCTGTGCAGGGCGACGATGCCGCCGGTCAGGTTGGTCCACTCCACTTCGGCCCAACCCGCCTTGACCACCAGCGTCGCCAGCGCCTTCTGGTCCGGCCACGCCCGGATCGACTCGGCGAGATAGCGGTACGCCTCCGGATTGGACGACACCCGCGTCGCGATCGCCGGCAGGGCACGCATCAGGTAGTTCAGGTAGACGAACCGGAACGGCGTGAACACCGGGCTGGAGAACTCGCACACCACCATGCGGCCACCCGGTCGGGTGACCCGGCGCAACTCGCTCAGGGCGGCCACCGTGTCGCTCATGTTGCGCAGCCCGAAGGACACCGTCACCGCGTCGAACACGCCGTCGGCGAAGGGCAGCCGCAGCGCGTCCGCGGCCACCTTCGGCACCGGGCGGCCGGCACCCCGGCGCAGCATGCCGAGCGAGAAGTCGGCGGCAACGCACCACGCGCCGGACTCGGCCAGCGACACCGTGGACACCGCGGTCCCCGCGGCCACGTCGAGCACCTTCTGGCCGGGCGCCAGGTCCAGGACCCGCCTGGTCACCGACCGCCAGTGCTTGTCCAGGCCGAGGCTGGTCACCGAGTTGGTGCGGTCGTAGTGCTGCGCCACACCGTCGAACATGGCGGCGACTTCGTGCGGATCCTTGTCCAGGTGGGCGCGGGACATGGCGCGAGCGTACGGGGCAGGCGACGGGTCCCGAGTGTGACCGGGTGCCGTGAAGACCGGGTGCCGTGAAGAAGTGTCCTGGTGATCGTCGTTACGTCATCTCGCTGTCGTGTCACGGCCACCCGGCGCCATCACCCTGGACAAGCATGACGGTCTCGTCCTCGCGTCGCGCCCGGACTCATCTCGCACGCGCCGGAAGTCGCAGGCCGACTGGCCAATGACGCGACTGACGTGATCACGGCCACAGCGGGTCGGGGTGCCAAGCCGACGGCGAAGGAGTTGTAGGGTCTCGCCGCTGATGACATGTTGATCTTCGGCGACCCTGCGGGTTCCGAATTGTCTCACTCCGATGCCGCTCAAGATCGGTCTCAGTTTCGTGGCACTTCTTCAGCGGCAGCATGCGCGACGGCGGCGTCGACCGGGGCGGCGAGGCGCCGGTCCAACGCCTGCGCGAACGCACTCCTAATCAGTTCTGGGAGTGAGCAGATGTCGGTGGCCGATTCCGCTGGCCGATGTCAAGCAGTCCGCGTCGAGCCGCGCGGGAATTGGCGAGAAGGGTCACGCGAGTCAGTTGACACAGGCCTCGGCTCGAAGTCACTATGAACATGCGTTCATGAACGTCCGTTCATTACGGGAGGCTTCGATGACGAGCATTGTCAACACCGAGCAGGCGCAGGCATGGAACGGGTACGAAGGTCAGCACTGGGCCACCCACTACGACCGCTACGACGCGGTGAACAGCGGGTTCAACGAGGCGCTGCTCGACGCGGCCGACATCAGTGAGCGCGCTCGGGTGCTCGACCTGGGCTGCGGGAACGGCCAGTTGACCCGTGCGGCGGCCCGCCGAGCCCGACTCGGGCGCGTCACCGGGGTCGACCTGTCCGAGCCCATGCTCGCCAGGGCTCGTGACCGCGCGGGGACCGAGCAGGTGCCCAACGTGTCGTTCCAGCGGGGCGACGTGCAGGTGCACCCCTTCCAGGACGGCTCGTTCGACGTCGCGCTCAGCAGGTTCGGGGTCATGTTCTTCGCCGATCCGGTCGCGGCCTTCGCCAACGTCGGCCGCGCGCTGCGGCCCGGCGGCCGGCTCGCGTTCCTGTGCATGACCGAGCTGTCCGGGACCGACCTCGGCACGGTCCTCGGTGCGATGGCGCCCTTTCTGCCGCGCCCGACCGGGCAGGACGGGACCGGTCCCACCTCGTTCGCCGACCCCGCCAGCACCCGGTCCGTGCTGTCCGACGCCGGGTTCCGGGATATCGCCTGCGCCCGCGTGGAAGCCGACCAGATCTGGGGCCGTGATGTCGCCGACGCCGCCGAGTTCGTCAGCGGCTGGGGGCCGGTGAAGTTCCACCTCGACCAGGTCGCCCCGGACGACGCCGCGTGCGCCATGGACGCCCTCACGGCCGCGCTGCGACCGTTCGCCCAGCCGGGGGCCGTGCGTCTGCGCGGAACAGCATGGCTGGTGACGGCACTACGATGACCCCTTGATGGCACCGAGAAAAGCAGCGGCCCTGCGCGGCGCGGACGACGGGCGAAGCCTGCGCGAGCATCTGATCGCCACCGCCGAACGCATGATCTCCGACCGGGGAACAGCCACGCTCACCGTCCGCGCGATCGCGCGCGAGGCGGGAGTGGCCGACGGCGTGCTGTACAACCACTTCGCCGACAAGGAAGACCTGCTGGCCAACGCGCTGCACGCGTATGTCCGGACCGTCGAACGCGGCCTGGGCGTGCTTCCCGAGCCCGGCGCCAGCACCGTCGAGGCCAACCTCCGTGCTCACCTCGCCTACGGCTTGGCCCTGCACAAGGCGATCCTGCCCGCGTTCACCGGGCTGCTCACCCAACCCGCTGTGCTCACCAAGTTCGCGGAACTCGGTGACCACGGCGGGGACTGGCGCGACAAGCTGCTCGGCTACCTGCGCGCCGAGCGGGAGCTGGGACGGTTGGCGGCCGACGCCCAGGTGGACGCCGCCGCCGCAATGCTCGTCGGCGTCTGCCACCAAAGCGTGCTGTCCACGTTGTTGCCGCCCGGCGCGGAGTCGGGCACAACCACGATTCAGTCCGTCGTCACCGCCGCGCTCGACGGCATCGCCTGACCCGACACAAGAGCCCGCAGCGCCTGCCCCTTCAAGACTGATCGAGAGACGGACACCCGGTCCTCGGCATGTGAACCGTCCACCACCGGCCCAGCCCGCTGTCTCAATCGCACTTCACAAATGAAGTCGAGATGAAATCGGTGGCGAGCTAATGAAGTTAGCCGTGGGACCTACAGGAATCCCCCTTCGACTGGGTGACCGACACCGACCGGACGCTGGAACGCCACACCCGCAGGGTGCTGACCGCTCGGGCACGTGGCCGCTGCCGTGCTGCACAGCGTGCACGAGTGGGACGTGGCAGGCGGGATGGCGTTGGCCCTGGACCGGGGCCGCGGTGCTGGACCGGCACGGTGTGGACGCGTCACTGCCGGCGACGGGCTGCTGGTGGCCGCGCCCGGCGTGGCCGACGAGGTGCTCAGCTGGTGGACGGGGGCTGTCGCTCACTGATCGGCCCGCTGGCCGGCTTTCTGCGCAAGAACCACACGACCGGTCCCACGATGGCCCAGCAGATCACCAGCGACATGCCGACCGGCAGGAACGCCAGTCGGAAATCACGGCCGGCGACCCGGACCAGTTCGGTGTTCTTCGTGTCGTACTCGACCCGTACCTGCTCACCCGCGGCCAGCCCGGTCGGGTAGAGCAAACCGTTCGTCGGGATCACCACGGTGCCGTCCGGCGCGACGAAACGCACCGCCGTCCTGGTGAACGAGACGGACAACACATCCGCGACCGTGCGGCCCTGGTGCGCGTCGATCTGGGAGTCGTCACGCCACGTCGCTACCAGCAACAACAGGCACAGACCACTGAACAGGCAGCCCAACACGAGCAGCGTGGCAGCGGCGATCCGCCTGCCACGACGCTTCCCGGTGGGCATCCGTGCGGGTTCGCGTGTGGATTCGGCAGCCGAATCCACACCGTCCGTCGGACGCGATGCCCCCTCGTCGAGGCCGTCCGGCCCCGTCAGCACCACGTCAGAAACCATGTCAGGCGAGTCTAGGACGTGCGGCTCACCCGTTCGGCTGGAACCGGCCAACTGCGTGCCGACCAGCCCGGAACGAGTCATTCGACCGGTACGGCGCGGGGGCGTCCTCGGCTTGGCGATCGCGGTGCGGCCAACCTCTCAGCGCGCGGCCGTTGCGACATTCGTACGCTCGGATGTGTGACGACCGCTTCCTCGCAGTACCCGCGTAGACGATCGGGCGCCGCCACCGCGCCGGATCGGCCGTACGCCCGCAGCAGGATCGTCGACACCACGACGGATCTGCTGGAGCTGCTGCCCGGGCCAGATGAGACGTTCACCTGGGTCCAGCACGGCGAGGGCATCGTCGGCTGGGGCGTGGCGGCCAGGTTCGCACCGTCCGGCCCGGACCGGTTCGAGCAGGCAGCCGAGTGGTGGCGGCACTTCGCCGCCGACGTCGATGTCGTCGACGAGGTCGGGCTGCCCGGCAGTGGCCTGGTCGCGTTCGTCAGCATGGCGTTCGCCGACGACCCGGGCGACTCGGTGCTGGTGGTGCCCGAGGTCATCGTCGGCCGCCGAGGCGATGTGACCTGGGTCACTGAGATCGGTGGCGGCCAACAGGGCTCGGCAGGTGTGCATCCGGTCCGGCCGGTCCGCACCCCCGCCTCGATCAGCTACTCCACCGGCCAGTCGTCGTCCACGGCGTATCGAAGCGCGGTGGCCTCAGCCGTGCGGCGGCTGAACGACACCGATCTGAGCAAGGTCGTGCTGGCGCATGACCTGGTGGCCACCGTGCCCGATGACGACGGCCCGGTCGACCCCCGGTACCTGCTGCACGGCCTGGCGAACCGGTACCCGAGTTGCTGGGTGTTCTCGGTGGACGGTCTCGTCGGCGCTACGCCGGAGTTGTTGCTCGGGCGGACCGGGGAGACGGTCTCCGCACGGGTGTTGGCGGGAACCGCGTGGCCGCACGACGACCTGGACGCCGATGCGCTGGCCGCGGAGCTGTTGCGGTCGGCGAAGAACCAGGAGGAGCACCGCTACGCGGTGGAGTCGCTGGCCGGGACGCTGGCGCCGTTCTGTGCCGAGTTGACGGTGCCGGCCGATCCGTCGGTGTTGCGCTTGCGGAACGTGTTGCATCTGGCGACGGACGTGCGCGGCACCCTGACGGAGGACGTGTCGCTGCTCACGCTGACCGGCGCCGTGCACCCGACGGCGGCGGTGGGCGGCACGCCACGGGAAGCGGCTGTCGCGCTGATCGCCGAGTTGGAGGGCATGGACCGGGAGCGATACTCGGGTCCGGTCGGCTGGATCGACAGCCATGGCGACGGCGAGTTCGGCATCGCGTTGCGGTGCGCCCAGGTGGACGGCGGCTCGGTGCGGCTGTTCGCGGGCGGCGGGATCATGGCTGACTCCGATCCGGACAGCGAAGTCATGGAAGCAGCGGCCAAGTTCGTGCCGATGCGGGACGCACTGGAGTCAGTCCGAGAGCACTGATCTTGATTTGGATTGCCAATCCTGATTCAGAGCAGTGCTCTATTAGGAGCGCGGCTGCACACATGGACGAACTGAGTCGGGTGGACTGGACGACGCCGGCCGCCGGGCGACCGGGTTGAGCCGAGCCGGCTGGCTGCGGGGGTGCCGACCGGACCGAGCCGAGCACCCCGAGCAGAGCCGCGCACCCCGAGCAGAGCCAGCGCGCACCCGGGCAGAGTCGTGCCTGCCGGGCAGAGCCGCACCGACCGGGCCAGCGACGAGGCTGAGGTGGCCGGACGCGGCTGATCTGCACCGGCAACGGTGTGCACACCCGCCAGCCACGCCAAGCGAGCAGGCAGGCGAGGCGGGGTTGGGGTGGTGGCGATCGGGCAGGCGAGTTGGCGACGACCCGGTGAGCCGAACCGGAGATCGCCGGTCGGCACTGGCGGCGGTGGGCCTGGCGGGGCCAGTTGTGTCGGGCGGGCGCTGGTGGGGCTTGGCCGAACCGACCTCACCGCGCCTGCCAGTGGGACTGGGCGGCGCCGACCACATCGGGACGGCGAACCCGCCTGGCGCGCGAGGCCACACTGGACTCGCCTGTTCCGCACCAAACGGGCAGGCCGGCAGCGCCGACTCCGCGCCGACTCCGCGCCGACTTCGCCACGCTGCTCAGGCCTCCGCCGAACCGCATCTCAGTGGGCTACCGCATCTCACCCGGCTACTGCCAGGGCGAAGGGGAGTACCGCTGGTGCGCCCGATTCGCGGAGCAGGCGCGCGCCGAGTGTCATTGTCCAGCCTGAATCCACCAAGTCGTCGACCAGCAGCACCGGGCCGGCCACTGTGGACAATCCAGCCGCCAGGCCGTCCGACACCCGCAGTGTGGACCACAGTTGCGCCAGTCGGCGGGCGCTGTTCGCCGGGCGGCCACCCGTCGAACCCGCTGTCAACTCGCCCAGTATCGGCAGCCGCCCGATCGTGGCCAGTCGTTCGCCGAGGTTCCGCACCAGCCTGGGCCGGGTCAGCGAGCCGACCGTCACCACTCCGGCCGGGCGCTCCGCCCAGTCCCACCCTGCCAGCACCCGCACACACGCCCCGAACACGTCCTCCGGGACGTCCTGGTCGTCCTGGCCAAGCAGCTCCCGCATCCGGCTGCCCCAGCCGATGTCGGTCAGCCTGGCCAGCACTCGACCGTCCTCCGCCGCCGCGCCGGCCGGGATCTTGCCGGACAGCGGCACATCCAGGGCCTTCAGCCCGGTCGGCCACATCTTGCGCGGCGGCAGGTCGACCCCCGGCCGGTGCAGGCGTTCGCGCGCCGCGTCGGCCACCGTGTCGGAGACGTCGGCCGCACGACGGGTGCCCGTGCAGTTGTCGCACCGGCCACATGGCGCCGCATGCGGATCATCCAACTGTCGCAACAGGAATTCCATCCGACAGTGCTCGGTCGCCTGGTAGTCCAGCATGGCCTGCTGCTCGGTCGCCCTGGCCTTCGCGATCCGCTCGTACCGCTCCGCGTCGTACTCCCACGCCTGCCCCGTGGACTCCCAGCCGCCACGCACCCGACGCACCGCACCATCCACGTCGAGCACCTTCAGCACCATCTCCAACCTGCTCCGCGACAGGTCGACCATGGGCTCCAACGCCGCCGTGGACAGCGGCCGACCCGCATCGCCCAGCACGTCCAACACCTGGCGCACCACGAAGTCCCGAGGAAACGCCAGCGAGCCGAAGTACGCCCAGATGTCCTGGTCCTCCCGACCGGGCAACAGGATCACCTCGGCCCGCAGCACGCCACGACCCGCGCGGCCGATCTGCTGGTAGTAGGCGATCGGCGACGCGGGCGCACCGAGGTGCACGACGAACCCGAGATCGGGCTTGTCGAAACCCATACCCAGCGCGGACGTCGCCACGAGCGCCTTGATCTTGTTGGCCAGCAGGTCCTGTTCGGCGGCTTCCCGCTCGGCCGGATCGGTCCGACCCGAGTACGCGGCCACGGCGAACCCTCGGTCCCGCAGGAACGCGGCCACCTCGTCGGCAGCGGCCACGGTCAGCGTGTAGATGATCCCGGAACCGGGCAGTTCGGGCAGCCGCTCGGCGAGCCACGCCAGCCGTGTCTCGTTGTTCGGCAGCCTGGTCACGGCCAGCCGCAGGCTGTCCCGGTCCAACGCGCCACGCAGCACCAACGCGTCCGAGCCCGCGCCGATCCGCAGCTGTTCGGCCACGTCGTGGATCACCCGGTCGTTCGCGGTGGCCGTGGTGGCCAGCACCGGCACACCGTCGGGCAGGTCGGCCAGCAGTGTGCGCAGCCTGCGGTAGTCCGGCCGGAAGTCGTGCCCCCAGTCGGACACGCAGTGTGCCTCGTCGACCACCAGCAGCCCGGTCGACGCCGCCAGCGCCGGCAGTACGGTGTCCCGGAAATCCGGATTGTTCAGCCGTTCCGGACTGACCAGCAGCACGTCCACCCGGCCTGCCGCGACCTCGTCCTGCACGCCGGACCACTCGTCCACGTTGGCCGAGTTGATGGTCGCCGCGTGCACACCGGCCCGCGCCGCTGCCGCCACCTGGTTGCGCATCAACGCCAGCAGCGGCGACACGATCAGCGTCGGCCCGACGCCCTGTTCCCGCAGCAACGCCGTGGCCAGGAAGTACACCGCCGACTTGCCCCACCCGGTGCGCTGCACGACCAGTGCCCGCCTGCGATCGACCACCAGCGCCCGGATCGCCTCCCACTGGTCCGGGCGCAGGCGTGCGTCATCACCTGCCAGCTTTCGCAGCAGTTCCTCGGCCCGCATCCGCAACGCTTGTTCGTCCACCCGACCACATGTAGTCCATCCAGCCGACATCCGCTCCAACCATCCACACCCGAGTTCAGTTCTGCACAACCCCGAACGACGACTTGACGACGTGACGGCGACCACTCGGGGCGACCTGCGAGACTGGAGGCCGTGCATGGCAACTCGACGGTGACCGACGCGACTGTCGCCAGGTCACAGGCGCTGTTCGACAGGGCCGCCTCGGTCATCCCGGGCGGGGTCAACTCGCCGGTCCGCGCGTTCCACTCGGTCGGCGGCACGCCCCGGTTCATGGTGTCCGGGCAAGGCCCCTACCTGACCGACGCGGACGACAACATCTACGTGGACCTGGTCAGCTCCTGGGGCCCGATGATCCTCGGGCACGCGCACCCGGCGGTTGTCGACGCGGTCCGCGCCGCTGCCGGCCACGGGCTGTCCTTCGGCACACCCACCGAGGGCGAGATCGAACTGGCCGAGGAGATCATCGACCGGGTCGCCCCGGTCGAGCAGGTGCGGCTGGTCAACTCCGGCACCGAGGCCACGATGAGCGCGATCCGGCTGGCCAGGGGGTTCACCGGCCGGTCGAAGATCATCAAGTTCTCCGGCTGCTACCACGGGCACGTCGACGCGCTGCTCGCCGACGCGGGCTCCGGCGTGGCCACCCTCGGCCTGCCCACGTCGCCCGGCGTCACCGGCGCCCAGGCCGCTGACACGATCGTCCTGCCCTACAACGACCTGGCCGCCGTCGGCGAGGCATTCGCGGCCAACCCGGACTCGATCGCCTGCGTGATCACCGAGGCGGCCGCCGGCAACATGGGCGCGATCGCCCCGCTGCCCGGCTTCAACGCCGGCCTGCGCGAGCTGGCCCACCAGCACGGCGCGCTGCTGGTGATGGACGAGGTGATGACCGGTTTCCGCGTGTCCAGGGCCGGCTGGTTCGGTCTGGAGGGCATCGCCGGCGATCTCTACACGTTCGGCAAGGTGATGTCCGGCGGGCTGCCGGCCGCCGCGTTCGGCGGGCGGGCCGACGTGATGGCGAAGCTGGCGCCGATCGGCCCGGTCTACCAGGCGGGCACGCTGTCCGGGAACCCGGTGGCGGTGGCCGCCGGGCTGGCCAGCCTGCGGCACGCCGACGACGCCGTCTACCGGGCGCTGGACGCGAACGCCACGCGACTCGGCGAGCTGTTCACCGCCGCGCTGACCAAGGCGGGCGTGCCGCATCACGTGCAGTCCGCCGGCAATCTGCTCAGCGTGTTCTTCACCGAGCGGCCGGTGCACGACTACGCGGCCGCGAAGGCCACGCAGACCTGGCGTTTCCCCGCCTTCTTCCACGCGCTGCTGGCCGGCGGCGTGTACGGGCCGCCGAGTGCCTACGAGGCATGGTTCGTCAATGCGGCCATGGACGACGCCGCGTTCGCGGTGATCGAGGCGGCACTGCCCGCCGCGGCAGCGGCGGCAGCGGCGAGTGAGGAGCCACGACAGTGACGTCAGCCAGTCGCCCCGAGGCGGTCCCCAAGCCGGTCACCACGATCGTGCACCTGGTCCGCCACGGCGAGGTGCACAACCCGGACGGTGTGCTCTACGGCAGGCTGCCCGGTTTCCGGCTGTCCGAGCGTGGCCAGAAGCAGGCCCTCGTGGTCGCGGAACACTTGCGGGACAGGGACATCACGCACGTCGTCTGCTCGCCGCTGGAACGCGCCAGGCAGACCGCCGCACCGATCGCCGACTCGCACCGCATCGACCTCACGGTGGACGAGCGGCTGATCGAGGCGGCCAACGTGTTCGAAGGCCAGAAGGTGTCGGTCGGCGACGGCGCACTGCGCGACCCACGCAACTGGCCCCGGCTGCGCAACCCGTTCAAGCCCTCCTGGGGCGAGCCCTACCTGGACATCGCGCACCGGATGCTGGCCGCGGTGCACCGCGCCCGGACCGCTGCGGCGGGCCGGGAGGCGGTCTGCGTGTCGCACCAGTTGCCGATCGTGTCGGTACGCAGGTTCGTGGAGGGCAAGCGGCTGTGGCACGACCCCCGCAAGCGGCAGTGCGGGCTGGCGTCCATCACGTCACTGGAGTTCGCCGACGAGAAGCTGGTCGGCGTCACCTACAGCGACCCGGTGAGCGCGACGAACGTGCGGGTGACCGGCGCATGAGGCGGTTCACCAAGCTGGTCACCTGTGCCCTGGCCGGGCTCGCGCTGGCGGGTTGCTCCGTCGGTCACGACGCTGACGTGCCGGGCAGCACCTTCTCGTTCGTGTCGCCCGGTGGCCAGTCGCAGATCTCCTACTCGGTGCCGGAGCGACAGACCCTGCCGGACCTGAGCGGGCCGAGTCTGGAGCGGCAGGACAAGCAGATCCACGTGTCCGACTACCCGGGCAAGGTCGTCGTGCTGAACATCTGGGGGCAGTGGTGCGGGCCGTGCCGGGACGAGGCGCCCGAACTGTCCACAGTGTTCCAGCAGACCAAGGCCAGCGGTGTGCAGCTGCTCGGCATCGACGTGCGGGACGCCCGCAGCGCGGCCCTGGATTTCGTGCACGACAACCAGATCAGCTATCCGTCGATCTTCGATCCGGCCGGCCGCTCACTGCTCGCGTTGAACGGCTACCCGCGCAGCGTGGTGCCATCCACGATCATCCTGGACCGCCAGCACCGGGTCGCCGAGGTGTTCCTGGAACCGGTCACCGCGACCATGCTGCTGCCGGAGTTGAAGGCACTAACCGAGAAGGCGTGAGATCACCGTGTCGTGTGACCGACACCGCGTAGCGGGTGGACCGGTGCGTGGCCGGGCCGGCGTGGTCCCTACCCTCGACCTGTGAACCCCACCGTGCTCGCGACGTCGGGGCCGCTGCTGCTGGCAGCGGTCGTGGCCGTGGCCGCCGGTGCGTTGTCCTTCGCCTCACCGTGCGTTGTGCCGCTGGTGCCCGGCTACCTGGCCTACCTGGCCGGCCTGGTCGGTGCGGACGCGCCCGCCGTCCACACCCAAGGACCGGCCCAACGTGGCCGCTGGCGGGTGGCCGGTGCGGCGCTGCTGTTCGTGGCCGGGTTCACCGTCGTGTTCGGCGCCGGGTCGATCCTGGTGCTGGGCCTGTCCAACGCCCTGCTGGACAACGAGCTGCTGCTGGAACGCATCGGTGGCGTCGTGACCATCGTGATGGGCCTGGTGTTCATCGGGCTGATCCCGTTCCTGCAGCGTGACGTCCGCCCGCACGCCGCGCCCCGCGCAGGCCTGATCGGTGCCCCGCTGCTCGGTGCCGTGTTCGCGCTGGGTTGGACGCCGTGTCTCGGCCCGACGCTGACCGGCGTGATGTCGGTCGCGGCCGGCACCCAGGTCGGCCCGGGCACCCTGCGCGGTGTGCTGCTGGTGATCGCCTACTGCCTTGGCCTCGGCGTGCCGTTCGTGGTGCTCGCGCTGGGGGCGCGCTGGGCGGTGCGGGCCACCGGCTGGCTGCGCCGGCACGTCCGTGGTGTCCAGATCGCCGGTGGCGTACTGCTGCTGTGTGTCGGATTCGCGCTGGTCACCGGGTTGTGGGGCGACCTGGTCGACTGGCTCCGGGAAACCGTGGTGACCACTGTGAACCTGCCGCTATGACCACTATCCACAAGCCGGAGGTCACCGAGCAGGAGCCGCCCCGACAAAGCGGAGCGCGAGCCCTGCTCGCCTTCCTGCGCAACACCTGGCGCGGCCTGACCGCGATGCGTACCGCGCTGGTGCTGCTGTTCCTGCTGGCGCTGGCCGCGTTGCCGGGCGCGCTGCTGCCGCAGGTGGCGCTGAACGAGCCTAAGGTCGCGCAGTACATCACCGACCACGGCTGGTGGGGTCGGCTGCTGAACAAGCTCCAGTTCTTCAGCGTCTACGGCAGCGTCTGGTTCTCCGCGATCTACGTGCTGCTGTTCGTGTCGCTGGTCGGCTGCCTGCTGCCCCGCACGGTGGAGTACCTGCGCCAGTCGTTCGTGCAGCCGGTGATCACCCCGCGCAACCTGGCCAGGCTGCCGCACCACCTTCGCGCCGAGTTCGACAGCGATGCCAGCGTGGACGACGTGGTGGCCGCGGTACGCAGGCAACTGCGCGGGTGGCGGCTGCGGCAGGACACCGACAACGGTGCCGTGAGCCTGTCCACCGAGCGCGGTTTCCTGCGCGAGACCGGCAATCTGGTGTTCCATTTCGCCCTGCTCGGGCTGATCGTGGCGTTCGCCGTCGGCAAGATGTTCATGTACTCGGGTCAGGTCATCGTGCTGGCCAACGGTTCCGAGTTCTGCAACTCCGGTGTGCTGAACTACGACTCGTTCACGCCCGGCCTGCGCGTGGACGGCACCCACCTGGCGCCGTTCTGCGTGAAGATCAACGACTTCACCGCCGCCTACACCGACGCCGGGCAGCCGGACTACTACAACTCGAACATCCAGTACCAGTCCGGCCAGGACCTGGTCACCAACACCTGGCGGCCCTACGACCTGCACGAGAACGCACCGCTGCGCACCGCGGGCGACCGGGTCTATCTCCTGGGCCACGGTTACGCCCCGCAGTTCACGGTGACGTTCCCGGACGGCCAGGTGCGCACCGGCCTGATCCAGTGGAAGCCGGACGACACGTCCACGATGCTGTCCGAGGGCGCGACCAAGTTCGACCCACCGGACGTGACCGACACGAGCGTGCTGATCACCAAGCAGATCGCCGTCACCGGGTTGTTCGCGCCGAGCGCGGTCTTCCAGAACGGCCTGCTCACGTCGGCCTACCCGGGGCTGCGCAACCCGGCCGTGTCGCTGGACATCTACCAGGGTGACCTCGGCGAGGACACCGGCACCGGGCAGAGCATCTTCACCATCGACCAGAGCATGCTCGCCAACGGCAGGCTCAAGCAGGTCGACAAGGCCAACCTGACGCCCGGCCAGACCACGAAGCTGCCGGACGGCACGGTCATCAGGTTCGACAACGTGCGGCAGTGGGTGTCGTTGCAGGTCTCGCACGACCCGACACAGGTCTACGTGCTGGTGTTCGCGCTGCTCATGCTCGGTGGCCTGATCGTGTCGCTGACCGTGAAGCGGCGGCGACTGTGGGTCCGGGTGTCCCGCACCCCGGCGGACCAGACGGAACAAGGCGGTCGTACCGTGGTCGAGATCGGCGGGCTCGCCCGCACCGACCAGGCCGGGTACGGCGAGGAGTTCACCCGGCTGTCGGCGCGGCTGCTGGACGCGGCCCGCGGCCGATCGCCGGGCCAGGCGGCCACGCCCACGGGCGGGAAGGACAGCTGATGCCGGTCGACGAGATGCTGGCGCACAACAGCCAGTACGCCTACACCGCTGCGGTCACGATCTACGTGATCTCCATGTTCTTCTACCTCGCCGAGTCGGCGTTCGGCCGCAAGGCCATCACGGCGGCCAAGGCCGTTGCCGAACCGGCGAAAGCACTGGTCGGCACGGACGGCGCCACGGTGACCGGCACGACCGTCGGCCCGGACCCGGACGCGCCGGTGAACGCGGGCGTGCGTGGCAACCGGCCGCTCGCCGAGCGGCTGGGCCGGATGGCGGTCGCGCTGACCGTGCTGGGTGCCACCGTGCACCTGCTGTCGATCGCGCTGCGCGGGCTGGCCGTGCACCGGTGGCCGCTGGGCAACATGTACGAGTTCATGTCGTTCGTGTGTCTGGTCGCGGTGGGCGCGTGGCTGATCCTGTTGCAGCGCTTCCAGATCCGCAGGCTCGGCGCATTCGTGCTGATCCCCGTGTTCATCCTGATGTTCCTCGGCGGCACGGTCCTCTACACGCAGGCCGAGCCGGTGCAGCCGGCGCTCCAGTCGTACTGGCTGGTCATCCACGTGACCGTCGTGTCCACGGCGTGCGGTGTGCTGCTGGTGCCGGGCGTGGCCAGCGTGCTGTACCTGATCAAGGGCGCGCACGAACGCAACTCGGCGATGTTCATGCGGCTGGGGCCGAAGCTGCCGACGCAGGCCACGCTGGACCGGCTCGCCTACCGCACCACGATCTTCGGTTTCCCGCTGTTCACGTTCGGCGTGATCTGCGGCGCGATCTGGGCCGAGTCGGCATGGGGCCGGTTCTGGGGCTGGGACCCGAAGGAGACCACGGCGTTCATCGCATGGGTCGTCTACGCGGCCTACCTGCACTCCAGGGCCACGGCGGGCTGGCGCGGCAACCGGGCGGCGATCATCAACGTGCTCGGGTTCGCCGTGATGGTCTTCAACCTGTTCTTCATCAATCTGGTCACCACGGGCTTGCACTCGTATGCAGGAGTCGGCTGAGCCCCGTGTCGACCCGAACGGCTCCCTGCGACTACCTTCGGTGGGGTCAACAGGCTCGTGACCCGCTTGTTCAGGGAGGACTCCACCGGTGACTGGACGCTACGAGGAGCCCGCGCCTCGCCATGACGCGGCCTGGCAGCCACCGGCCGGACAACAGGGGACACATGCTGGCGTGACGCCGGCCGGTCCCGACCAGTCAGGGCCGCACCCCGCGGTACCAGCCCAGCCGCAGCCGGCACAGCAGCCACCGGAGCAGTCCGGTGGCCAGCACGCCGCCCCGGAACCACACCCGACACCGTCCTACGTCGAGCAGACCGGCTCCGGTGGTTTTCCCCTCCCCGGCAGCCAGTCGGGGCCGTATCCGGTGCCAGGCAGCCAGTCCGGGCCGTACCCGGTTGGCTACCCGCCGCAGTTCCCGTTTCCGTTCGAGCAGCAGTACCCGCCGGGTGGGCCGCACCAGCCGCCGATGCCGCCCAACCAGGTGCCGCCCGGCCAGCAGGTGCCCGGCGCGCTGTCCCGGCAGGCGCAGGCAGCGGCGCACGAACTGTCGTCCAGCCACCTGATCAAGCAGACCAAGCGGCCACCGCAGACCGGCTGGCGCCGAGCCGTCTACAAGGTCAGCGGCCACGCGGTGAACCTCGGCGAGAGCCCGGCCGACGTGCACCGCAGGGATCTCATCGGCCGCATAAACCAACCGTTGCGCGGCTGCTACAAGATCGCGATGCTCAGCCTGAAGGGCGGCGTCGGCAAGACCACCACCACGACGACGCTCGGCTCGACGTTCGCGTCGCTGCGCGGTGACCGGGTGATCGCGGTGGACGCGAACCCGGACCGGGGCACGCTGAGCCAGAAGATCCCGCTGGAGACCACCGCCACCGTCCGGCACCTGCTGCGCGACGCCAGCCGCATCACGCGGTACAGCGACGTCCGCGCGTACACGTCGCAGGGGCCCAGCAGGCTGGAGGTGTTGGCCAGTGAGCAGGATCCGGCCGTGTCCGAGGCGTTCAGCGAGGACGACTACCGCCGCACGATCGACCTGCTGGAGCACTTCTACAACATTGTGCTCACCGACTGCGGCACCGGTCTGATGCACTCCGCGATGAAGGGCGTGCTGGACATCGCCGACTCGCTGGTGATCGTGTCGTCCGGTTCGGTGGACGGTGCCCGGTCGGCGTCGGCCACGTTGGACTGGCTGGACGCGCACGGCTACCACGATCTGGTGTCCCGGTCCGTCGCGGTGATCAACTCGGTGCGGCCGAGGTCGGGCGCTGTGGACCTGGACCGGCTGGCCGAGCACTTCGGCGCCCGCTGTCGCGCCGTGTGCCGGATTCCGTTCGACCCACATCTGGAAGAGGGCGCTGAGATCGAGTTGGAACGGCTGGCCGGCGCGACCAGGACAGCACTGCTGGAACTGGGTGCCACGGTGGCGGACGATTTCCCGAACGATCTGAACCGGCGCTAGTCAGTTGACCCGGCCGCGGTGCTGAGTCACCGCGGTTCCGGGTCGTCCCCGTCCGGTCGTTTGTTGCGCTCGCCGAGGCGTCGTAGAAAGTCTGGATCGTCGTCCGGCGCGACGACCTGCCGGCGTGCCCCGACGCCGACCCGGGAATCCGGGTTCAGCGCACGCCACAGCAGGGCGGCGATGGTGACGACACCAATGGCGGCGAGCAGGTAGAGCATGGACGTCACCTCCGCGAGCATGTTGACACGAGGCTAGCCCGTTGTGGAGTCACACGCCGCGAACTGGCTCGCTTGCTTCTGTGGTGAGTTCGGCGAGCAGGGTCTTCACCTCGGACTCGCGGAACCGGCGGTGGCCACCAGGAGTACGGATCGAGCCGATGCGGCCGGCCGTCGCCCAGCGGGTGACCGTCTTCGGGTCGACCCGGAACAGGGTGGCCACCTCACCGGGGGTGAGCAGCCGCTCGCTGACCTGCTGCCTCGGGTGCTGAACAGATGCAGTCACTGTCGTCCTCCTCTGTCGGACACGGATACCCCGTTTGGACCCGGACACCCCGAGATCCGGCGTTCCGGTCGCATAGTGCCATCTCGGTCGCCGAGTACTCGAACGCTAGGCTGATGGTAAAGAGTAAGTAAGGGACAAATCGTCACCATCCGCCGCACGGATGTGCACGCTTGGTGAAATGCCTCGTCAGCGACCCCCGGCCGGCGAGTCCGATCCGGTGACGGCCGCGTAGCGTGGCTGGCGTGGCCGAGCATTCCGACGACCGGAAAACAGAGTCCGTGACCGCGGCGCCGACGGCGTCGCCGGTGGTCCCGCCGCATGTCGGCAGGGACCTCGGGCTGTACGTGTTGGCCAGGTTCGGGCTGGTGGCGGCGGTCGCGGCGGTGCTCACGTTGATCAACGTGCCGCTGCTCATCAGCATCGCCGTCGGCCTGATCGTCGGGGTGCCGTTGTCGATGGTGGTGCTCCGCGGGTGGCACGAGCGGGTCGCGGCGGGCCTGGCCGCCCGTGGCGCGGTGCGACGGGCCGCTCGCGACGAGTTGCGGGCCGAACTGCGCGGCGACGGCCACCCGGGGGGCGTCTCGCCCGACGCGGGCTGACCAAAAGTCCGACATATCGGTCAGTGTGCCACGAAAAAGTCTCAGGCAACGCACAGGTTGGCCCGACCACCG
>DASUJK010000281.1:0-19586 GCA_036279295.1 Pseudonocardiaceae bacterium | reverse complement strand
GGGGTGCAGTGCCTCGCGGATCAGCAGCTCGTTGGTGTGCGGACCGTAGACGTCGGCGGTGTCGATCAGCGTCACGCCCGCGTCGACCACCTGGCGCAGCAGTGCGATCCCACCGCTCCGGTCCGGGTACTCGCCCCAGCGGTTGGCGCCGGTGAGCCGCATCGCGCCGTAGCCGATCCGCCCCACACGCAGGTCGCCGCCGATGGTGATCGGTGTTGATGCCTGTGTTGATGGCTCTGTTGATGCTGATGTCAGTGGGATGCTTGACTCAATCGGAGGACTCTCCATCATGTACTCGACGCTACCGGAGGGTTCTCCGCTTGACAACCGGGATGATGGAGACGTGGTGGCCCACAAGCAGGTGGCGCAGCGGCCGACCGAGTCGTTGCGGGCCGACGCGCAGCACAACCGCGATCGCATCCTTGAGGTCGCGTTGGTCGAGTTCACCGAGTCCAACGCCGCCTCGCTGAACTCGATCGCGAAGAAGGCCGGCGTCGGGATCGGCACGCTGTACCGGCATTTCCCCACCCGCGAGGCGCTCGTGCTGGAGGTCTACCGGCACGAGGTGCGCCAACTCGCCGACGCGGCAACGACGTTGCTGGCGAGTCGACCGCCCGTCGAGGCGCTGCGGGCGTGGATGGACCGGCTCGCGCACTACGGCATGACCAAAGCCGGCCTCGCCGACGCGCTGAGCACGGCCGCCACCCACGACGGCCTGTTCGGCGAGACCTACGAACCCGTCGTCGGCGCGCTGTCGATGCTGCTGGCGGCGTGCGAGGCGGCCGGCGTGGTGCGTGCCGGCCTGGACCCCGACGATGTGTTGCTGATCCTCGGTTTCCTGTGGCGGATCGATCCGAAGAGTGACTGGCAGGCGCGTGCCGACAGGCTGCTGGACATGCTGATGGACGGCCTGCGAGTCCGTTAGCGATCCGGTTCCGATCCGCCGATCAGGTCGTGGAACCGGCCGTCCCGGGGGTGGGTCGGTAGCGGCACGGCGGCGTCCTCGGCGGCGCGGAACACGTCGGACAGGCGGATGCCCAGGCGTGCGCACACCGTGATCAGGAACGCGATCCCCGGTGTGCGCCTGGCCAGTTCGACACGGCACAGCACCGACTGGGACACCCCGCACCGGTCGGCGAGTTCGGCCAGTTTCAATCCGCTGGCCAGTCGCGCCCGCCGCAGCAGATCGCCGACCGCCTTGGTAATTGCCTCTTCGGTCGCCTTGTCGATCATTCCGCTGGTCCAGGGATCATCGGTACCCCATTGTTCGTGATTCTCGTGTGTCATCCCCGCACGCCCCTGCGAAAACGGCGAATCGATCGGCGAACCTGCCAGCGGCGCACCAGTGGGTCACGGGGGAGTAGCAGGACGATCGGGGGAGTGCAGACCACGATGACGGCGATCAGCACGTCGGACAGCGGGTCGGCCACCGGGTACCTCCTGGTAGATGAGTCGGATAGCTGCGTACGGTACATGGTGGGACGTACACGGTGGATCGCTGGATCTGGTGAAGGATGTTCATGTCCGGCTCGCCACGGCTCGCGCGGATTGTCGGTTGCACATACCGCTGTTCACGCGGTCATATTCGGCAAATAAGCCGTCTTGATCATTCAATCAGGTGATGACAAGCAAGTGGATCATTTGATTGAGTTAACGATGACCGGTTGCGCGATCGCGCCGCCAAAGCCCATTTGGGTGAACTGTTGATCCCTGGACATCGATAGGATGTGTTTCGTGGCCGCAACCACTTCAGCCGCCGGCACACCGCGCGCGCGTGCGCTGTCCGCATCGCTGCGCAAGGCCCGACTCGCCAGCGGCATAGGCCTGCGCGAGCTGGGTCGGATGCTGTCCATCTCGCACACGGACCTGTCCCTGTGGGAGAACGGCCACCGGGTGCCCAATGTCGAGGTCGTGGCGATGATCCTGGCCGCGCTGCGCACGGTCCCGGAGGAGCGGGAACGCATCCTCGACCTGGCCCGCAGCGCCCGCGAACCCAACTGGCTGGCCGTCGGCATGCCCGGCCTGACCCAGCAGTTGGCCGGTGCCATGGAGAGCGAGCGTGCCGCGTCCGTCATCACCGAGTGGTCGCCGAGCTTGATTCCCGGCCTGTTGCAGGACCCTGATTATGCCCGGGTCGTCGTCTCGCGGAACCCGGACGACATCGAGCGGCGCATGTTGGTGCGGGTCGGCAGACGGGAAGTGATCACCAGTAACGATCCGACCCGGTTCAACGCCCTGATCGGTGAGGCGGCGCTGAGAGATCCTGTGGTGCCGCCGAATCTGATGGCGGAACAGCTCGAAAACCTGGTGCGGCTCGCTGAGCGCCCCAACATCGACGTGTGGGTGGTGCCGTCCCGCATCGGGTACCACCCCGGGCTGATCGGGCCGTTCGTGCTGTACGACTTCCCGGACTCGCCGTCGATGGTCCATTTCGAGCACTTCAGCTCGGGCGCGTTCGTCCCGAATGCGGACAACGTGAGCGACTATCGGTCGGCGATCTCGGTACTCAAAGGCCTCGCGGTCGGTCCGGAATGGTCGCCCGCGTTCATTGGGAAGATTGCCGAAGAATGGAGAGGGAAATCATGACCCACCGGTGGCGGAAGTCGAGCTATACGGGCACCAATGGCAACTGCGTGGAGGTGGCGCACACGAAGAACCTCGTCCGGGATTCCAAGAACCCGGGCCCCACCCTGCGAGTCGACATGGGTGCATTACTGGCGACCATCAAGACGAATCAGCTCGGCCGGCCCGAGGTCACGCACAGCCTGGCGAACGATGGTGCACGGAGAGCAACTGTCCCGTGATCCGCAGGACGTCGGCGCCGCTGTGCACGACGAGGCAACGTCGATCGTGACGCACACCGACGTCCGACCGGAGGTAGCCCGCGCCCTGCCCAGCGCGCGGGACCTGGCCAGGGCCATGGTCGTGGCACTGGCCGCGATGCGGCGCTATCCGACCCTGCTGGACAACAGGTGGACAGGGTCCTCGCCGAACGCACGCCCGACATCCCGTTCGACCAGGCGCACTTTCCGGACCTGCCACAGCTGCCGACGTTCACACTCCCGCCGATCGAGTCCTACGAGCTACCCGGCCTCGATGGTGCGCCGGAGCTGTCCGGCGAACGCCCGCTCCTGCCCACGATCCCGCGCGAGGACATCGCCCCACCGGAGGATGTGGACCCACCGGAGTTCTTCTTCGGCGAGTGACCCGACCAGCCTCACACCCCGACCAGCAGGGTCAGGCCGACGACGCCCATCGTGGCGGCGACCAGGGCGTCGAGCACCCGCCACGCCCCGGGTCGGGTGAACAACGGTCCGAGCAGACGGGCGCCGAAACCCAGCGACGTGAACCAGCACCCGCTGGCCAGGGCCGCGCCGACACCGAACTCCCAGCGCAGGTGACCGTGGCTCGCGGCGATCGCACCCAGCAGCAGGACCGTGTCCAGGTAGACGTGCGGGTTGAGCCACGTCATCACCAGGCACGTGAGCACCGCGCCACGCGCGGAACCGGTCGGGGCGCCGAGCATCGGCACCGCGACCGGCCGCCACACCCGGCGTGCGGCCAGGAAGCCGTAGCTGAGCAGGAAACCGCCACCGACCACACCGACGATCGGCAGTGCGGGCGGCCACGCCCGGACCGCTGCTCCGACGCCGCCGACGCCCAGCGCGATCAGCACGGCGTCGGACGCGGCACAGATCGCGACCACCGACGGCACCGCGTGCCGGCGAATGCCCTGCCGCAGTACGAAGGTGTTCTGGGCGCCGATCGCCACGATCAGCGTCAGCCCGGTGCCGAACCCGGCCACCATCGCGAGCAACACGCTTCCCATGTCGCCGACACTAGGATCGCCCGCCGGCAGCAGTACAGCTAAAGATTCTAACGTAACATTAGCGCTCGTGATGATCGATCTTCCGCTCGACCAGGTGCGCACGCTGCTCGCCGCCGTCGACCACGGCACGTTCGACGCCGCCGCGGCCGCGCTGCACGTGACGCCATCGGCGGTCAGTCAGCGGGTCAAGGCGCTGGAACAACGCACCGGCAGGGTGCTGCTCATGCGCACGAAACCGATCACCCCCACCGAATCCGGCGAGGTCGTCGTCCGCTACGCCCGGCAGGTCGCCCGGCTGGAACGGGACGCGTTCGTCGAACTGGGCGTCGCGGGCACCGGCCAGCCCGCGCCACTGCCGGTCGCCGTCAATGCCGACTCGCTCGCCACCTGGTTTCTGCCCGCGCTCACCCGTGTCCCGGCCGACCTGCGAATCTGCTTCGAGTTGCACCGCGAGGACGAGCGGCACACCACGGAACTGCTGCGCGAAGGGCTGGTGATGGCTGCCGTCACGGCGTCGCCGGACCCGGTGGCCGGCTGTTCGGTCCGAGCGCTCGGTCACCTGCGCTATCTACCCGTGGCGGCGCCGGAGTTCGCCGCCCGGTGGTCGGCCGGGGACGTGTTCACCGACGCACCGGTGGTGTCCTTCGACCGGCGCGACGAACTACAGGACCGGTTCGCGCGCTCGCTCACCGGGCGGGACGCGAGCCCACACCGGCACTACGTGCCGTCCTCCGAGGGATTCGCCGATGCCATCGTCGCCGGTCTCGGGTGGGGCCTGGTGCCCCTCCAGCACGCCGAGCCCCGACTGCGCGCGGGCACGCTCATCGAACTCGTCCCGGACCGACCGTCGGACGTGCCGCTGTACTGGCAGCAGTGGCGGCTCGATTCGCCCGCGCTCACGGCCCTGGCGGACGCGGTCACCACGACGGCGGCCGAAACCCTGCTGTAGCGACTTCTGCGAATCTCGTGGATTAGGCTCCCCGCAGCCGTTTCGTTCGCCGGAGATCGAGGAGTGCTCGTGCCGCTGTCGCCGCTGCTGCCGACGTCGCTGGTGGGTAGCTATGCCCAACCCGACTGGCTGATCGACCGTTCGAAGCTGGCCGGCCGGTTCCCGCCCAGGGTGCGGGCCAAGGAGTTGTGGCGGGTGGCGCCCGACTACCTCGCCCAGGCCCAGGACGACGCCACCCTGCTGGCCATCCGCGCCCAGGAGGACGCCGGGCTGGACATCCTCACCGACGGCGAGATCCGCAGGGAGAGCTACTCCAACCACTTCGCCACCGCGCTGGACGGCATCGACATCGACAACCCGGGCTCCGCGTTGGACCGCAGTGGCCACCCGAACCCGGTGCCCAGGATCGTCGGGCCGATCACCAGGCCGCACCCGATCGAGGTGGACGACGTCCGGTTCCTGCGGGCGCACACCGACCGCACCATCAAGATGACCGTGCCAGGGCCGTTCACCATGTCGCAGCAGGCGCAGAACGACCACTACCCGGACGCCGAGGCCGCCGCGATGGCGTACGCCGCCGCCGTGCACGACGAGATCGTGGACCTGTTCGCGGCCGGTGCGGACATCGTGCAGATCGACGAGCCGTACATGCAGGCCCGCCCGGAGCCCGCTCGTGCCTACGGTCTGGCCGCGCTCAACGCCGCACTCGACGGCATCACCGGCATGACCGCCGTGCACATCTGCTTCGGCTATGCGGCGATCATTCACGAGCGGCCGGAGGGCTACTCGTTCCTGCCCGAGCTGGCCGGCTGTCCGGCCGACATGATCTCCATCGAGACCGCGCAGTCCGGCCTGGACCTCGGGGTGCTGGCCGATCTCGCGGACAAGACGATCAGTCTTGGCGTGATCGACCTGTCCACGCCGAACATCGAGACGGCGGAGATCGTCGCGCAACGGACCCGCAGGGCGTTCGACTTCATCAGCCCCGACCGCATCGTCATCGCCACCGACTGCGGCATGAAGTACCTGCCCAGGGTGTCGGCCGAGGGCAAGATGCGGGCGATGGCGGGCGGTGCCCAACTGCTGCGCGCGGAGCTGGCCGGTTGATGGACGGTCCATGGTGATCCGTCCGCCATGTATCGCTCGATGAGGTGAACAAGCTCGATCCCTGGTCGGGGAGGCGGCAGACTGTGGCCACCTACCCCACCAGAGGAGAGCACACCGATGTCCGAACAGGTTGGGCCAGCCGTTCGCCGCAGGCAACTGAGCCGCCAACTGCATGAGGCGCGGACGGCAGCCGGGTTCGCCACGATGGACGCGGCCGCGTCGGCGACCGGGCTGAGCCGGGCGACGATCAGCCGCATCGAGTCGGCGAAGCAGGTGATCCTGCCGCGTACGGTCCGGTTGCTCTGCCAGATCTACGGCATCGGCTCGCCCATGTTGGACCAGATGCTGATGCTGGCCACCGAGTCCGTTGACGACCACGGCTGGCAGGCCGAATTCGCCGGTGTGGTGCCCGACTGGTTCGAGCGCTATGTCGGCGAGGAGTCCGACGCCACCCAGCTGTGGGTCTACGGCGCCGAATGCGTGCCCGCCCTGTTGCAGACCGACGACTACTGCCGCGCGGTCCGCACCGCGATGTTCCCGAGGCTGAACGCCGAGGGCCTGGACCGGTACGTCGAGTTCCGCGCCGCTCGGGCGGCGCGGCTGGCCGAGAAGGGTGCGCCGAAGCTGCACGCCATCATCAACGAAGCGGTGCTGCGCCGGCAGGTCGGCGGACGGGCCGTGATGCGCGAGCAGCTCAAGCACCTGGTCGAGGTGGCGGCCTGGCCGAACATCACCCTCCAGGTGCTGCCGTTCGACTCTGGCGCGCACCCGGCGATGACCGGCTCGTTCACGATGCTGCATTTCCCGGCCAGCACCGGTGTGGCCACCGTCTTCGTGGAGGTCGACTCGGCCGGCATGTACCGGGACCGGCCGGCCGACTTCGAGCGCTACAGCTGGATCTTCGGCCAGTTGCGGGACGACGCACTGGCACCCGACGCCAGTATCGTGACCGACCTTGATTGATGGAGTGTCGTGCCGCGGCACGCACCGTGGCTGCCGAGGCACGACACTCATTCACATCGGTGATCGGATCAGGCGTTGGCTCCCGAACGGCGCCTTGAATCCGAGTTCACCGTCGAGCGGGCGTCCTTGTTGTACGGCATCCACATCTGCGCGTCGCTGCCGCCGGTGTTGACGCGGTCAAGAATGATGGGGTTGTCGATACCGGTCGCCGTCAGCGCCAAATCCCTGAATTTGATGCTCAGGATGACGGTCTGATCGTCCTGGAAACGCAGCAGCCAACGTTGGGCCAGCTTGTTCGGCTCGGCATCGGCCAGCGTCAGCGTCCCCTGCGGTTGGGTGGCTTCCAGGTTCTTTCCCTTGAGGTTGGGGGCTGTGGGGTCGGTCATCGTGATGGTGAAGACATCTTCACCGTCGAATGTGCCGATCTTCGTCACATTCCATGACTGCCACCCGAGACTGGGCGGACGGGTCCACATCACCACGCCGTTATAGGCGTCGATGTTGCCGTCATCCTCGAAGTTCTGGAACGAAACGCTGCGCAGGTCCAGGGCGGAAAGCTGCGGGTTTCCCATGATGACTTCCCCTTCTATTGCTGACCGAGGACTCATTCGAGCCGTCATTCAGGGTCGCATCAGGAAAATCCGCCCGCAAGTGGATCTACACTATTTGATCACCAATGGGGACGCTGGCCCTGCCGTTCTGAAGGCTGCCATCCCCCACGCGTATCACGACGTTACCTGTCGTTCGGGAAAGTTCCGGAAAGTTCCGGAATATCATGATCGTCTATTCTTTTGGCGGTAATCACATGGGGAGGCGTTCATGCGTTGGTTTACCGACCGATTCCAGCGCGTGACCTACATCAGCCCGGATCGTTCGATTGCCCGATAGCCGCGCCACACCAGCGATCTGCTGATCGCGACCGCCATCGCCACGTCACGGTCGGCATACGCGCGCACCAGTCGGCCGTGGTCGGCCAGCGAGTTGATCAACCGGCCGGGCAGGGACAGGCTCAGGTGTCGGAACCGGTGCATCTGCAGGCCCAACGAACTGAGCCTGCGCTGTAACTCGCGGTTGCCGGACAGGCTGGCCTCGGTGTTGCGGAAGCCGACGTTGTGCCAGAAGTAGCCGTCCACGTCACCGGCCTGCGCGTCCTTCTCCAGCTTCGCCTGCCAATCGTGCAGCCTGGCGATCTGCTCGTCGCTGGCCCGGTCCACCAGCAACTCGCTGACCAGGCCGTACAGGCTGGCGCGGATCTCGTAGATCTCCCGTACCTGGGACAGCGCGACCTCGGACACGTAGGGCCGCCGTCGGGGCGGCACGATCACCAGGTCCTCGCGTTCGAGCATCAGCAGCGCCTCGCGCACCGGCGTGCGGGACGTGTTGAACTCGCGGGCCAGTTCCGCGGAGTTGACCTCGTGACAGGGGGGCAGCGTGCCCTCCACGATGCCGATGGCCAGTTCACGGAAGATCGCGAACGCGAGGGACGAACTGCCGTCCACGCCCCGCAGGGCACTGAACAGCAGTTCCTCGCGCAACTGGCCGAGGTCGGCGGCCCGCGCCGAAACCGTCTCGGCCAGGCCGCCGGCGTCGGCCGCCATTATCCCAGCACCTCAGGCCAGCGGCGACTGACCGACTCGATCAGCGCCTCACTGGACTGCGCCACCTCGGGGAACGTGGCCAGCCGCTCGAACGGCCGGCACGCGTCGATCACCGCCCGGTTGTTGAACGGCACCTCACCGGCGAGCGTCAAAGGGTCCACCCGGGAACCCCAGGTCCGCTTCATGACCTCGATGTCGATCGCAGGGTCGGTGCGGCCGGTCATCGCCCACACCACCTCGCCCAGGTCACGCGGGTTCACGTCGGCGTCCACGACGATCGTGAACCGGTTCATGTAGGCGGCGTTGGGCAGTTGCGCCGCCAGGTAGGCGGCCTGCCGGGCGTGTCCTGGGTAGCGCTGCTCGATCGACACGATCAGCAGCGACCGGCCGCCACCGGCCTCGTGTGCCCATACGCCACGCAGGCCGGGCAGTCCGGTGCGCCGCAGCGAGTCGGTGATCAGCGCGGACTTCATCACCGTGCGCATGTAGGAGTAGTCGTGCGGCGGCTTGCCGGGGGGCGCGCCGAGCAGGATCGGGTCGTCGCGGTGGTAGACGCGTTCCACGTCGATGTTCAGGATCGGCTCGCGGGAACCGGAGTAGTAGCCGGTCCACTCGCCGAACGGCCCCTCGGGGCGCTTGTTGTCCGGCGTGACCCAGCCCTCGATGGCGATCTCCGCGTCCCACGGCAGCGGCAGGCCGGTGACCTGGCCCGCGATCGTGTGCACGGGGGCGCCCTGCATGGCGCCGACGTAGCCGTACTCGGACACGTCACCGGGCACCTCGACACCGGCGGCCACCAGGTAGGCCGGGTGTTGGCCCAGCGACACGGCGATCGGCGCGCGGCCCTCGGCCTCGAACCAGCGGCGCAGGTGCTGGGCGCCGTGCTTGCCCTGCTCGATGTTCACGGTGGCGGTGCGGCCGTCGTCCTGCACCTGCATCCGGTAGGCGCCCAGGTTGATGCGGCCGGTGTCGTAGTCCTTGGTCACGACTGCGCAGCCGGTGCCGATGTAGCGGCCGCCGTCACCCTCGTGCCACAGCGGCACCGGGAACTTCAGCAGGTCGATGTCGGGCTTGCTGATCACGTTGGACAGCAGCGGCCCGTCGGCCACCGTCACCGGGGCGAAATCGGCGGCGCCGCGCACCCACTCGTCCGGCTTGACCGCGAGCGTGTCCATCAGGTCGAAGTCGGTGTTGCCCCAGCCCAGACCGAGCACCGAGCCGAGCAGGCGAGGGTTGGTGGTGGTGCTGGTCAGCACCCGCATGCCGGAGCCGTAGCCGGTGATGTCGTCGAACATCAGCGCCTTCGGGTTGGCACGCCGGTAGTTGACCTGGGAGACCGCGCCGATCTCCAGCTCCCAGTGCGCACCGCGGACGGTCTGCACCTCACCGGCCTTGTCGGCGTCCTCCAGCCACTGCCGGAGGTCCGCCACCGTTTCGCTCATGCCGCTCCTGTCGAATGGGAATCACACGTGCGGAGGTAGGTCTCCGTCTCGTCGGCGGTGATCACGTCCGCGTACCTCTGATTCAGCCATATGTTTAGGCCGTATGTCCGGACATACGGCCTAAACATATGGCTATCGAACAGGCTCACGTGATAGGAAGCCTCGAATCGGTCGAAGCAGCAGTCACCGACGACACCGACGCGGTAGCCGGCCACGCAGCCGTCCACCACCGTGGACCGTACACAGCCGCTGGTCGCCTCACCGCACACCAGCACGGTGTCGTAGCCGCCGGACCGCAGGATGGTGTCCAGCGGGGTCTGGTGGAACGCGCTGGGGCCGATCTTGGTGAGCACGATGTCGTCGGCCCGCGGTGCCGCCTCGGCGACGATGTCGTTGGGGTCCAGCCCGTCCGACCGGGTGGCCAGCCGCTTGGCCGGCTTGCGGTGCCACCGGCCCAGCTCGGGCGGGGTGGCGTGCAGGTAGATCACCTTGGCACCGGCCGCGCGGGCCGTGGCCAGCACGCCCGCCGTGCGGTCCACGGCGGCCCAGCCATCCAGCCCGCACGAACTGGGCCAGTCCGCGACCGAGTCCAGGATGTCGGCCCTGGGCAGGCCCAGTGCCGCGTAGTACAGGTCGACCACCACCACGGCGGGCCGAGCGCCGAGGCCGAACGGTTCCTGCTTCGCCCACGACGTCGCGGCCGGTACCGCGGTGTCCTGCTCGGTCAGGAAGTCATTCCAGTGCACGGTGTTCCTCAGCGGTGGTGGTCGACCCCGATCGTCACGAGGACGGTGTGTAGAGGGTGCTGTCGATGTAGCCGGACACGTCGGTGGGTGCCGTGGTCTTGGTCTTCTTCGCGGCCTCCTGGAAGCCCTGCTTGATCAGGTTGGCGTCCACGGCGGGCGTCTTGGCCCACACCGCGAGGAAGAACTGGTACGCGTACTGGTCCAGTGACGCGTCGTCCTCCCCGGTGTACTTCTTGATCGCGGCCTCGGTCTGGGTCGGGTGCGTCGGCAGGTACTGCAGCGCTTCGGCCTCCGCGGCGACGAACTTCTTCACCAGGTCCCGGTTCTTGTCCAGGTAGCTGCTCTCCACCGTGTAGGCGCCAAGCGGGAAGGGCAGGTCGGCCAGCGACGCCAACCGGTGCGCGCCCTTCTGCCGGGTCGACGTGCCCTGCGGCGGCTGGGTCAGGATCGCCGACACCGCACCGGAATCCAGCGCCGCGACCTCGGCGGCCGCGCTCTGCACGTAGTCGGCGGTCACGTCCGAACGGGAGATGCCCTTGGAGTCCAACAGCGCCGTCAGGCCGAAGTCGCCCTCGGAGTTGGGCGAGGTCAGCGCGACCTTCTTGCCCTTCAGGTCGCTCAACGTCTTGATGTCCGGGCTGGCCCACATCTCCAGGTTGTAGGTGGGCTCGGACATGGCGATGAACTTCAGCTTGGCGCCCTTCATGATGGCCGTGGCGCTGTCGGCCGCGACACCGACGCCAACCTGCACACTGTTGCTGGCCAGGCCGGCGACCAGCTGTGCGCTGGTGTTGAGCCGGACCAGGGTCACGTCCAGGCCGTGTTTCTTGAAGATGCCCTGCTCGACGCCGTCGTAGAGGTCGGAGTAGCCGGCGCCGGCCGCTGTGTAGCCGATCTTCAGCGGCAACAAGCCGGTGGAGTTCGCGGCCACGGTGCCCGATCCCTTGCCGCACGAGACGACGGACAGCAGCAGCCCGACGGCCACCGCCGCTCCGGCGATGGTCTTACCCGCGAATCGCGTCATTGCGTACCTGCCCAGTGAGTGAAGCGCCGCTCGATCAGACGCACACCCCAGTTGAGGAGCAGTGCGACGGCGGCGAGGATGACGATGCCTGCGAAGGCCGAATTCATGTCGAAGTTGGAGCTGGCGTTCTGCACGAAGTAGCCGAGCCCCTGGCTGGCCAGGAACAGTTCGGCCACGATCGCGCCGACCAGCGCCCGGCCGACGGCCAGTCGGATGCCGGCCAGGATGTAGGGGAGCGTGGCCGGCAGCGCGACCGACCGGAAGAAGCTCAGCCGGGGTGCGCAGAACACGGTGGACACCCGGATGTAGTCGCTGTTCAGGTTCCGCACGCCCGCCGTCACGTTGATGATCAGCGGCAGGATGCCCGCCCACACGATGACGACGACCCGGGACGCGTCGTTGATGCCGAACCAGAAGATGATGATCGGCAGGAACATCACGTAGGGTACCGAGTACAGGACGTTCACGATGGGCTCGGTCATGTCGTGCAGGATCTTGCTGCGGCCAAGCACGAGCCCGATCGGGATGCCGGCCACGAACGTGATCAGCAAGCCCCACAACAGTTCCCAGCCGGTGGCGCCCAGTGCGGGGTAGATCTGTCCGCTGCCGAACAGCGTGCCCTCGGCCTTGGCGATCAGGATCGGGCTGCTGCTGAACGACACGTCGACCACGCCGGTCGACGCGCAGACCTGCCAGGCCACGAGCACGATCAGACCACCGAGCAGGCCCAGTAGCGGGCTACGGTGTCGACGCACCCATGCGGACGTTCCCGCTGGTGTCGGCCGCGCTCCCGGTGGCCCGGTTTCCGGTGTTCCCTGCGGGGCTGGCGCCCGCGTTGCCGTGGTCATGGTTCCTCACTGAACTGTCCTTGGTGGGCAACTCTCGTTGGTGGAGCGCCGCGAGTACCTCGTCGCCGTACGCGAGGAATTCGCGGCTGCGCCGCCAGTCCGCGCTTCGTGGGCGCGGAACGTCAATGGTCAGCACGTGTGCGACATGTGCTGGTGACGGGGAGAAGACGAGCACGCGGTCGGCGAGCAGCACGGCCTCGTTCACGTCGTGGGTGACGAACAGCGCGGTCTTGCGCTGCGTGGGGCCGTCGGCCTGCCAGATGCGCAGCAGTTCGTCCTGCAGGATCTCCCGGTTCTGCGCGTCCAGCGCGCCGAACGGCTCGTCCAGCAGCAGCAGGTCGGGGTCGGTGGCCAGTGCCCTGGCCAGGTTGGCCCGCTGCCGCATGCCGCCGGACAGTTCGTGCGGGTACTTGTCGGCGACCTTGGCCAGGCCGGCGACCTCCAGCAGGTCGTGCGCGCGCCGGCGCACCTCGGGGGTCAGCCGCCGCTGCACCTGCGGACCGAACAGGACATTGCTCAGCACGGTGCGCCAGGGGAACAGCGACGCGTGCTGGAAGACCAGCGAGCGTTCCGGGCCGGGGCCGTTGATCTGCTTGCCACCCAGTTCCAGGCGGCCGCCCGAGGTGGGCACCAGGCCGGCGACGGCTTCCAGGAACGTCGTCTTGCCGCACCCGCTGGGGCCGACGATGACGACGAACTCGTGTTCCATGATCTGCAGGTTCAGGTCGGCGCAGGCGGGCGTGAATGCCTGGCCACGACTGCTGCGGTGGCCGAGCTGTAGGTCCCTGGCCTCCAGGGCCACGGTGCCGGTGGTCATCAGCCGCTCCACGGGTTGTGTTTCGTCCACGTTCAATGTGTCGACACTTGGTGCGAGGAGTGTGTTCCTGAGCACTCGTTTATGTCAAGAACGGCAAACTTGTCGCGCTGTGATCCAGCTAACTGTCGACACTCATGTACTGTGTGTGGGCTGAACGGTGGAATCCCCACACCGGCTGCCCGGCGCCGCTATCGTCCGGTCGACCGGACACCGCACGCAGGGAGCGCCCGATGGATCCCGTTCTCGCCGACGACCTGGCCGACCTGCCCGCGCTGCTGCGCGCCACCGAGGCACTGGCCGAGCGTGCGCTCGGCGACATGGCGGCCCGACCGGTGGCGACCGCGGCCCGACCCGAGCAGCAGGCACTGCCCGAGCACGGCGCCGGACTACGGGCGACCCTGGCCGAGTTCACCGACCGCTGGGAACCCGGCCTGTCCGGCAGCGCAGGGCCGCGTTACCTCGGGTTCGTCACCGGTGGCGCCACCCCGGCCGCGCTGGCCGGCGACTGGCTGACCGGCACCTACGACCAGAACGTCGTGACAGCACGGGATTCGGCGGCCAGTGCGCTGGAACACCAGACCGTCGGCTGGCTGCGGGACCTGTTCGGCCTGCCGCCAGAACACAGCGGCGCGTTTGTCTCCGGTGCCACCATGTCCAACCTCGTCGGGCTCGCGGTGGCCAGGGAATGGCTTGGCGAACGCAAGGGCGTGTCGGTGGCCGACGCCGGTGTCGGCGCGTTGGGTGACGTGGCGGTGCTCTCCGGTGAACCGCACTCCAGTGTCTACAAAGCACTGTCGATACTCGGCATCGGCCGGCACGCCGTGCGGTTGGTGCCGACGCTGCCCGGCCGGGAGGCGGTCGACGTCGACGCGCTGGCCGAGGCCCTGGCCGGGCCGCACGGCACACCCGCGATCGTGGTGGCCAACGCCGGCACGGTGAACACCGTCGACTTCGACGACATCGAGGCCATCGCCGCGCTCAAGGACCGGTTCGACTTCTGGCTGCACGTGGACGGCGCGTTCGGCGCGTTCGCCGCCCTGGTGCCCGAGTACGCGCATCTGGTGGCCGGCATCGGCCTGGCCGACTCGGTGTGCGTCGACCTGCACAAATGGCTCAACGTGCCCTATGACGCCGCCGTGCAGTTCACCCGGCGCAGGGACCTCCAGGTGCCGGTGTTCCAGAACTCGGCCCCCTACCTCGGACTGCCAACCGGGAACCCGGATTTCGTACACCTGACGCCGGAGAGTTCACGGCGACTGCGGGCACTGCCGGCCTGGTGCACGCTGCACGCCTACGGCCGGGCCGGGCACAGCGACATCGTGGCGCGCAACATCGCGTGCGCCAAGCAACTGGGTGAACAGTTGGCCGGTGTGCGCGGGGTGCGGCTGCTCGCGCCGGTCCGGTTGAACGTGGTGTGTTTCACCGTCGGTGAGCACCCGACGGCCGAGCGGATGACCGAGATCGCGGACGCGGTGGCCGCCGGTGGCGAGACGTTCCTGACGCCGACCGTGCTGGCCGGCGTGCCGGGCCTGCGGGCCGCGTTCAGCAACTGGCGGACCACCGATGCCGACGTGGAGCGGGTGTTCGCGGCATTGGCTACGGTTGTCGGGTAACGCCCCAACCGGGAGGTCGGTCATGGGATTGATCGGGACGATCGGCCTGGTGCTGCACCCGAGACGCGACTGCGGCGGCGTGATCGCGACGATCGCCAAGTGGGCGCGGGACCGGGAGATCCACGCCGTCGGGCTGGCCGACGAGCTGCGGGAGACCGAGGGAGTCGTCGGCATCGGCGCCGCCGAACTGGGCGAGCGGTCGGACCTGCTGGTCAGCCTGGGTGGCGACGGCACGATGCTGCGCGCGATGAGCCTGGCGTTCGCACGACGCGTGCCGGTGTTGGGTGTCAACCTGGGCCGCCTCGGCTTCCTGGCCGAGATCGACATCCCGGACCTGGACGACTCGCTGGGCGCGATCGACGCGCACGAGTTCTCCGTCGAACCGAGGTCGGGCCTGCGGGTGACCGCCAACGGCCGGCAGACGACCGCGTTCAACGACCTGGCGATGGTCCGGGTACCCGGCAACGGGATGACCGAGGTCGAACTGTGGGTCGAGGGCCATCCGTTCGTGCGCTACTCGGCCGACGCCCTCGTCGTCGCAACGCCGACCGGGTCGACGGCCTACAACTTCTCCGCCGGTGGCCCGATCGTGTCACCGAGGGCGGAGGGCATCCTGGTCACGCCGGTCGCGCCGCACTCGGCGTTCAACCGGGCGCTTTTCCTGTCCAGCGGGGAGAAACTGGCCCTACAGGTGCTGCCGCGCAGCGGTGAGCTGGCGATCGAGGCGGACGGCAGGCTGGTCGGGCACCTCGGCCCCGGAGCGGTGGTCGACATCGAGACCGTGCCGGACGCGGCCCGGGTGGTCCGACTGGGGCGGACCACGTTTTACCAACGGACCCAACGGAAGTTCCGGCTGACCGGCTCCATCGAGACAGGTTCGAGCGACGAATTGTAGGACAGTTGACAGTTTCAGCCGTCGTTCAATCCCTGGTCACCTGAACAAGCCAAACCCGCCAGCAAACGGGGAAAGGGTGTCGAAGGCCCCACCACTCGGCCGTCAGGCCGACCGTGAAAGGACTTCGATGACCGAAACCCCGGACACGCCGACCGAACGGACGGGTATGACCCGGCGGCGCCTGCTCGGCTCCGCCGCTGCCGTCGGTGGCCTGTCGGCCGCAGCGATGGCACTGCCGCCCAACGTGCGCAGGGCGCTGGCCAACCCGATGCCGCAGGGCGGCAAGCTCAGCGACATCAAGCACGTCGTCATGCTCATGCAGGAGAACCGCAGTTTCGATCACTACTTCGGCACCCTGTCCGGCGTGCGGGGCTTCAACGACCCGCACGCGGCGAAGCTGCCCAACGGCCGCTCGGTGTTCTTCCAGCCCGACCCGTCCAACCCGGACGGTTACCTGCTGCCCTACCACGTGGACGCGCAGACCACCGCCGCCCAGGCCATCCCGTCGATGAGCCACGCGTGGGACGTGCAGCACCAGGCCTGGAACGGCGGCAAGATGGACAACTGGCTGCCCGCGCACATCGCGTCCGACGGTGCCACGGTCGGCCCCTACACGATGGGTTACTTCGAACGCCAGGACATCCCGTTCCAGTTCGCACTGGCCGACCGGCCGCAGGTCGGGCACTTCACCGACCGCGTCGAGGTGCTCGACTTCCTGGCCGGCGAGAAACACCCCGCGCTGGCCGCGTTGGGCACTTCCTGCCCGGCCGGGCGATCGACGTGCTGCACGTGGTCGGAGGGGGAGCGCGCAACACTCTGTTGTGCCAGTTCACGGCGGACGCGTGCGACTTGCCCGTGGTGGCGGGCCCGGTCGAGGCGGCCGCCATGGGCAACGCACTCGTGCAGGCCCGAGCGGTCGGCGCGGTCTACGGCGGCACCGCCGAACTGCGGGCGCTGGTGCGTGCCACCCAGCAGCTGAAGCACTACCAGCCGACCGGGGATGCCGGTCGCTGGCAGGCCGCGGCGGCCCGGATCAGCTACTAGCAGTGCTACGTTTCGTGCTGGTTGCATCGAGGGTTCCGCTCCCGGTGGGAGGTCAGTGACCGAACGATGCCGGCGTCGGCAGTGCCGGGGGTTCTCCGGGTGCCGAGGGTGCCACGCATGGTCGTGGTGATGTTCGTGGGTCGGCTGCCCAACGGGCTGTTTCCGCTGGGCATCGTGTTCGTGCTGCGGCGGTCCTCGGGTTCGTACGCGGTCGCGGGGCCGGCGTTGGCTGATGCTCGGCACGACGTGCGGTGCCCGGTGCGCGGCCGGACGGTGGACCGGTGGGGGCAGTCGCGCACGTTGGTGTCGTTCGTCGCGGCGCAGTCCGTGGTGATGACCGGTTTTCTGCTCGCTGTGCGCGGTACCGCGGCGGGCGCTGGCCGGCGCCGGGGTCGTGGCCATCGCCGGGTTACGGTTTGCTGACCGCCCGGCGCGCCACCCCTGCGCCCGGCGAACCTGGACGGCGCAGCGCAATCCGGTTGATCCGATGCGCCAGGTGGTGTCCAGTACGGTCAATGGCATGACTGATCGGAACTGGGGCTTTCGTACCCGAGCCCTGCACGCGGGCGGCACGCCCGACCCGACCACCGGTGCCCGCGCCGTGCCGATCTACCAGACCACCAGTTTCGTTTTCGAGGACAGCGCGGACGCGGCCAGCCTGTTCGCGCTGCAGAAGTACGGCAACGTGTACAGCCGGATCGGCAACCCGACCGTGGCCGCGTTCGAGGAGCGGATCGCCAGCCTGGAGGGCGGCATCGGTGGGGTGGCCACCGCCAGCGGCCAGGCAGCGGAGTTCCTGACGTTCGCGTCGCTGGCCGAAGCGGGTGACCACATCGTGTCCGCGTCCGGTCTCTACGGCGGCACGGTGACCCAGCTGGACGGCACGCTGCGCCGGTTCGGCGTGTCCACCACGTTCGTCGCCGAGGACAGCGTGGACGCCTACGCGGCCGCGGTCACGCCGAACACCAAGCTGATCTACTCCGAGGTGGTCGGCAACCCGTCCGGCCGGGTCGCCGATCTCGCCGGGCTGGCCGACCTGGCCCGCTCGCACGGCATCCCCCTGGTTGTCGACTCCACGACCGCGACGCCGTACCTGTGCCGGCCGCTGGAGCACGGCGCCGACATCGTGCTGCACTCGGCGACCAAGTTCCTCGGTGGCCATGGCACGACACTGGGCGGAGTGGTCGTGGAGTCGGGCGAGTTCGACTGGGGCAACGGCAACTTCCCCAGGATGACCGAGGTGGTGCCCAGCTACGGCGGACTGCGCTACTGGGAGAACTTCGGCGAGTACGCCTTCTGCACGCGACTGCGCGCTGAGCAGTTGCGCGACATCGGCGCCGTCCTGTCGCCGCACTCGGCTTTCCTGCTGTTGCAGGGCGTTGAGACGCTGGCGCAGCGGATGGACGCGCACGTGAGCAACGCGGCCGTGATCGCGAAGTGGCTGGCCGAGGACCCCAGGGTGGCGTGGGTGAACTACGCGGGCCTGCCCGACCATCCGCACCACGACCGGGCGGCGCGCTATCTGCCCAAGGGACCGGGCGCGGTGTTCTCGTTCGGCGTGCGCGGTGGGCGGGCGGCGGGCGCCCGGTTCGTCGAGTCGGTCGAGCTGTGCAGTCACCTGGCCAACATCGGCGACGTGCGGACCCTGGTGATCCACCCGGCGTCCACCACCCACCAGCAGCTGTCCGACGAGCACCTGGCTGGCGCGGGTGTCACGCCGGACCTGATCCGCCTTTCGGTCGGCATCGAGGACGTGGAGGACATCCTGTGGGATCTGGACCAGGCGCTGGCGCAGGCGGTGAAGGAGGCATGACCGAGACCTGGGAAGGCCCGTCGGCCCGGGAGCGGCGCCGAATCCTCGGTGCGACGAAGTCGGTGGCGTTGGTCGGCGCGTCGGACAACCCGGCGCGGCCGAGTTACTTCGTGACCACCTACCTGTTGTCGGCCACCAGGTTCCGGCTGCATTTCGTGAACCCGAGGCTGACCACGCTGTTCGGCCAACCGGTGTACCCGTCGCTGGCCGACCTGCCGGAGACGCCGGACCTGGTGTCGGTGTTCCGCAGGCACGAGGACCTGCCCGGCGTGGCCGACGAGGTGATCGCGGTCGGGGCGCGGACCCTGTGGCTGCAACTGGGCCTGTGGCACGAACCGGTCGCGCGGCACGCCGAGGAGAAGGGCCTCACGGTGGTGATGAACCGGTGCGTGAAGATCGAGCACGCGCGGTTCGCGGGCGGCCTGCACCTGGCCGGTTTCAACACGGGTGTGGTGTCGTCCCGGCGGGCGCTGGACTGGTGATGTTCTTGGCCAGGCACAGCCCGAACGGCAGCCTGTCGTAGGGCGGGAAGACGGGCACCGGCGTGTAACCGGCCGTCGTGTACAGCGCGACGGCCTCCGGCTGCCGGTCCCCGGTGTGCAACACCAGCCGGGTCACGCCTGCCTTGGTCGCCTGCGCCTCGGCGTCGGCCAGCAGCACGCGGGCCACGCCGGTGCCCCGCGCGGCCGGGGCCACGTAGACCCGCTTGACCTCCAGGTCGTCCCCGACCCGCCGTAGCGCGAGGTGCCCGACGGCGGTGCCGTCGGCGTCGCGGGCCAGCGCGGTGTACGTGATCGAATCGTGGGCGACGGCCAGCGCGGCATGCACGTCCTCGTCGCCAAGCCGGTCGGCGTAGCGGATGTTCATCTCGGCGGACATGGCGGCGCGCAGCGCGACG
>DASUJK010000280.1:0-6669 GCA_036279295.1 Pseudonocardiaceae bacterium | reverse complement strand
GGGTGGACTACCAGTCCAGACTCGGGAACGACTCGGCCTGCGTCACATACGTGGCCGCCGTGGCGGGCGTCAGCAGCCGATCGGCCACCAGCGAACCCACGTCGTGTTGGACGCAGGACACGAACGCCTGGCGGGTGACCGCCTGGCGGCCGTGCACCAGGCCGAGTCGCTGCCACTCCTGCGTCACCGACGGCATCGTGTCCCGGACACCGTCGCCGTTGACGTCGGCCAGCGTGCCCTGGCTGTTCACCGGCTCCGCCGCCGTACCGTCGAACGGCACGTAACCGGTCCGCGACGAGGCGCCGGCCGGCGCGGGCCACGGGTAGCGGAAGCCGGTCGGGCAGGCCAGCGGCGGCAGCAGCAACTGGTTGGCCCGACCGGCATCGCCCGGCCGACCGGTGATGCTCACCGGCGGCGAGATGCCCTTGGTGACCCAACTTTGCACGATCGGGATCGCTGCCTGGATCAGGCCGCCCATGTCCAACGTGTGTGCCGGCGATCCGGTGGAGTTCGGGATGTGCGACACACCGGCCACCACGTACAGATCCGTCTTCTTCGTCAGCCCTTCCTGGCGGTACAACTGCTCGGCGAGTTGCTTCAGCGTCAAATAGGTAACGTCCGGCAGCCACGAATGCTGGTCGACGTACAATGCGTGCGCGAACGTGAATTCTGGCACCAACTGTGCTTTAGCGGCACTGGACAGCAGCGCGTTTCCCGGATAAGTGACGGTGCCGTTCCGGTCGCCGAGTACCTGCCCCATTGGCATGGCCAACGGCAGCGGCAGGCCCCCACCCGGATCATCGGACAGGAAACCGGCCACATAGTGCCCGCCCATCGGCCTGTCGTTCAGACCGGAGTAATTGAAAAGACGGCCCACGATCACGCCGGCCGAATGCCCGTACCAGAGGGCAAGGGACGGCAACCGGTGCAGGCGCTCGGCGAGCAACCGTTCGCCTGTGAGCATGAAGTCACGCAGCATCGTCACGTTGTCGTTGACGCTCTCGTCCAACGTCATGCCGTTGGTCAGTTTCGTCGGCACACCGCTACTGGCCGGGCGCCGCGTGTAGATCACCGCATATCCGGCGTCCACGAACTCGTCGGCGTAGAGGTTGTCGAAGGTGTCCTGCGGTAGCGGGCCGCCGACGGTTTGCGGCACGATCGTGCCCAGCGGCGTGTTGTTGGCCTGGCCGTGCGCCAGCACCACGACCTTGCCCGTCCACCTGGCCGGATCGGCCGGGTAGAGCACCGAGATCCCGGCGCCCTGCCCGTCTGCGCCACCGGTGTAGGTGCCGACGCCCGGCACCCAACTGGTGATGCCGAACTGTGGGAAGAGGATGTTCGGAGCGTCGGTCAGATCTTTTCTGGTGTTGCCGACCGTCACCGGATCGGCGTAACCGCCGACCGTTCCGGAAAGGGCGACATCAACTCGCTGCCACGGATTCCCGGCCGAATCGGTGAACGTACTGTTCGCCGTGATCGCACAGTTGGACTCGCCGACCAGAAAACCGGCTACCGACGAATGCGCGACCAGCAGATCGGGACAACTCGCTGCCACGCTTTCCGTCGGTCCGGTACTGAAGGAACCGACCAACGCGATGATGGCTGCCAACCAGGGCACAGCTCCACTACCGAACATATACCACTCCCCGGGGTGAATAACGCTGTACGGCGACCCGAGGTCAGACTAAGCTGGCGCAGTTCACGCGCCAAAGATCATCCGGTGGGGACAACTCGTTCGGCAGAACGATTGGAAACCGTTCTCGGCATAGCACTACCGAGGGGTAATCGAAATTCGGTACGACGTGCCAGCGCCGACCTGGTACCGATCCGCCCGGCCGGGTGCCGGGATTAACCCGACAACGGGATTAGTCGCATCCGCCCGGTTCCGCACCCGTGCGGTAACGGCGGCGGCCGGCGGGCGGTGCTCACGATGGTGGCCGCGTTCAGCGCGCTGCTCGTCGGCTACGGGTTCGCGCTGCTGGTGCACGTCCTGTGGGTCAGGGGCGATCCGCCTGCCGTCGCGGCCGGCTTCAACGCTTTCGCGTTGATGTTCGTGATGGCACTGGCGATCGAGCGGCTGATCCAGCCCTTCGTGCCGATCCTCGGCCCGGACACGACGGTGGCCAAGGCCAACCTGACCAAGGTCCAGGCCACGGTGGCGGTCGGCGCGCAGAACGGAACACCCGTTGTGCGGGCAGTCCGGGCCGTCGTTCTCCACCGACACCAGCGCGATCGAGTTCACCGGCGACTGCCGCACGTCCGCGACCGTCCTACGGTCGCCACCCGACTGGGTGAGGTTCACCGTGCCCATCGTCGCCGTCGTCCGGTAGATCGGCGCACCGCTGGTCGGGACGCGGTTCACGTCGTGGAAACAGTTGCTGGTCCGGTGGCCAGCGCCCCCGCCGTCACCACCGCCGCCACGACGGTCACCAGCCGAGCCACCACGGTCCTGCACATCATCGACCACGCTCCTGTTCTGCTTGTCGTGCCGGCATCCAACTCGGATGCCGGCGCGACATCAGCGGCGAACAGGGTGCTCCGCAGGCCCTGGCGCGGGAGGGCCAGGAGCGAAGCGACTTCTTTCCTTTCCGGCTGGATCAGACCAACTCGATCGGGGTCTCCCCCGCCACCCGCGTGAGCGCCCGGGCGGTCAGCACCCTGGCCAGGTGCCGTCGGTAGTCGGCGGATGCGTGCGCCTCGTCCAGCGGGCTGGTGCCCTCGGCGGCCAGCTCGGCCGCCTCGGCCGGACCGGCACCGCCGGCCAGTGCCGCCTCCACGGCGGTCGCCCGGACGGGGGTACCACCCATGTTGATCAGCGCGACCGACTGCCCGACCGCGGCCACGCCGACGATCGCCCAGTCGATGGCCCGGCGGGTGAACTTCTCGAAGCCCCAGCCGACATCGGTGCGCTTCGGCACCCGGATCTCGGTCAGCAGTTCGTCGTCGGCCAGCGGCGTGGTGAACGGGCCGAGGAAGAAGTCGGCGGCCGGGATCTCCCTGCTGCCACCCGGTCCGACCACGACGAACACGGCGTCCGACGCGAGCAGCGCCGCCGGCAGGTCGGCGGCCGGATCGGCGTGTGCGACCGAACCGCCGATGGTGCCCCGGTGCCGGACCTGCGGGTCGCCGACGACGCCTGCCGCGTGCGCGAGCAGCGGCGCGTGTTGCAGCAGGACGCCGTCGTAGTGCAGGTCGTGGTACCGGGTCAGCGCGCCGATCTCGACGGTGTCGCCTGCCAGCCGCACATAGCTCAGGTCGGTCAGCGGCGCGATGTCGATCAGCACCTCCGGCGCGGCCAGCCGCAGCTTCATCAGCGGCAGCAGCGAATGCCCACCGGCCAGCAGCTTGGCGTCGTCGCCGTGCTCGCCGAGCAGGTCGAGCACCTCGGCCACCGAGGACGCCCTGCGGTACGCGAATGCGGCGGGGATCATCCGCCCACCTCCTGGCCGGACGCGTCGATGACAGCGCTGACGATGTTGTGGTAACCGGTGCAGCGGCAGAGGTTGCCCTCCAGTGCGTCCCGGACCTCCTGCCGGGTCGGCTTCGGGTTCTCGTCCAGCAGCGACACTGTCGCCATCATCATGCCCGGCGTGCAGAACCCGCACTGCAGGCCGTGCTGCTCACGGAACGCCCGCTGCACGGGATGCAGTTCGCCCGACGTGCCCAGGCCCTCCACTGTGGTCACGGAGTGGCCGTCGGCCTGTGCGGCGAGCACGGTGCAGGACTTCACCGACTCACCGTCCAGCAGCACGGTGCAGGCACCACACGACGTGGTGTCGCAACCGATGTTGGTACCGGTCAGGCCGAGGGTGTCGCGGAGGTAGTGCACCAGCAGTGTGCGGTCCTCCACCTGTTCCTCGGTGGCCCGGCCGTTGACCTCGATGTGCACCCGCACTCAGACCGCCTCCCTCGCGTCGTTGATCGCCTGCCAGACCCGTTGTGGCGTGGTCGGCATGTCCACGTGCCGCACACCGAGGTGTGCCAGTGCGTCCACCACCGCGCTCTGCACCGCTGGGGTGGAGCCGATCGTGGCCGCCTCGCCGATTCCCTTGACACCCAACAGGTTCCTGGTCGTCGGGGTCACCGACTCGATCAGTTCGAAGTCGGGCAGCTCGGTCGCTGTGATGAACGAGTAGTCGGCCAGCGTCGAGGTCACCGGGTTGCCGTCGTCGTCGTAGTCCATGATCTCCAGCAGCGCCTGGCCGATGCCCTGCGCCAGGCCGCCGTGCCGCTGGCCGCGGAACGTCAGCGGGTTGACCACCGGCCCCGCGTCGTCCACGGCGACCAGGCGGGTCACCCGGACCTTGCCGGTCTGCGTGTCCACCTTGACCACGGCCACGTGAGCGCCGAACGGGAACGTGGGCGAGCCTTCGCCGAACCACACGTCGGCGGTCAACGGCTCGTCGCCCGCCCGCTCGGCCACCGCGGCCCAGCTGACCGAACCCGCCGCCTCGGCGCCGCGCACCTGCCACGAGCCCTGTTCCAGGTTCAGCTCCACGTCGGCCGGGCTCGCCTCCAGGATGTCCGCGGCCAGCTCCCTGGCCCGCTCGATCACCTGGTCGGCCGCCTGTGCCACCGCCGAACCACCCAGTTGCAGCGACCGCGAGCCGAACGTGCCGACCGCCTTGGGCACCTCGTCGGTGTCGCCGTGGCGAACCGAGATCTTGTCCATCGGGATGCCCAGCCGGTCGGACAGCAGCATCACGAACGTGGTCGCCAGGCCCTGCCCGTGCGGTGAACTGCCCGTGTACGCGGTGACCGAACCGTCCGCGTTGATGTCCACCCGGCCGCTCTCACCACTGCCGTCACCACCGGTGATCTCCACGTATGTGGAGACGCCGATGCCAAGGGCCACCACGTCGCCGTTGGCCCGCCGCCTGGCCTGCTCGGCGCGCAGCTCCGGGTAGCGGGCCGCGCCCAGTGCCTTGTCCAGCACGGCCGCGTACTCGCCGGTGTCGTAGTTGGCGCCGCTACCCGTCTGGAAGGGGAACTCGTCGGGCCGGATGAAGTTGGCCCTGCGCACCTCGACCGGGTCCATGCCGATCTCGGCCGCGAACAGGTCCATGGCCCGTTCGACGGCTGCCGTCGCCTCCGGTCGACCGGCACCCCGGTAGGCCGCGATCGGGGTGGTCGTGGTGAGCACCGCGGTGCTGGCGGTCTCGATCTTCGGGAAGTGGTAGACGCCGGACGCCATCAGCTCGGTCAACGTCGGCAGGAACGCGGCACGCGGATAGGCGCCCATGTCCTGTTGCACGTCCAGCCGGAACGCCTCGACGGTGCCGTCCCGCCGACCGCCGATGGTGACCACCTGGCGCTGTGCCCGGCCGTGCGTCATCGCGGTCATGTTCTCGCCGCGCGACTCGATCCAGCGCACGCCACGCCCCAGTTGGCGCGCTGCCCAGGCCAGCACCACGGCCTCACTCGGCGCACCGATCTTGGCGCCGAATCCACCGCCGACATCCGGCGCGATCACCCGTACCAGGCTCGGGTCCACGCCGAGACCGGCGGCGATCGAACCCCGGCCGATCTGCGCGTTCTGCGTGGACAGCCACGTGGTCAGCCTGCCGTCCTCGCCCCAGACACACGAGCCGCCCCGCACCTCCAGCGGTGCCGGCGCGACCCGCTGGTTGTTGATGGTGTGGGTGACGACGACCTCGCAGCCGTCGAACATGGTGTCGTCGAACGGTCCGCCGTGGGTCTGTATGACGTTGCTGCCGGCCTCCGGGAACAGCAGCGTGTCGCCCGCGATCGCGTCGTCGAAGCTGATCACCGCGGGCAGCGGGTCGTAGTCCACGTCGACCAGTTCGGCGGCGTCGGCCAGTTGGTACCGCTGCTCGGTGAGCACCAGGGCGACCGGCTCGCCGACGTACCGCACGACGTCCACGGCCAGCCACGGCTCGGGGGTCGGGCCTTCGCCCTGTGGGCCGAGATCGAGATCGGCCGCCGTGAAGACACCGACCACACCGGGTGCCTTCCTGGCCGCCGACACGTCGATCCCGGAAATCCGCGCATGCGCCATCGGACTGCGCACGAACACCGCATGCACGGCGCCAGCGAGCGATTCCTCCCGCAAATCGTCCATATAGGTACCGCCCGTGGTGATCAGCTTCTGATCCTCGAAGCGGACGACACGGGTGCCCATCACACTCATAAAGCCTCCACTATTGCCTGCACACAAGGATCATGCCCGATTCCGGGCCGTGCGCCGTCAGGTCATCCGGTGATACGCATCAGGACCACGCGGTCGCCGTCCAACGTGAACACGAAGTTGGACGGGCCGTTGAAACCGTTGCCGCCCACCTGCGCTGTGACGGTCACGTCGGGACCGTCGACCTGCGCGCCCCGCTCGTCGAGGGTGACCTGGCGGCCGATGAACTCGTTGTCACTCCAGCCGCGGATCGCGCCGTGCCCGGTGAACAACCGGCCCCAGTCGTCGACGGAGCCGCTCTCCGCGAACTCGGCCAGGAAGCCGTCCGTGTCGCCTGCCACCGCCGCGTCGATGGCCCGCCGCACGGGATCGGGCAGTTGGTCGGTCACTAGGGCACCATCCTTCCTACGAGGTTGTTAGATGACCTTGTAGGAGCTCGGCGAGGGCCGGGAGATGGCCTGGGTCGGTCGCCCTTCGAGGGCCAGCATGACACCGCCACTCCCAGCTCTTGCCGGGGCTGC
>DASUJK010000279.1:0-25433 GCA_036279295.1 Pseudonocardiaceae bacterium | reverse complement strand
CGGAGTCGCGCTGCAGTACGTGATCGACCACCCCGGCACTGTCGCGTCGATCGTGTTGGAGAGTCCGATGTCGCCCTTCGGTTTCGGCGGTACGAAGGACGCCGTCGGCACGCCGTGCTGGCCCGACTTCGCCGGTTCCGGCGGTGGCACGGCCAATCCGGAGATGGTCCGGCGGATCGGCGACGGCGACCGGAGCACCGAGGACGGCACGTCGCCGCGCAACGTGCTGACCACGCTCTACGGCCAGCCGCCGTTCGAGCTGCCAACCGAGGTGGAGGACGCCCTGGTGGACGGCATGCTGGCGATGGCCATCGGGGACGACCACTACCCGGGCGACAGCACGGTCTCGGCGAACTGGCCGGGCACGGCGCCCGGCGAGCGGGGCGTGAACAACGCGATCGCGCCGAAGTTCTGCGACCTGTCCGGGTTCGCCGCCATCGCCGACCGGCCCGACGTGCTGTGGATCCGAGGCGACGCGGACCAGATCGTGTCCGACACGTCCCTGGTCGATCTCGGGTACCTCGGTCAACTCGGCCTGGTGCCCGGCTGGCCAGGTGCGGACGTCTACCCGGCACAGCCCATGGTCACCCAGACCCGGGCCGTGCTGGACCGGTACCAGGCGGCCGGCGGCCACTACACCGAGCACGTGCTGCCCGGCTGCGGTCACTCGCCTCATCTGGAACGCCCCGCCGAGTTCACGTCCCTGGTGGGTGATTTCCTGGCCGCCACCTGTTCCGGGCATACGGCCGGAACAGGCGGCGGTGCTGTGGACAAGTCGGCATCATGACGGCACCTGCTCGCAAGCCGGGTCCCCGGCCCGGCAGGGGCGACCGTTCTCGGCGGCGCATCCTGGCCGCCGCCGAGAGCGTGTTCGCCGAGCTCGGCTTCCATGCCGCGTCGATCGTGAAGATCACCGAGGCGGCCGGGGTCGCGCAGGGCACCTTCTACATCTACTTCGAGTCCAAACAGGCGGTGTTCGAAGAGGTGCTGCTGGACCTGAACCATCGGGTCAGACAGGCCATGGCCGAAGGCGCGAGGGACGCGACGACGCGGGAGGACGCCGAACGTGGTGGCTTCCGTGGCTTCTTCCGGTTCACGGCCGAACATCCGGCGCTGTACCGGGTGATCCGGCAGGCCGAGTTCGTCGCGCCCGCGCTGTTGGAACGGCACTACGCCACCATCGCGGCAGGCTATGTCGACGGGCTGCGCCAGGCCATGGCGGCCGGCGAGGTGGCGCCTGCCGATCCCGAGGTGGTCGCGTGGGCGCTGATGGCGGTCGGTGAGATGATCGGCATGCGGTGGGTGTTGTGGCCGCGTGCCAAGGAGATCCCGCCGGACGTGTTCGAGGAGACGATGGCGTTCGTGTCCAGGGCGTTGGGGAACGGTCATGGCCACACTGATCGGTGATCGCATGTCGGCCGACCTGGCCCGGCACTTTGACGGCATGGACCTGGACAGCAAGGTCGGCGTCGCGTACCCGCTGGTCACGGTGGACGAGGCCGGCACGCCCCGGTTCAGCATGCTCAGCGCGGGGGAGTTGCTGGCCACCGGTGACCGGTCGATCCGGATCGCGATGTGGCCGCACACCAACACCGGCGCCAACCTGGCGGCCGGCCGACCCGCCCTGCTGTGTGTCGTCGAGCCGGGCTCGGTGCGCTACGTCCGGGGCAGTGCCGTGCGCCTGGTGGCACCGCCGGAGGCCGGAGTGGAGTGCTTCGAGTTGACGGTGACGGCCGTCGAGTCGGACAGCCACGACGGGATGCCGGTGGCCACGCCGATCACGTTCACCACGGTGACTCCGAGCCGGGCCGAGGTGCTGAGCGGCTGGGCGGAGGTGTTGGCGGCACTGAAATCGGCGTGCGCGTGACGACCGGAGTGGCCAGACTCGCCGCCATGACGACGTTCGATGATCTGCTCGCCGAGGGTGACGCCGTGCCGGTCGAGGGGTGGGACTTCTCGTGGTTCGACAGCCGCGCCACCGAGGAACGCCCGCCGTGGGGCTACGCGGCGCTGATGGGTCGGCGCATGGCGAACGCGTCGGCCGCACTGGACATCCAGACCGGTGGCGGCGAGGTGCTGGCATCGATCCCGCAGGCGCCGCCGGTGCTGATGGCCACCGAGTCGTGGCCGCCGAACCTGGCGATCGCGCGGCGCAACCTGGCGCCGCTGGGCGGCACCGTCGTCCAAGCGGGTGATCTCGACGAGCTGCCGTTCCCGGACGGGATGTTCGATCTCGTCGTGAGCCGACACCCGGCCGAGATCGTCTGGCCGGAGATCGCCAGGGTGCTCGCGCCCGGCGGAACCTACCTGTCCCAACAGGTCGGTGCCGGCTCCGTGCACGAGCTGACCGAGTTCATGATCGGCCCCTACGAGATGTCCGACTCACGCAGCCCGGCACTGGCCGTCGCGGATGCCGAAGCGGCCGGACTGACCGTTGTCGACCTGCGGGAGGCCCGGCTGCGCATGACGTTCAACGACGTGGCCGCCGTGGTGTACTTCCTGCGCAAGGTGTTCTGGACCGTGCCCGACTTCACCGTCGACGGCTACCGGGGCCGGCTGGCCGCGATGCACGAGCTGATCAGAACCGATGGTCCCTTCGTAGCCCACTCGATGCGGTTCCTGATCGAGGCCCGACGGGCCTGACCGTGCGCGGGCCGAGCACCGTCGCGCCCAACTCGGTGACCCTGGCCCGCAGCTCCCGGTCGGCGGTCACCACGGCGACGTGTCGGCCCGCACCCTCGGTCGCGGTGACCTCGACGATCGTGTCGTCACCGGAACCGGATGCCGCCACCACCCGCACGGTGTCACTCGCCGGCACACCCCTGGCCGCGCCCTCCACCACGAGCACCACGTCGATCGGCGGTATGCGCAGCCAGTCCGGTACGGCGCCCTGAATGCCTTGGGCCGCAACGGAAGCCAACGAGTCCCTGAGCCGCGTTGCCGCACCTGCCCGGTCCCGCCACCAGCCGTCGGGCACCGAGCCGACGACGTTGGCCGCGTCGACGACGAGCAGCGGATCAGCCATCCCGCACCGCGCTGAGCAGACTGCTGGTCGCGCTGCCGTCCAGGGGTCGGCGTAGCCTGCCGCCAGTTCGCCGAGCGGGTGGATCGACGGCCGCCAGCCGTGGTCGCGCAGCCAGTCCATCGAGTCGCAGGCCAGGCCGCCCTGCCAGAGCGAGCTGTACTCGGCCATCCCGGGTGTCGCGCGGGCCCGTGCCAGCACATCGGCCGTCGCTCCGACCGAGTGTTCGAACGCGACCTGGCTGCCCGGTGCCGACAAGGTGTCCACCGTGGTCAGCAGGCGGTCGGCCGCCTCGTTGCTCAGATAGATCAACAGGCCCTCGACCAGCCACGCCGTCGGCCGAGCCGGATCGAAACCAGACTCGGTCAACGCCGTTGACCAGTCCTCCCGCAGATCGGCGGCCACCACCGTGCGCGCACACGCGGGCTCGGCGTCGGCCAGCACAGCCGCCTTGAACCCCAACACGTCCGGCAGATCCACCTCGAACACGTGAGTACCAGCCGGCCACGGCAACCGGAACGCCCTGGAGTCCAGGCCGGCCGCCAGCAGCACGACCTGCGGGCTACCGGCGGCCAGCAGGTAGTCGTCGTAGAACCGGGTACGGATGATCGCGTGCACGGCGAACGCCGCCCCGACCGACCCGCGCCCAGCCGGTCGCCGCGCCTCCGGGATCACGTCCGGCGCGGCGGCCGCGAAGGCGGCCGCGTACGGGTCGTCGAACAACCGGTTGGGCCGGGCACTCTCCCTGGCCCGCACGTGAGCCATGCCCAGTGCCGTCCGGCCGACCCCCGTCAGCGACGTCAAGACCGGGCCCGCAGTCGCATCGGGATGCCGTTGCCCGGTCGCATGGTGATCCGGAACTGCGGGCGCACGGTGTGCCCGGGGTCGGTGCGGGCGGTGAACCGGCTCGCGATCACGGCCAGCGCGGTGACCGCCTCCGCCCACGCGAACTGCTCGCCGACACACGACCGCGGACCGCTGCCGAACGGCAGGTACGCATGCCGTGGCACCAGGGCCCTGCGCTCGTCCAGCCACCGGTCCGGATCGAACGCGTCCGGCTCGGGGAACCAACGCGGGTCGTGCTGCATCAGCAGCGGGCTCACGGCGATCATGCTGCCGGCCGGCACGTGCCAGCCGCCGATCTCGATGTCCGAGTCCAGCGCCCTGCCGATCATCCACGCCGGTGGGTACCTGCGGATTCCCTCGCTGACCACGGCCCTCGTGTACGGCAGCGCCGGCAGATCCGCGCTGGTCGGCAGCCGACCGCCGAGGCCGTCCAGTTCGGCGTGCAGTTTCCGCTGTGCGTCGGGGTGGTCGCCGAGCAGGTGCAACGTCCAGGACAGCGCGTTCGCCGTTGTCTCGTGGCCTGCCATCAGCAGCGTGATCACATGGTCGTGCACCTCGGCGTCGGTCAGGCCGTCGGCCGCCAGCAGCGCCGACACCACGTCGCCGCGGTCCTCGGACAGGTTGCCGCGCCGCTGCTCGATGATCTCGTCGACCAGCCCGTGCAGCGCGTCGAGTGACGCCGTGTCCACGCCGACCTCGGCCGGTGTCGCCGCCGGGTTCACCTGCCGGTTGCGGCGACCGCCCGCGAACCCGGGTCGGGTCGCCGCGAAGTGGGCCAGCGTGGCCTCCAGGGCCGACCTGATGCCGGGTGCGCGTTCCCGCAGGTCGATGCCGAGCAGGGTGTGCCCGACGATGTCCAGGGTCAGCGTGGCCATCTCGCGGTGCATGTCCACCGTGTCGCCGTCGGCCCAGCCGGCTACATGGGCCGCCGTGCGCTCGGCGAACTGGTCGACGTAGCCGGTCAGCCTGCGCGGCGAGAACGCGGGCGCGACCAGCCGCCGCGCCCTGCGGTGGTCGGCGCCCTCGCTGGTCAGCAGGCCGTCGCCGAGCAGGTGCTTGACCCTGGCCATGCCGGGGCCCTTGTTCGTCTCCCCGGCGTGCTCGATCAGCAGCTCACCGACCAGGGCCGGTTCGACCAGCAGCAACAGGTGCCGGCCACGCATCCGCACCCCGACCGCGTTCGGATTGCCCCGCACCACACTGCGCAGCAGCGCGCCGAGATCGCCCGATCGACGTGCTCTGCGGGTCAACAGCAGCATCCTGGTCGGACCCATCCACCGGTCCGGGCGCTGTGTCCTGCGAGTGGCCAGAGTGGTCACGGTGGCTCCGATCGGCGAGGGCATCCCTCACACCAGGAGTAGCACGCCGACGACCATCATGACCACCGCGGTGACGGCGTGCATGCCGTAGGCGAGGGCCCTGCTGCCGCCGTTACGCAACACGATGACCGCGTCGCCGATCGGGATCAACGCGCCCACCAGCAGGAACAGTGCGACGGCCGTGTCCAGTCCGCTCAGCAGCAGCGCGAGGACGATCAGGCCGGACACGCCGTCCCGCATGCCCTTGATGCTCAGGTAGGCGCGGGCGTCGCCACGCGATGACGCCGGCACGCCGTACCCGGCAGCGGCGGCCTCGGGCGCCCGCAGGAACTGCACGCCGACGTACAGCAGGCCGGCGACGATCAGTGCGACCAGAACGATCAGTGCGATGTGCATCCCGACTCCTCGCTAGCGTTGCTAGATTTTCAACCAACGCTAACACAAGCATCGACCGGTTTTCTAGCAGTGCTAGGATCGGGTCATGTCGGTCGTGGAGCGCAAGGCACGGGACCGCGCCCAACGGGAGCGGTTGATCATCACGGCGGCACGTGAGCTCGCCGAGTCGGACGGTTGGGACGCGGTCACCACCCGGCGGCTGGCCGAGCGGATCGAGTACAGCCAGCCGGTGCTCTACAGCCACTTCGCAGGCAAGGACGCCATCGTGACCGCTGTCGCGCTGGACGGTTTCACCGAACTGGCCGCCGCGCTCGCTGCGCAGGACCCCGACGCGGGCCTGGCCGGTGTCGCGCAGGCCTACCTCGCGTTCGCCGACGCCAATCCCGCGCTCTACGACGCCATGTTCACCATGCGCATCGACCTGCCGTTCGGTCAGCGGGACACGCCCGCTCCACTGCAGGCCGGGTTCGTCGCGATCCGGGACGCGCTGGTGTCGGGCGATCGTGACGCTGACGAACTCGCAGCGCTCGCCGAACTTGTCTGGAGCGCGCTGCACGGCATCGTCACGCTGCACAGGACGGGCAGGCTGCCGGCGGAGAGTCAGGCACAGCGGATGGCGCTGCTGGTGAGCGTGTTCGGTTAGTGCGAGTGGGAATGGCTGCCGCGCACTTCCAGTTCGGACAGCAGGTCCACCGTGGCCACCCGGACGGCCTCGACGGCCCGCTCGAACGCGGCCACATTGTGCGCTGCCGGCCGCTGGAACCCGGAGATCTTGCGGACGTACTGCACAGCCGCAGCGCGCATGTCCTCGTCGGTCACTTCTTCGGTGAACGGCGGGCGCAGGGTCTTGATGCTTCGGCACATGGCTGCATTGTGCGCCACGGCCACGACGATCTCAGCTCCTACGCGGGCACCGCACCCACGCGCAGCGGCGTGGTGTCCTCGGCCTTGACCTGTTCGCCGCAGTGCGCGCACACGACCTGCGGGTGCAGTTCGGCGCCACACGAGTGCTGCCAGACCGTAGGCGGCTCGCCGTCCGTGGCGAACCGGTCGCCCCACTCCATCAGCGTGAGCAGGACCGTGTCGAGTGCCCGGCCGGACTCGGTGAGCACGTACTCGTACCTCGGCGGCCTGCTCTCGTACTGCCGCCGCTCCAGTACGCCCGCGGCCTCCAGGCTGCGCAGTCGGGTGGTCAGGATGTCCCGGCTGGCACCGGTGTTGCGGGCGATCTGGTCGAACCGCCGCTCACCCAGCATCACCTCGCGCAGCGCCAGCAGACTCCACCGCTCGCCGATCACCGCGAGCGCGTTCGCGATGGAGCAGTCACGTCCCGGCATCCGCAGGCCTCCCTACTGCCAAGTCTTGATTTCCAACTTTATCAGCGCGGTAATCTTCTACAAAACCTTGACGAGTACCGTTAGTCATGTAGAAGATTAGAGCGTGACGGCAACGGTGGCACCCGCTGTCCGGGTCTCCTTCGACGCGCATCCGGACACGTATCGGCACTGGCGACTGCGCTGCGACGGCGAGATCGCCTGGCTGGTGCTGGACGTGGACGAGACAGCCGGGCTGGTGCCCGGCTACGAGCTGAAGCTCAACTCCTACGACCTCGGCGTCGACATCGAGCTCTACGACGCCACCCAGCGGCTGCGGTTCGAGCACCCCGAGGTGCGCACCGTGATCCTGACCAGCGGCAAGGACAAGGTGTTCTGCGCGGGCGCGAACATCCGGATGCTGGCAGGCTCGCCGCACGAGTGGAAGGTGAACTTCTGCAAGTTCACCAACGAGACCCGCAACGGTATGGAGGACGCCACCGAGCCTTCCGGCCAGACCTACCTGGCCGCGGTGAACGGCTCGTGTGCCGGCGGCGGCTACGAACTCGCCCTGGCCTGCCAGCACATCCTGCTCGTCGACGACAACTCGTCGGCCGTCTCGCTGCCCGAGGTGCCACTGCTGGGCGTGCTGCCCGGCACCGGCGGTCTGACCCGGCTGGTGGAGAAGCGGCACGTCCGCAAGGACAGGGCCGACGTGTTCGCCACCCGCCAGGACGGCATCCGCGGCCGCACCGCCGTGGAGTGGAAGCTGGTGGACGAGACCGCCCCGCCCAGCCGCTTCGAAGAGGCGACCCGGGAGCGTGCCGCCGCGCTGGCCGCGGCATCCAGCCGCGCGGGCACCGGTGTCGAACTGACCCCGCTGCACCGCGAGGAAACCGACGACGGCATCACCTACGACCACGTGACCGCCACGTACGACCGGGCGCTCGGCTCGGTCACGATCACCGTGCACGGGCCGACCGAACCGGCGCCACCCACCCTGGCCGAGGAGGGCGCCGCCGGTTGGCTGCTCGCGATGACCAGGGAACTCGACGACCTGATCCTTCGGTTGCGTACCAACGAACCCACGCTCGGCACGTGGCTGTTCACCACGCGTGGCGATCCGGATGCCGTGCTCGCGCACGAGCGGCTGCTGCTGACCGACGACTGGCTGGCGCGGGAGATCCTGCACTACTACAAGCGGACCCTGAAGCGGCTCGACGTGACCAGTCGCAGCCTCATCGCGCTGATCGAACCCGGTGGCTGCTTCGCCGGCATACTGGCGGACATCGCGTTCGCGTGCGACCGGCAGTACATGTTGGACGGTCCGCCGGTCGACGACGAGGACAGCGAGGAGCGCGCCGCGCTGACGCTGTCCGAGCTCAACTTCGGTCCGCTCCCGATGGGCAACGGCCTGACCCGCCTTGAGTCCCGCTTCCACGGTGTGCCGGACGAGCTGGCCCGCGTCAGGCCGATGACCTACGACGCCGCGGCCGCTGTCGAGCACGGCCTGGTGACCGACGCGCCGGACGACATCGACTGGCCGGACGAGATCCGGATCGTGATCGAGGGCCGGGCGGCGCTGAGCCCGGACGCGTGTACCGGCATGGAGGCCAACCACCGCTTTGTCGGGCCGGAAACCATGGAGACGAAGATCTTCGGGCGGCTGTCCGCCTGGCAGAACTGGATCTTCATCCGGCCCAACGCGTCCGGCGAGGACGGTGCGCTGCGCCGCTACGGCTCCGGACAGAAGGCCGTCTTCGACAGGAAACGGGTGTGACTGAGCGATGACGACGTCGATCAACTACGAGGACAAGATCCCGAACAACGTCGACCTGTCCAGCGACCGCCGGTTGCAGCGTGCGCTGGAGGGCTGGCAGCCCAAGTTCATGAACTGGTGGGCCGAGATGGGGCCGACCCTGGAGACGCACGGCGTCTACCTGCGCACCGCCGTGGCCGTCGGCCGCGAGGGCTGGGCGCACTTCGGGCACGTCAACGTGCCGGACTACCGGTGGGGCATCTTCCTGGCCGAACGTGACCAGGACCGGTCGATCGGGTTCGGTGAGCACAAGGGCGAACCGGCGTGGCAACAGGTGCCCGGCGAGTACCGGGCCGATCTGCAGCGGCTGATCGTGATCCAGGGTGACACCGAACCGGCGTCCGTCGAGCAGCAGAAGCTGCTCGGGCTGACCGCGCCGAGCCTCTACGACCTGCGCAACCTGTTCCAGGTCAACGTGGAGGAGGGCCGGCACCTGTGGGCGATGGTGTACCTGCTGCACGCCTACTTCGGCCGGGAAGGCCGCGAGGAGGCCGAGGCACTGCTGGTCCGCAACTCCGGCAGCCCGGACTCGCCGCGCATCCTCGGCGCGTTCAACGAGCAGACCGCGGACTGGCTGGCGTTCTTCATGTTCACCTACTTCACCGACCGGGACGGCAAGTACCAGCTGGGCACGCTGAAGGAGTCCGCGTTCGATCCGCTGTCGCGCACCTGCGAGTTCATGCTCAAGGAGGAGGCGCACCACATGTTCGTCGGCACGACCGGCGTGGACAGGGTGGTGGAGCGCAGCGCGCAGGTGATCAACGAGCACGACACGTACGACATCGGCTCGTACGGCGCGATCCCGCTGGAGATCATCCAGAAGTACATCAACTTCCACTACACCGTGTCACTGGACCTGTTCGGCAGTGAGACGTCCACCAACGCGGCGAACTACTACACCGCCGGCCTGAAGGGCCGGTGGCAGGAGGGTCGCCGCAAGGACGACCACCGGCTCACCGAGGACAGCGCGACCCTGGAGCGGCCGACCGACACCGGCGCCTGGGAGCAGGATGAGATCTCCGCGCTGCTGGCGCTGAACCTGGACCTGCGCGGCGAGTACATCTCGGACTGCCAGAGCGGCGTGAACCGGTGGAACAAGATCCTCACCGAACACGGCATTGATTTCCGGTTCGCCCTGCCGCATCCCGGTTTCAACCGTGCTGTCGGCCTGCACTCCCAGTTCCACGTGACGCCGGAGGGTGCCATCGTGGACGAGGCAACCTGGGAGCACAGCAGGAACCGGTGGCTGCCCACCGACGAAGATCTGACTTTCGTCCGGTCACTGATGCATCCGGTGTACGACAGGGGCAAGATAGCCAGCTGGGTGGCCCCGCCGCGCAACGGCATCAACGGCCAGCCGTTCGACTACGACTACGTCCATCTCCCATAGGCGGCACACATGGTCACCGTGGATCACCAGCCGTTCAACGCATCCGACTATCTGGTGGACCGGAACGTGCGCGATGGGCGCGGCGACCGGACCGCCGTGTCGTGCGCCGGGCGCACCCTGACCTACCGGCAGTTGGCCGACGAGATCCACAGCGTGGCCGCCGGGCTGCGTTCGCTCGGGGTGCGGCCCGAGGAGCGTGTCCTGCTGTGCATGGCCGACGGCGTGGAACTGCTGTCCGCCATCCTGGCCGCGATGCGGATCGGCGCCGTGCCGGTCCCGGTGTCCACCATGTTCACCGGAGCCGAGCTGGGCCGGGTGCTCGTCGACAGCAGGGCCAGGGTGCTGTGCGTCTCGGTGGAGTTCGCCGAGATCGCGGCCGCCGCTGCCGGGATGGCACCCGAGGTGGAGCACGTGGTGCTGGACGGCCCTGCCGACTTCATGGCCGCATCCGGTGTCACCGTGCACGCCTGGGCGGATCTCACGTCCGCGACCGGGCCTGCCGACCAGTACGCGACGTGGGCCGACTCACCCGCGCTGTGGCTGTACACGTCGGGTACCACCGGCCAGCCCAAGGGCGCCATGCACCGGCACGACAGCATCCGCCAGGTCGTCGAGACCTACGGCGTCCAGGTGCTCGGCATCGGCCCGGACGACCGCTGCCTGTCCGTGCCGAAGCTGTTCTTCGCCTACGGCATCGGCAATTCCTGTTTTTTCCCGCTGGCCGTCGGCGCCACGGCGGTGCTGGAACGCGCCCGGCCGACCCCGCAGGTGATCGCCGAGCGGGCGCGCGAGACGCGGCCGACGCTGTTCTTCGGTGTGCCGACGTTCTACGCGGCACTGCTGGCCAGCGACATCCCGGACGACACGTTCGCCGGCGTCCGGCAGGGTGTGTCGGCCGGTGAGTCACTGCCGCCGATCATCGCGTCCCGGTTCCTCAACCGGTTCGGCGTGGAGATCCTGGACGGCATCGGCTCCACCGAGGCGCTGCACATCTTCCTGTCCAACCGGTCCGGCCAGGTGCATCCCGGTTCGTCCGGCAGCCCGGTACCCGGCTACCGGGTCGAGATCCGCGACGATGCCGGCGCCGTGATCGACGCGGTCGGCCAGCCGGGTCACCTGTTCCTGAACGGTCCGTCCTCGGCGACCGGCTACTGGTGCCGCACCGACGCCACCCGGCTGGTGTTCCAGGGGGAGTGGCTGCGCACCGGCGACACCTACGTGCGCAACGACGACGGCACCTACAGTTGCCTCGGCCGCGCCGACGACATGCTGAAGGCGGGTGGCATCTGGGTGTCGCCGGCCGAGGTGGAACAACGGCTGCTGGAACACCCGGACGTTGCCGAGGTGGCCGTGGTCGCGGCGCGCGACGACGTCGGCCTGGACAAGCCGGTGGCGTGTGTCGTCCCGGTGCCAGGGCACGCGGTCGACGCCGAGGCGCTGGTCACCTGGTGCCGGGAGGGGCTCGCCTCGTTCAAGCGGCCCCGGCTCGTGGTGGAGGTCGCCGAACTGCCCAAGACGGCGACCGGCAAGATCAAGCGCAACCTGCTGCGGGAGCAGGTGCGGGACGTGCTGCGCACGCCGGAACCCGACGGCCTGGTGCGTACGCCCGAACCCACGGGCTGAAGGGAACCACATGCTGGACGACCGGCCGCTGGTCGACGCACACCTCCATGTGCCGAGGCTGAGCACGGTGAAACCGGCGTGGCTGGAGTGGGCGGATCACTTCTCCGGGCCACGGGACTGGCGTTCCGTCTACGACGAGCACGGCGACCCGGTGCCCGAGCGGCTGGACACCTGGCTGGCCGCCGAGGGGGTGGACCGCGCGCTGTTGTTCTGCGAGTACAGCCCACGGGCCACCGGTATTCACACGATCGAGGAGAACCTGCCGTTCGTGGAGTACAACCCGACGCGGTTCCGCCTGGTGGCCAACGTGAATCCGCATCTGCACCATCCTCTGGTGTCCGAAGTGGAGCGTCAGTTGGACCTGGGTGCGGTCGCGTTGAAGCTGCACCCGGTGCACGCCGGCTTCTCGCCCGACGACAAGGAGCTGTACCCGGTCTACGCGGTGTGCGCCGAGCGGGGCATCCCGGTGATCTTCCACTCCGGCACGTCCACGTTTCCCGGTGCCCGGGCCAGGTTCGGCGATCCGGCGCTGCTGCTGGACGTGGTCGAGGACTTCCCTGCTGTGCAGTTCGTATTCGCCCACGGCGGGCGGGGCTGGTGGTACGACACGGCGGCGTTCCTGGCACTGGCCAAACCGAACGTGTGGCTGGACGTGGCCGGTCTGCCGCCGGCCAAACTGCCCGAGTACTACGCCCGGTTCGACCTGCACCGGCTGGCCGGCCGGTGGATCTTCGGCACCGACTGGCCGGGTGTGCCCGGCACGGCCCGCAACGCACGTGGCCTGGCCGCGATCGGCCTGCCCGACGACGTGCTGACCGGTGTGCTGTCCGGCAACGCGGCGAAATTGTTCCCCGGCTTGAACATCTAGTGCGTTGCCGCCAGCTCGGCCCAGCGGTGGCGGGCGGCGGCGCCCCACTGCTGGTGCCGGTCGGCGAACAGGTCGGCAGCGGTCGCGCCGATCCACTGCTCCGGCAGCAGCTCGCGGGGGAGTTGCGGGTCGAGGAACGGGAAGCGGCGCCACTCGTGCACCAGCCTGGTCTGCGCGCGCAGCACGGCGTCCTCGGATTCCGGGGCGAGTTCGGCGAACTCGGCGATGAACCGCTGGTAGCCCTCGGCGACCCCGGCCAGGTCCCAGGCGGCGGCCACCATGTCGGCCTGCTCGCCGAGTGTGCCGTAGCTGCCGAGGAACGACATCGGAGCGGTGGGCAGGGCCAGCTCGGCCAGGATGCGCACGGCGTCGGCTTCGGCCTCGGTGCGCGGTGAGATCCACACGCCGGGTGTCGGCGTGCCGAAGCCGGCCCAGGTCAGCATGGTGCGCAACCGGTGCCGCAGGTCACGCAGGGACTCCGGGACCGAGACCAGGACCATCAGCCAGCGGCCGTCCCAGGTGCGCCGGTCGGTGCCGAAGGAGTAGATCCGCTCGGCGCCGGTCTCCAGCAGGCGCCTGCCCTGCGGAGTCAGGTTCCAGCGGACCCGCCTGCCGACCCGGTCGGACTCCAGCCAGCCCTCGGCGGCGGTTCTGGCCAGCGCCTGCCGGGCCGACTTCTCCTCGACGCCGACCATCGCCAGCACGTCGACCAGGGTCGCGGTCCACACCGGCTCGTCGTTCGGCAGCGCGTACTCGCCGAGGACGGTCATCAGCAGGGACCGCGCGCTGCCGCCGCTGAGTTCCCGGCGCCTGCTGAGCACCGGTCCGGCCGTTGCCAAGTGGCCCCCTACCGTTTTGCTACGGAATCACTCCGTATCGACACAGTAGTGTAGACCGTTGTTCAGTCGGTGGGGAGTGCCGCTCCACAGCGTGGGCACGTGGCTGGGGCGGCCTGGTCGGTGAACGCACCGCACTCCGGGCACACCTGACCCAGCCAGCAGGCCGGGTCGCCGCCCTCGTCGCTGGTCCTGTGCTGCTCGCCGTCCTTCATGGCTTGCACCCCACTCCGCCGACCATCCACGTTACGGGGGAGAGGTCAGGGGTGTCATCACCGCGCCAGTCCCGCACGTAGACGAGGCCGGGATCGACCATGTCGAGGCAGGTGAAGAACGACTCCACCTGGGCGCGGGTGCGTCGGGCGTCGCCTGCCCTGCGCAGGAAACTCCGATAGATCTCCTGGGCCGTGCTGATCGCGTCGGGCTGGTCGTCGGACACCACGTGCGAGACGGCGAGGTAGCTGCCGGGTGCCATGGCGTCCCGCAGCGTCGCGACGACTTCGAACGGATGGTCCTCGTCGGTCAGGAAGTACAGGATGCCGACCAACAGGAACGCCACTGGCTGATCCAGGTCGATCAGCTCGCGCACCGCCGGGCTGGCCAGGATGTCGGCCGGGCTGCGCAGATCCCCGTGCACAGCGATGGTGTTCGGGTTCTCGGCGAGCAGCGCCCGAGCGTGGGCCAGCACGATCGGGTCGTTGTCCACATAGACCACGCGGGCGTCCGACGCGACGGCCTGAGCCACCTGGTGCACGTTGTTCTGGGTGGGCAGCCCGGTGCCGATGTCGATGAACTGGCGAATGCCCTGCTCAGCGAGGAACTGGACGACGCGACCGAGGAACGCCCTGTTCTGCGCGGCCATCGTCGCGGCCTCGGGCACGGCGGTGCGCAACTGTTCGGCAACCTGTCGATCGCACGCGAAGTTGTCCTTGCCGCCCAGGAAATAGTCATAAACCCTGGCGATGCTGGGCGTGCTCGTATCGACTCCGGCTGGTACCTGCTGCGCTGTCACGTCCGCCACGATCGCCACCCTCCCGTAAGGGGTCGAGAACGATCGTAACTCTCGATCTAAGCCGACGCGCGGAGCCAGGCCATCCGACCGGGGCGGGTGGGCACCCAGCAGCCGTCCGGCTTGCCGTCGTCCGTTCCGATTGGGTCGGCCAGTCGCAGCAGGTTGTCGATCACGGTGGTCGCGGTGCCGCTGGTCCGCCACAGCACGGTGCGCGGCGACAGCACGTCCGGTTCGGACGCGGACATGCGAGCGCCGTTGGCCGCGTGCTCGCCGTACATCTGGAACACGTCGACAACGTCGTGGTGCATGCGGATGCCGGTGATCGCGACGACGTGGCCGCCCGCGTTGCGCGAGTGGGCGAAGCGGAAGCCGATGTCCATCAGGCCGCGCAGGGCGTCGGTGATGTCGCTCATGAGGAACCGCCTTTGGTCCCGGAGTCGTTGTCCTTGGCCCAGGACAGGAACATGACCAGCTCGGTGCGCCCGTAGATCAGTACAGGGCCGTCGGGCTGCCTGGAGTGTCGGACGGCGAAGTCACCGTTGGCCAGCGGAGCCAGTTCGACACAGTTGCCGAGCGCGCCACTGCGTCTGCTCTTGCGCCAGGACAGGTTGGACAGCCGGGCGCCGGTCGTCATGATGTCGACGTCGTCCATCGGAAAGGTCCACCTCCCGGTACGGCCAGCGGCGCTACTGTTCGGTAACTGACTGCGTACTGGGACTGTAGCACCGGATGCGCGTGCAGATGCACGTGCATTCGGTGTGGTGGGCGTGACAGTTGGAGTTGTGACTGTTAACGGATCGAGTGCAGCACGTTGATCAACATGCGGCGGCTCTCGTCCGGCGTCTCCGCCTCGACGGCCAACCGCTGCGCCATCTTGCTGTAGATCTCCACCTCGTCCTGCTTGTCGAGGTAGAGCGCGCCGCACAGGTGTTCCAGGTAGACCACGTCCGGCAGCTCCGGCTCGGCGAAGCGCAACAACGTGAACGAACTCTCGGCAGCCGAGCCGCCGGACCGGAACGGCACCACCTGCACCGAGATGTTCGGGCGTGTCGTGACGTCGACCAGGTGCGCCAGTTGCTCCCGCATCACGTCGTCGCCGCCGACGGTCCGATGCAGCACCGCTTCGTCCACGACGGCCCACAGGCGGTGTGCCGGATCGTCCAACAGTCGTTGCCGATCCATCCGTAGCCGAACCCGGCGCTCCACTTCCTCGTCCGGCGCATCCGGCAGACCCCGGCGCACGACGGCCCGTGCGTAGCTCTCGGTCTGCACGAGACCGGGCACGAACGCCATCTCGTAGGTCTGGATACGGGCGGCGGACTCCTCAAGACCGACGTAGTCCTGGAACCAGCGGGGCAGCAGATCGTGGTAGCGCTGCCACCAACCGGGCTGGTTCGACTCGCGCACGAGGGTGAGGAACGCGGCGCGCTCGTCGTGGTCGGTGACGCCGTAGAGGACGAGCAGGTCGGCGACGTCCCGTTCCTTCAGGCTGACGCGGCCCAGTTCGAGGCGGCTGATCTTGGACTCGGAACCGCGAATGGCGGCACCGGCGCTCTCCCGGGAAATGTGGCCGCGCTCCCGCAACCTGCGCAATTGGCCGCCGAGGACCATACGACGGGCTGTCGGACCTGTTGCCGACCCACCCGTGGACACTGTTTCCTCCTGCGACTCGCCGCACCTGCGCGACCCGGCACGTTACACGCCCCCAGGGGCAGGCGGTCAACGACGCGGCGCGTGGCAGGTCAGGCGTACCCGATCAGCCGAACGATTCTTCGGGTTCAGGCGATGATGGCGACCTCGGCTTCCACTTCGACCGGAATGTGGAACGGCAGCTCTGCCAGCCCGACGGCGGAGCGGGCGTGACTGCCCGCATCCGGTCCCCACAGGTGCAGGATCAGGTCGGAGAACCCGTTGATGACGGCAGGTGAGGCTGCGAACCCGGGCGCCGCGTTGACCATGCCGAACACCCGCAGCCACGCGGTGACGCGGTCCAGGTCGCCGAGCGCGCGGCGCAGGCTGGCGAGTACGGCCAGCGCGGTCAGCCGAGCGGCGTCGTAGGCCTGCTCCTGGGTGACCTCGCTGTCCGCGTCGGTGCCGACCTTGCCGAACGGACCGGCGAGGGAGCCGTCCGGATGTAGCGGCGCGTGCCCGGACACGAAGGCCCGGTCCCGGTGGACGCGAACCCACGGAAACGGCAGCTCGACCCCGGCCGGCAGCCGAACCGGCTCCGGCAGCACGAGCCCGAGATCAGCGAGTTTCTGCTCGATCAACATGGCTGCCATGCTGCCACCGCCGCCGGCGATCGGCTGGCACCAACTGCCGGGACACGTCGTTATGGCAGTCGGCGCCCCGCCAACGCCGGGACGACGCGCACTGGCCGCCACCGTCAACGGCCGGACCGTGGCCTGCGCACCGACCGTCGTCGCGCCCGTTGCCGTGGCGCGGCACTCGGCTTTGAGGTTTTGGGCTGGCCGCCTCCCCCCTCGTCGTGGAGGGTTTGACGTCGTGGGGCCGGAGGGAGTGTGGCCGCACCCGCAACTGCCGGTGCCGCTCGCCCTGTTGGCCTGATGCGTCTCTACCTCCTACCCTCCGACAGCTTCCGGTACGGCAGCAGGTCATCCACGATGCCGTAGTCCTTGGCTGCTGCCGCCGTCAGCACCTTGTCCCGTTCGATGTCCCGTCTGATCTCCTCAACATCCTTGCCGGTGTGCAGTGCCAGCGTGGTCTCCAACTGCTCCCGGATTCGCTGGATCTCGGCGGCCTGGATCTGCAGATCCGAGACCTGGCCCTGGATCGCCCCCGTCGCCGGCTGGTGGATCAGGATCCGGGCGTTCGGCAGCGCGAACCGCTTGCCCGGTGTGCCGGCCGCCAGGATCACGGCGGCGGCCGACGCCGCTTGGCCCAAGCACACCGTCTCGATGTCGGATCGGACGTACCGCATCGTGTCGTAGATCGCCATCAACGATGTGGCCGAGCCGCCCGGTGAGTTGATGTAGAGGTGGATGTCCCGGTCCGGATCATCGGCCTCCAGCCACAGTAACTGCGCCATGATGTCGTTGGCCGACGCGTCGTCCACCTGCGTGCCGAGGAACACGACACGCTCGGCGAACAGCTTGTTGTAGGGATCGGTTTCCTGGACGCCGTAGCTGGTTCGTTCCGTGAACGACGGCAGTGTGCGGCGAGCCCGCGGTACGCCCTGCACGATCACATCACCGCCGTCGGCGGGCGGCGGACGATGTGGTCGATGAAGCCGTAGTCCAGCGCCTCCTGTGCGGTGAACCAGCGATCCCGGTCGGCGTCCTCGGTGATGCGTTCCACCGTCTGGCCGGTCTGCTCGGCCGTCAGCTCCGCCATCCGCAGCTTCATCTGGCCCAGTACCTCGGCCCGAATGCGGATGTCGGTCGCTGTACCGCCGACGCCGCCGGATGGCTGGTGCATCACGACGCGCGTGTTCGGTAAGGCGTACCGCTTGCCGCGCGTGCCCGACGACAACAGGAACTGGCCCATCGACGCCACGAAACCCATTCCCCACGTGGCCACGTCCGGCTCGATCAGCTGCATCGTGTCGTAGATCGCCATGCCCGCCGTGACCGAACCGCCCGGCGAGTTGATGTAGAACGTGATGTCCCGCTCGCTGTCCTCGGCTGCCAGCAACAACAACTGGCCGGTAATGCGGTTCGCCACATCGTCATCAACTTCGCTGCCCAGGAACACGATCCTGGACCTGAGCAACTGTTCGAACACGGAGTCGTTCAGGGTGAAGCCGACTGCGTCCGCCGCCCCCATCGCTGGCACCTCACTCTCGGTCAATGGAATCGAAACCCGATCCGTCCACTTCCGACCGTAGAGCCTCGAAACCCGCCTGTCCGGCCCGTTCGCTCTAAGCGTGTTCGCTCACAGCGAGCGAAACCCTTGCCGGCCGCGAGATGCCGATCGGCCACTTTCGAAGATACCGTTCGATCGGCCGCTCGGTCAGGTAGTGCAGAGCCGCGGCCAATGCCACCGCCAGCGCCAGGAATGCCGTGAACGCGGCCCCGTCGGCCAGCCATCCTGTTTGCTGCCACCAACCCCACGTCAACGTGAGCAACAACAACGGCTTGTGCACCAGGTACAACGCGAACGACCATTCACCCAACCGCAACGGCAGCCACCAGGTCAGCCCGGTGCGTCGGCCGTCCAGATCACTGGTCGCGGCAGCCAGCAGCAAGAGGCTGAACAACGGCAGCGCCAGCAGCGCGACCCACGGCCGCGACACCGCGTTGCCCGTGTGCACGGTGAACGTGGTGAGCTGCCACATGACCAACGCCAACCCGCCGACCGCGAAGGCTGCGCACCATTCCGGCCTGGCCAGCCGGGCGCCGATCGTGGTCGCCCTCGCCAACACCATGCCCAGCAGGAACTCGCCGAACCGGTAGGGTGGGAAGATGAAGAACAGCCAGTAGGTCAGCGTGCCGGGCAGATGCATTCCGTAGCCCACCAACGGTGCCACGGCCAACACGGTCACCGTCACCCCCGCGGTCACCGCCAGCCCACGCCCGCGCAACCGGCTCAGCGGCCCGATCACGAGCGGGAACAACAGATAGAAGAACATCTCGCACGACAACGACCAACTGACGCCGTTGCCACCGAAGTACACACCCTGATGCGGCGACCATGCCTGGAGCAACAGGATGTCCGCCACATGGCCCAGTGTGCCGGGCATCCTCTCCTGTGCCGCCAACACGGTGAACGCCACGAGCGCGAGCAGGAACTGCAACGGCCACACCCGGCAGAACCGCATCCACAGGAAACGTCCAGGACTGGGCGTGTTGGCCGACCACGTCAACACGAAGCCGGACAGCATGAAGAAGAAGCTGACGCCGATGTAACCGTAGCTGGCCAGCACCGTCAGCGACGCCGTGTTGGTGAACTGGGCACCGACGTGGCAGAAGACCACGGCCAACGCGCCGAAGAACCGCAGCCCGGTCAGCGTGCCCAGACGGGGCGTCCGGGCACGTGCCACATTCGTCGCCATGATGTGAATGGTTGCCGGCGAACCTGGCACGAAACCCATACGGGCCTGGGGACAGGTTAAATCACATCTGTGATTTTCTTAGACAGGCCGGTAAACGTGTTGTCAGACACCATTTTAACGGTTTTGCTCGTCCCGCCACGCGACCCAGTCCCGCAGCAGCCCGAGATCCGCGCCCGCTTCGCCTGCCAGGTTGAACAACGAGACGCCGGCAGCGACCAGCGCCGGACCCGCCTCCTCCGGTGAGCGGCGCACCTCGGTGGAGCGCTCGATCTCGGCCGGGTCCCGGCCCACGTCGGCACAGTGCTGTTCGAGGATGGCGCCCTTGCTGCGCATCGTGTCCGCATTGCCGAACGCGTGCCAGATGTCCGCGTACTTGGCCACCATCCGCAGTGTCCGCTTCTCGCCGCCGCCACCGATCAGCACCGGGATCGGCCGGGTGGGCGGTGGGTTCAGCAGCCCGAAACGCCGCTTGATCCTGGGCAGCGCGGCCGACAGTTCGGTCAGGCGACCGCCCGCTGTGCCGAAGTCGTAGCCGTACTCGTCGTAGTCCTTCTGGAACCAGCCGGAGCCGATGCCGAGCACCAGCCTGCCGTCGCTGATGTGGTCCACCGTGCGCGCCATGTCGGCGAGCAGTTCGGGGTTGCGGTAGCTGTTGCACGTGACGAGTGCGCCGATCTGTACCCGGGACGTGCTCTCCGCCCAGGCACCGAGCATCGTCCAGCACTCGAAGTGCAACCCGTCCGGTGCGCCGGACAACGGGTAGAAGTGGTCCCAGTTGAACAGGACGTCGACGCCGATCTCCTCGATGGCCGCCGCCGAACGGCGGATCGACGCGTAGTCGCTGTGCTGCGGCTGAAGTTGGTAACCGATCCGCAGCTGCTTGGCCTGTGGTGTCGTCACGCGATCACCCTAGATGCCGCGCTCACCCGCCGCGATCTTCGCGACACCGGCCAGCAGCCGGTCCACGTCCGACTCGTCGGTATACGGCGCGATCCCGGCCCGCACCGCACCCGCGTCACCGAGGCCGAGCCAGCGGGAGCACTCCAGCGCGTAGAAGCTGCCGGCCGGCGCGTTCACGCCGTACTCGGCCAGCTGCCGGTGCACCTGGTCGCCGGACGTGCCGGCCACCGAGAACAACACGGTCGGCGTGCGCCTGCGGTTGGTGGCGCCGTGGCTGGTGATGCCGTCGATCGCGGCCAGGCCGGTCTCCAGCCGGGTCAGCAGTGCGGCTTCGTGCTCCTCGACGGCCGTCATCGACGCGACCAGCCGAGCCCGTCGGGTACCGGTGCCCGGCATGATTCCGGCCAGGAAGTCGACGGCGGCGGTGGTGCCGGCGAGCAGTTCGTAGGGCAGCGTGCCCAGTTCGAACCGTTCCGGGACGGCATCGGTGGCCGGCAGCAGCTTGTCCGGGTGCAGTGTCTCCAGCAGCGCGGGCGAAGCGGCCAGCACTCCGAGGTGCGGTCCAAGGAATTTGTATGGCGCACAGGCGTAGAAGTCGACGCCCAGCGCGGCCACGTCGACGACGGCGTGCGGTGTGAGATGGACGCCGTCCAGGTGGACGAGGGCGCCGACGGCGTGCGCCCGCTCGGCGATCACGACGGCGTCCGGCCTGGTGCCCAGCAGGTTCGACGCCGCCGTCACGGCGACCAGCCGGGTACGCTCGGACAGCAGGTCGGTCACCGAGGACGCGGCCAGTTCGCCGGTGGCACGGTCGAATTCGGCCCACCGCACGGTGGCACCGGACAACTCGGCGGCCCGGACCCACGGGCGGATGTTGGCGTCGTGGTCCAACCGGGTCACCACGATCTCGTCGCCCGGCCGCCAGTCGGCGGACAGTGTCCTGGCCAGGTCGTACGTCAGCTGGGTCATGCTCCTGCCGAACACGACGCCACGCGGGTCGACGTGCAGCAGGTCGGCCATCGCCTGCCTGGCCTCGGTCACGACGGCCGTCGCGCGTAACTCGGCGGTCGTGACGATGCCCCGGTTCGCGACGGCGGCCCGCAGGGTGCCCGCGACGGCATCGGCGACGACGTCCGGCGACTGCGAACCACCGGGTCCGTCGAAGTGTGCCGCGCCTTCGGCGAGGGCGGGGAAGTGGCTCCTGACCTCGGCAACGGGGTAGGACACGGGGCCTCCGTCCTCGGCCCGGCGGACCGTCAGCCCACTGTAACCGGTGGTCCGCCATCCGATTCACAGCTGGGCACGGTCAACGGGACATCCTTGACGACTTATTTCAAGTCGCGATATCAAGATGCCTCGGGGCGTGAACGGGATCACTACCGGTCGGCCCACCGGTCCACGTGTCGAACCGAGGAGGGAGTACCTCTCGTGCCAGATATCAGTTCGGTCGGTGGTAACGGGCCGGGCGGCAGACGCCGCCGCAGGTCCACGCTCGTCCGCTACGGGCTGGCGCCCACGCTGGGCCTGCTCGCGCTCATCGCCGGTGTCGTCGTGCCGACGGCGGCGCACGCGGCGAACGAGGCGGTGAACGTCTGGCTGACCACGACGAACGACGCGGCAGGCCGCAACGTCACCCGTGGCCTCCAACAGCAGACGCCGGTCGCGTTCAAGGCGGGCAACACCGCGGGCGGCCAGAACATCACCGTCAACGAGAACACCAAGTTCCAGCAGTTCGTCGGTGCCGGCGCCTCCATGACCGACACGTCCGGTTTCCTGCTGGGCAGCAGCGGAGCGCTGAGCGCCGCCACCAAGAACTCCGTGATGACCAAGCTGTTCGACCCGGTCAACGGCATCGGCCTTGACTTCCTGCGCAACCCGATGGGCGCGTCCGACCTGGCTCGCGGCAACTACTCCTACGACGACGTGCCGGCCGGCCAGACCGACCCGAGCCTGGCGCACTTCTCGATCAGCCACGACCTGACCGACATCCTGCCGCTGACCAAGCAGGCCCAGACGCTCAACCCGAGCCTCAAGCTGATGATGGTGCCGTGGAGCGCCCCGGCGTGGATGAAGGCGGACGACAACTTCACCAGCCACAGCTTCCTGCAGTCGCAGTTCTACCCGGCCTACGCGCAGTACTACGTCAAGACGATCCAGGCCTACGCGGCCCAGGGTCTGCACGTCGACTACACGTCGGCGCAGAACGAGCCTGGCTGCTGCGACGGCTCGACGTACCCGACGATGAACTGGAACGGCAACGGGCTGGACTTCTTCACCGCCACCGACCTGCTGCCCGCGTTCCATGCCGCGGGACTGAGCACGAAGGTGCTCGCGCTGGACTGGAACTGGAGCAACTACGCGCTGTACGGCGCCCAGGAGGTCAATGACGCGACCGTGCGCGACGACCCGCTGTTCGGCGGTGTCGCATGGCACGGCTACGACGAGGGCTCCGCTGCCGAGCAGACCACGGTGCACAACCAGTTCCCGAGCATCGGCACGTTCGACACCGAGCACTCTGGCGGCACCTGGATCGCGAATCAGCAGAACGAGGACATGAACAACATCATCGACTACACCCGGAACTGGGGTCGGAGTGTGGTCAAGTGGAGCCTCGCCGTCGACCAGACGATGGGGCCGCACAACGGTGGTTGTAGTACCTGCCAGGGCCTGATCACCGTGCACAACGGCGACGCGAGGAGCGGGCAGGTCGACTTCACCGTCGAGTACTACGACATGGGTCAGCTGACCAGGTTCGTCAAGCCGGGTGCGTTCCGGATCGACTCGACTGCCAACACCACCGTGCCCAATGTGGCGTGGCAGAACCCGGACGGCTCCAAGGCGCTGGTCGCCTACAACGGCACCGCGAGCGCCCAGAACGTCGTGGTGAACTGGGGCAACGAGTCGTTCAGCTACTCACTGCCCGCGGCCACGTCGGCCACGTTCACCTGGAGTGGCGCGCAGGGCGCCAGCACCACACGGACCGGGCAGATCACCGGGCTGGGCGGCAAGTGTGTGGACGACGCGGCGGCGTCGACCGCGAACGGCTCGCAGATCCAGTTGTTCACCTGCAACGGCACCGCGGCGCAGTCGTGGACGGTGGCGTCCAACGGCACGCTTCAGGTGCTCGGCAAGTGCATGGACGTGACAGCGGCGGGCACGGCGAACGGCACGAAAGTCGAGTTGTTCGACTGCAACGGCACAGGTGCGCAGCAGTGGCAGCACACCGCGTCCAACCAGTTGATCAACCCGGAGTCCGGGCGATGTCTCGACGCGACGGGGCCGAGTTCGGCGGACGGCACCCCGTTGCAGATCTGGGACTGCACCGGTGGCACCAACCAGAGCTGGATCCTGCCGGCGTGACAGCTGGCGGCGAGGTGAACGGGTAGGCGAGGACCCGGACGCCCACCAGGCCCCGGCAGCGGACTGCGCCCGCTGCCGGGGCCGGGCGGTCGGTCACGCCTTGGCTGAGTCGTCGTTCGGCCGGAGGAACACGACGCCCTGGTCCAGGTCGACCCGCAGCGGGGGAGCGCCTTCCGCGTCCTCGTCGCGCATCATCTCGATCGAGTTGCGATGATCCAGTTCCATGCGCTTGGTGCCGTAGAACATCGCGGTGACCTCGTTGATGTAGGTGGCCGCCAGACCCGTGCCGCGCCGCCTGTGCTTCTCGTACATTCCCACGGCGACGAGCAACAACACCCCGCCGGGAATACTGAACGCCAGCCACGCCATGCGACCCCAACGAGCCGGCTGCCATCGGGGTTCCCGGTTCGCCGTAGATCCCGGCGAGGTAACCGAGCACGTCGGCGGCGGACTCGGCGATCAGCCCGGTGTAGCCGTCCGGCAGCTCCTCGGTGCGGAACTGCGGCAGGAACCAGATGTTCGGGTACGGCACGTCGGCCGCGCCGGCATCGGCTCGGTGGAGGTGCCCGCCCAGATCTCCTTGTCGCCCCTGGTAGCCCTGCACCTCGATGCCCATGTTGCCCTCGGCCAGCACGGTGTCGACGATGCCGATGTCGTCGAACACCTCCAGCGTGCGCGGCTGCAGGCCGTCGGCACGGGAGCCGCCGAAGAACTCCGCCGCCTTGTTCACCAGCCGGAAACGCACACCTCGACGCGCCAGCTCGATGGCCAGCACCAGGCCGGTCGGCCCCGCCCCGCGATCAGCACGTCCACATCTGCCCTGGTCACGTCCGTCATCGCGATACCCCTCACGATCTGTTCGTATGGTGTACGTCTACAGCGTACGAAATACGAACAGTGCCAGCCGTTTCGTGTGGGGCTTGTTGTGGCATCTCTACGGGACAGACCTGACCAATGTGGATCACCTGGAGGACCTGATGTCGACGGGCCTGATCATCGTGATCGTCATCGTCGTTGTGCTCGTCGTGGCCGCCCTGATCGTGCTGCCGGGCAGGATACGGAGTCGACGCTTACGCACGCGGTTCGGACCGGAGTACGACCGTGTGGTCGCCGACTCCGACCATCCGAAGGATGCCGAGCGGGAGTTGGCCGAGCGGGAGAGCCGGCACTCGAAGTACGAGCTACGTGAGCTTTCCGAGACCGCGCGGCAGGAATACCTTGCCCGGTGGTCGACCATCCAGGAGCAGTTCGTCGACGCGCCAACTCAGGCGGTCGAGGCGGCTGACCATCTGGTGGCCGAGGTGATGGCCGACATGGGCTACCCCACCGAAGGCTTCGACCAGCAGGCTGACGACCTGTCGGTCCGCTACGCGGAGGATGTCGAGCTGTACCGCAGGGCGCACGCGTTGGCGACGGCCGGCGACTCGGCCGGCACCGACAACCTGCGGAACGCCCTGCTGGACTACCGCGAACTCGTCCGGTCGCTGCTCGGCGAAGCCGACACGACCAAGGCGGAGACCAGGACCGAGCGGGAGAGCGAGCGCGAAACCGGTCGCGAGGCCATGACAGAACACGAGCCCGTGACCGAGCCGGACACAGATGCCGAGGCTCAGGCCACGACCGAGTCGGAGGCCGCCCGCGCCGGAAGGGAATGACCGAACCATGACGACCATTGTGGACACTCGATGACCACGAATGGACCGGGACTCCGGTGG